>JBGATZ010000458.1:0-3806 GCA_044228905.1 Cyclobacteriaceae bacterium | reverse complement strand
CGTGAATCCGGATTTCAAGTAACCGTAATGGGGCATGAAAAACCACTTACTGCTGATGAGTTACTGGAAGCAGCCAAAAAACACAATGCATTATTATGTCTGAGTGGCGACAAAATCAATTCCAGCTTCCTGAATGCATGCAAACATCTTGAAGTAATCTCGCAATTTGCTGTTGGGTTCGACAACATTGACCTGGCAGAAGCAACAAGACTAAAAATCCCTGTAGGTAATACACCTGACGTATTGAGTGACGCTACGGCTGATGTTGCATTTGGTTTGATGATGGCCGTGTCCCGAAAAATGTTTTACCTCCACAAAAGTATTGCTAAAGGTGAATGGAAACATTTTCAACCAAAAAAAGATTTAGGCATAGAATTAAAGAATAAAACGATAGGCATTTTTGGTTTAGGTAGAATTGGTATCGAGATGGCAAAGCGCTGCAAAGGGGCTTACAGTATGAACGTGATCTATCACAACAGGAACAGAAATACGAAAGCCGAAGAACTACTAAATGCTAAATACGTGAGCTTCGATGAGCTGCTTCAACAAAGTGATGTATTATCTGTACATAGCGTATTCAGCCCTGAGACCAAAGGTATATTCAACAAAACTACTTTTGCTAAAATGCAGAAGAATGCCATTTTCATTAACACCTCCCGTGGCGGAGTTCACAATGAAGAAGATTTGATTGAAGCTTTAAATAACGGAACAATTTGGGGAGCAGGTTTGGACGTGACCAATCCCGAGCCGATGCATCCCAATAACCCACTACTTTCTATGCCCAATGCTGCGGTTTTACCTCATATCGGATCAGGAACTGTAGAGGCCCGTAATGCAATGTCTCAATTGGCTGCTCAGAATATAATTGAATTCTACAAAAACGGTCGTATTCCAAATATTCTAAACCCACAAGTATTAGAGTAATTTAAAAAATTAAAGGCCAGGATAATTTCTTCATTGAAGAAAGCTATCCTGGCCTTTGACCTTCAGTTGCTTCACTCAAGCAATTACACTTAACCTTTTTTCTTTCCTTTGAACGTTCCGTTAGGTTGAATAAATGACACCTCCGGATATTTGCCACCACTTTCGATAAACTCAATTTTGTATCCATCCAATTTGATTGAGAATTTATCCTTCCCCGTTGGCGTCAACTCATATTCGGGCTGACCTGGAACCAACAGGTATAACTTATCTCCTTTCAGATAAAATTTTGCAACCATGCCACCTAATTCATACTCACCTTCATACTTAGCGAGTGTTACTTTATCTATGGGAGCTGCTACCGTTGTCCGCTTAAATTCAATTGGATTATCCAGCATCGGTTCAATCTTTAACAGCACTTTTGATATCTCTCCTGCTTCGTTGCCAGTGAAATTAAATCGAGGATCCAATACATCGGTCGTATCAATTCCCGTCTTTTTGTCTACCACCAAGCCTTCAAAAATATCGTAGTGCTTATGTCTTAACCACACATTCATTTTCTGGAACTTAGCAAACAACGAATCATTTTTCAAAACAATATCAAACGGACCGTAAGCCGGATTAGTAAATCGCCCGGCATAATCCTTGAGCGGATGCGAAGGTTTTGTTCCTTTTACATTACTATTACTCTTCGTCATTTCCTTCTCTGCTTTCTCATCTTTGTCTCTCTTGTCTTTTAGCTCTTTGTTCCAGTCGGTACGAGCTACCTTTAAAATTCGGTCTGCAACAGTATTGCGAACAATAGAAGGAACAGCAGAACCATTCTGATTCACCAGTACCACAATACCTACACTATCGCTTGGGAAGAAAGAAGTACTGGCTGAAAATCCATCGATATTTCCACCGTGTTCTACTCTATAATGTCCTTTATAAGAAGCCATCATCCATCCATATCCATAACTGGCCATGTGTACATCCGGATGTTCCTTCGTAGGGAGACCTGCATTGATAATCATCTGGGGGCTAAATGCTTCTGTAACATAAGAGGATGGAAGGATTTCCTTTCCGTTGAACTTCCCTCCATTTATCCATGTCATTACCCAGTTCGACATTTCGTTTACACTGCTATTGATACTTCCTGCCGGGGCCATAGCGGCAATATGATAGTAATCGGTTTTACTTATTTTATCTTTTTTCACCTCATATCCCAATGCGGGTTCAGTGGCCTTCTCCAATTCAGTGATCGACACATTTGACGTAGTCATATTCAGCGGTTTGAAAAACTTCTCTCTGATATTGTCCTCCCAGCTCTTGCCTGTAATATGTTCCGCGATTACACCCTGAAGTAAAAAGGCAAAGTTGTTGTAATACCATTGCTTGCGAACACCGGTAAAAGGTTCCTGGAAAGGAATTCGCTGCACCAGGCTATCTCTGTTGAATGTTGGGAATAAGTACCAGGAATAATCATGACGGGGCAACCCCGTGCGATGAGACATCAAGTCTTTAATGATAATGTTATTGTTCATTTCTGAATTATAAAACTTCAGATCAGTGATATACTTGCCTGGCGAATCATTAAAGTCCAGTTTGCTATCCTGGCGAAGCAACCCTAGCAATGAGGATGTAAATGCTTTAGAGCATGATCCAATCGCGAAAAGTGTGTTCGGTGTAACCGGCAACTTCTTTTCATAATCACGGTAACCAAATCCTTTCGCATAAATAATTTTATTTTTCTCTACCACAGCAACGGCAAAGCCAGCAGCCTTCCAGGTATCAAGAACCTTCTGAAGCTCAGCATCCAGCCCGGTGAAACGAGAATCAGTTGTCGTAGATTTTTTCTGCCCGTTCACTGACAATAGTGACGACACGGCAACAATAAGTAGTAAAAGTTTTTTCATGGGGTAAGAGGTATGAACCCGAAGATAAGCAATCAGCAACTAGTAAATAACCGATTGTCAATTATAAATTGGATGTTCCGGCATCTATGGATTGAATCATAAAAAGAATTATCTTTCTTTCTTGTTATTGAGTTGCTGTGACCGTAAAACCAAAATCTACCAGCCTTTTTCAGCTAGCTGTGATTGTCAGCGCATTGGGCTTCTTCGTTGACGTATATGATCTGTTGCTTTTTGGCATTGTCAGAAAGCCCAGTTTAGCTGCACTTGGCTTATCTCCTGATGATATCCTCACCCAGGGTGAATTCATCATCAGTATTCAGATGCTTGGTTTACTTGCCGGGGGAATTCTATGGGGGATTATTGGCGACAAGAAAGGAAGATTAAAAGTATTATTTGGCTCCATCCTGCTTTACTCTATCGCTAATATACTGAACGGAATGGTGACTACTATTCCGCAATATGTGATCTTACGTTTCCTTGCAGGAGTAGGTCTGGCGGGAGAACTCGGTGCGGGTATTACACTTGTTAGTGAATTGCTTCCGAAAGAAAAGCGAGGCATTGCTTCTGCGATGATTGCTTCCTTCGGAATACTTGGAGCTGTTTCTGCATTCCTGCTCAATAAAGTTTTTGACTGGCGCACGTGCTATTATATTGGTGGTGGCCTGGGGTTGCTCTTACTTGTGTTGCGTGTATCAGTGAGTGAAAGCGGTTTATACAATCAATTGACCACCACTAATATAGAACGCGGAAATTTTCTCATGTTCTTCAATAACAGAGAACGTTTTCTGACTTACATGCGATGTATTCTGATAGGATTGCCTGCGTGGTATCTGATAGGAGTACTCGTCACTTTCTCCGATCAGTTTGCCAAAGAGATGGGTATCCCCGACATCGATCCGGGCAAAGCAATTATGTACTTGTATCTTGCCATTGCATTTGGCGATTTAAGTGTTGGTTTGCTAAGTCAGAAGTTAAAAAGCCGGAAAA
>JBGATZ010000457.1:0-3862 GCA_044228905.1 Cyclobacteriaceae bacterium | reverse complement strand
GGTTAACCTTGTCACCTGCTTTCAGATTCCCGATACTGGATTTCTCCAATGTTTCCTTAATTGCTGTGACCCAATAGTGAGCCGCTTCGAGTTTTGTCACAGTAAGACAAACACCATTATGTGAAATACTCTGATCCACTTTAAGCTCGTGGCTGATTGGTGTAGAGAAACGGAAATGCTTGTTTGTTCCATCCACTTCAATCTTTTCCAATTTGGCGAGGCCTTCTATTATTCCTGTAAACATAATGGCAAAGCTGAGAAAAAGTTGTGAAAGGGTAAAATCACTTTTTCTTTAACAGGTCATCAATCTTATACTGGATTCCGTTCTTAAAAACGACCTCCACGTTCCATGCATCTTTGATATTCTTAAGCGGATCACCATTTACAATGACCAGATCGGCCAGCTTACCAGGCTCAACGGTACCAAGATCATCGCTCACCCCTATCGCTTCCGCAGCGTGAAGTGTCGTTGATTGCAAAGCCTGAAACGGAGTCAGTCCAGCTTCCACAAAATTGTGAATCTCCACATGTAAGCTCAACCCATAAGTGATAAAGGGAGAATCCGTTCCTGCCGTCATGCGCACTCCTTGGGTAAACATTTTGTAAAGGTTCTTTTTCATCAAGCCAAACTGAATAGCCGCATTGGGATACAGCTCCATCATGTGCTTCGAATCTTCGGTAACACCATCAATATATTCTTTCGGATAGAGGGCATTCAGTTGGCTATTGCTCATCAGTTCAGGATCCTTGCTCCAGTTGATATTGAAACCACCATACAAAGCAAGTGTGGGAGTCATATTCATCCCCGACTTAGACAGCAATTGAATGACATCGTCATACGATCTTCCAAGATAGGTCATCTTTGGTGAATAACCCCTGCGGCTGGTGGCACTCATGTGCTCCACGGCATCTACCCCATAAGCAGTAGCGGGATAAATCTCATGCGATGATACCGGAATGCCATGCTGATGAGCAAAGTCAGTTGCTCTCTTTTGAAAGTAGTCGGGAAAGCGAACATACGTTTTCACAAAGTCATATTCGAGTTTCGCTGCGCGATCTAATTCCATATCAAGTTGAGCTCCGCTGGATATCCCACTGGCCAGCTCATAATAAACCCGATTACCATCGAGTAAAGGCCCGGTAAAAAATAAACGCGGACCAATACGTGTTCCGCTGCTCCACGATTCCCTTCTTTCTAAAGCATCGTACGGATCTCCTCCTGTCTCACGCACGGAAGTAATTCCATACGAAAGCCAGTTACGCCCCAATAACTCTCCACCAGAACCGTTCTGATGCGTATGCATTTCAATCAGACCTGGAATCACTGTTTTAGTTGAAGCATCAATCACATTTCCTACACGATTCGATTGATGCGGAACAATCTCTTTGATCCTATTGTCAACGAGAACAATATCCATATTGATTTTATAAGTATTTGAACGCCCATCAAATATCTTTCCGGCATGAATAATTGTTTCGCCCTTTGCTTTTTGATTCGTCCATTGAATATCAACAGGAATATCCTCCGTAGACCCATCATTGATGTTCACCTTTTTTAAATGATCAGTAGCGATGTAAACAAGGGATTGAGAATCTCCTGTCCAGCTAGGGGCTTCAGCCAATTCATTGGTGATGCGAACTGGTGAACCAATCAGATTCGCAGCAGGATCAACAGCAATTGTCCACAACACGCCTTCCTCCACATACGCAAGTTTTGTTCCGTCAGGCGACCAGACAGGTCCGTTCTTTCCCCGCTGCGCCAATGACCGGCCTTCAACCGGAGAAAGAAAATGGAAACTACTGCCATCAGAAGCTACGACCAACACACGACTGATTCCCTCTCTGAATCTTGAAGAATAAGGTTGTAGTGCAGATAAGATCACCCACCTGCCATCAGCTGACCACGATGGTTTGCCGGGCGTGAAAAGCGATTTATGTAGCAACGTGGTCTTGCCTGATGCAATATCAAGTGAATACAATGTTGCTTTGCCGAAGCCAGTGTATTCATCGTTCAAAAAGAAAGCAAGCTTAGTTCCATCCGGAGAAAATGAAGGCAGCAATGCATGCTTGTCATAATGCGTCAGTTGTTTCGACTCTTTCTTATCAAAGTCATGAATCCACAAATTCATACTTGAACCTTCCACGTCAGAGGCATAGGCCATTTTCTTCCCATCATACGACCAGGATGCATCAATTTCAACAGAGGCTCCTGATGTGAGTTGCATTGCCTTTGCAGTCCCCTTCTTAACGATCCAGATATCTCCCAACGAAGTGAATGCAACTGAATTGCCGTCCGGAGAAACTACGGGAGAATTTCTTTTTCTGATAACTTACCCTATTCAAAGTAAGAGCAACCGTAAAAGGAATGGATTGAATTGCATTCTTCTTGCCTAATATGATTTTTTGAATTTTCCCATCAGAAGTATAGATCAATTCATTTGCTGAAGTCCATGTTGACCGGAATGGGAACACATCTTCATCATTTCTGCTAATGACCTTCAGCTCCGGGTTATTATTTACGGTTGCAAGCACCAGTTCACTCTTACCTCCGGTTGTTTTGTTAGCCACTATCCTCGTTCCATCCGGACTCCATGTCGGTGCATTAAATACACCCTTTGAATCATTTACTCGTTTTTCTTGTCCTGATTCATCAACCAAAAAAAGTCCTCCGCCATCTCTGACAGAAACGAAAGCAATTTGCTTCCCATCTGCTGAATAAGCAGGTTGATAATCATTGGCTGAATCCTTTGTTCTTTGTTTTAATTCTCCAGTGGCTAATACCATCTCCCAGATATCATAATTTCCGGACCGGTCAGAAGAGAAGGTGATTCTTTTTCCATCAGGCGACCAGTGTGGTTCGCGTTCATCGAAGTAACCGAACGTGAGTTGTTTTAAATCGGAACCATTTTTATTAATTGTCCAGAGGTGATAATTACCATCACGATAAGAGAAAAAAACAATTTTACTCCCGTCAGGTGACCAGGCCGGCTGTCGCTCATCTCCCATTCCATCAGTGAGCAATTGGATTTCTCCCCCCGTAACCGGAACAATGCCAATCGTTCCTTGAAGATCAACGGCAATCGTTTTACCATCGGGTGAAACAGCGGAAGCCATGTTCGTTCCCTCCTTTACTGTTATCCGGATATTTTCAGTTGATTGGCTAAGAGCCATTGAGAAAATAAAAAAACTCATCTGAAAAGCCAGACTCGTTTTAAAAATCTGACTATTCATTGAGTTCTTCATGGGCATTTATTACTTCTTAGTTGCCTCTAACTTTTGCACTGCTTCTTTCTGATCGTCCCGAACAGTAGGATACTTTATACCCAACTGGTCCAGATAGGTTTTATACTTAGCTGGATTATAATAATAGGGTTTTAATTTCGGAGCGTATTCAGTCATAATCTTTTGATTGAGATAGATAGCCGGATTGTCTTTTTCACCAATCAATGGAGTGTACTGAAGTTCTTTGGTTTGCTCTGTCTTGTAATACGTCCATGCATTAGCCAATATCTCAGGCTTTAAAAACAAATCAAGCAACGTCATTACTTCTGCCTTTGCACCGTACACAATTCCTTTATGCGCAATTGGTGTAGCCATTGAAATGGCATTGCTCCAATGGTGGCCTGGCAATCCAGGAATATTGGAAGGATAACGCAATACGATAGTTGGTAATGACCAACTGATATCAGCAATATCATCTGAACCACCGCCCATCGCCATCAATTGACGACCCATAACATTTACAGGACCTGTTGGCGTAGGTAATCCTATCGTATCCAGTTTTGTTGCAAGACCATCTATTTTAGGAGCTTTTAATTCAATCTGAGACGCTTTGGCCAACAATTGGTCTTCAGCAGACCAT
>JBGATZ010000456.1:0-3858 GCA_044228905.1 Cyclobacteriaceae bacterium | reverse complement strand
AAATCCAGGTTTCAAACATTTCATTCTTCAACCTAAATATGATCCCTCTGGTGAAATGACGTTCGCGAAAGGATATTATGAATCAATGTATGGAAAGATCAGCAGTGAATGGAGCATAGCAGGCAAAACCTTTACCTATAAGGCTACAGTTCCTCCAAATACCAGTGCTACTTTATATCTTCCTGCTTTGTCTCCGGAACTAATTAAAGAAGATGGGAAGCCAATAAAAAATACAACAGGAATTCAGTTTGTAAAGTTTGAAGGAAATACAGCCGTCTACGAAATTCAATCCGGTAATTATAAATTCACTTCAAGTTTATAAACGTTTATTATTTATGAACAGAATTATAGACCCGATATATAATTACCTCGTTTTGATTATAAACGGTTTGTTTTTCAGGTTTCATTCCATTTTTTACCGCAACATTCATAGAGGGCTGATTGGTTTTACTGATTATCGATATCAATGAATCAGCAAAGCGCTTTTGGAAAGCAAACTCCTTACACCGTATAGCTGCTTCTGTTGCATAGCCTTTGTTGCGACCTGCCGGAAGTAGCGAATATCCAATTTCCAGTTCAGTAATACCATCTACCTGCTGAACCAGCAGTCCGCAATGTCCTATCAGATAACCAGTAGATTTCTCAATTAACGCATTCATTCCACCCCGATTTGTTTCATAACGACCGAATTGCTTTTCATACCAGTCCTGGCACTCTTTCTCGGGCGATAGTCGCTCTGATTTCCAATGAAGAAAAGAGGATGAATCGAGGAAGAATTCAAGCCAGTCACTAAAATCAGCTAAAGTAACCTTCCGAAAAAGAAGCCTAGAAGATTCTTCACCATCTAACACATAGCGCATACCTAAACAGGTCTGAATTTCATCCAAAGATACTTGTATAACACACTAAAGTTATCATGAAATGCGGCAAAATATCCACAGTAAACGTGTTGGAAATGCATTATAACAAGCATCAATTGGTTTTCACTGATTCAGAATCAATGGCACGATATTGCTATACCATAGTTCATTATTCCAATCATTAAAAACCAACACTATGAAAAAAGTATTCACACTTTTTGCCTTAGCTGGAGCGCTGACCCTAATGGTTAGCTGTAATTCTAAGGAAAAAGAAAGAGCAAAGGCTAAAGCGGATTCCCTTGCCTTTGTTGCAAAACAAGACAGCATCAAAACGGTAGAAAGAGCTGCAAGACGCGAGCGTCTGGCAAAAGCCAGAGCAGAAAAATTGGAAGCTAGACGTCTGGCATGGGAAGAATCTGCAAAAACTACTCCTACTTACAAAGACAAGTCAGGAAGAACGATTTACAGAAAATACGAAGTCGCTCCTGCTTACACCGGTGGTGAAGAGGCAATGACTCAGTACATTAAGGATAACGTAAAATATCCTCAGGACGCATTGGACAATGGCGTAGAGGGAACCGTTTATGTTGAATTTATCGTTGACAAAAGCGGAAAAGTAACAGATGCCGTTGCTGCTGACGCAGTTGGCGAAAATGTTGATCAGTCATTGAAAGATGAAGCGGTTCGCGTAGTCACTTCAATGCCAACATGGGTAGCAGGAACAAGCAAAGGTAAACCGGTAGATTCCTACTTTAGTGTTCCAATTACGTTTGATATTGCACCATAATTAATTACAGGTTTATTATGATGAGAAAAGGGGTGCAGCAATGCACCCTTTTTTTTATATCAAATCATTTTTTGTTCCCACCGCGCCATTGATAAAGTTTAACTCCAGTTAAAACAGAAGGTATAGATAACAAGGCTCCTGCTATCGGATACCATAGAGGCCCCATCCCCTGCATAAAGATACCTCCCGATAGCCAGAGTAAAGTACCCAAAACTCCAACAATCCATCCTGCTGTCATTGCCTTGTCTCTGGCAATAACACTCATCGCATAGGATCCCAGAATCTGAAATAGTAGGCGATAAAAGCTGGCCAGGATTAATAATCCGGTATCATACATGGGCTCTCCATAGGGAGGATAGACTCCGGTGACGTGGAAAACATGGTCAACAGCTGTTGATAGTACACCAGTGACAATAAACGCCACCACAACGGCTAATAGTAGTCGCATAATAATTTGGGTTTAGTAAATAAAATTTGAATTTCAGTCTAACCGAAACATAGCTCTGCCAGCTTCTACTCCTTACTCATATAATGCTCTCTCTCTCTTTTGTCCAGATGTTCAATTGCGTAACGTAACATGGTTCGTGGCATTTGAGCAGCGTGCTCATCAAGGAATTTAAATAGCTGTCTTCGATCGCGTTTGCCCGCTTCACGGATCCAGCCGCCTGCAGCTTTATGAATCAGATCATGTTTATCTTTTAACAATAATTCAGCGATGCGAAATGTATCTGCAATATCTCCCTGACGAATGAAAAAAGAAGTACTCACAATAGCCGTTCTGCGCTGCCACACATTTTTGGATTTAGCCAGTTTATAGAGAATCGTACGTGGCTGATCAAACAAGTATCCACCCACTACATAGGGAGCGGAGCGATCGACCAGATCCCAATTGTTGATCCGGTCATGCCTGTTGATATACAGATCAAACAATTCCTTTTTTCTTTCCGAAGATATCTTTTTACTTCGCGCCTGAAAGTCCATGATGCTTACCGCCCCTGTTCTGATCTCATGAACCGGATTTTCCAGGAGTTTTTCAATTTCAGATAGCTCCATATTCGTAAATTCCTTTGCCAAAGCAAATACGGTACCCATCCTCACTCCCATGAAACGATCTCCTTCTCCATACTGACCCTCGCCCGATTTGAAGTAACGTTGAATCTTTTCCAACTCATCATCTGATTGAAACGTGTTTAGCTTAGCTACAAATTGTTTAGCAGTAAACACAGAATCTCTACTAGTAGTTTTTTTCGCTGCTTCTTTTTGTTTACGCAGTGCTTTCGGTACCGCCTTCTTTTTCATGTTTCAGAAGAACATTTATTTTCCTTCGTAAGCTTCTTCAAGAAGCTTTACTTCAATTTTGTTCATTTTCAGCATTGCCTGCATTACACGCTGTGCTTTAGCTGGATCTTTATCTCCCATTAATCTTCCCAATGCTTCCGGAATGATCTGCCATGACAAACCGAATTTATCTTTCAGCCATCCACATCTTGATTCCTGCCCGCCAGTCTCTATAAATTTATTCCAGTAGTAATCTACTTCGGTTTGATCTTTACAATTCACAAAGAATGAAACCGCTTCGTTGAATTTGAATATGGGTCCCGCGTTTAACGCTATAAACTCCTGCCCGTCCAGTACAAATGTGGCCGACACCACGGGCCCGCCCAGCCCCTTACGGGAAACATTCCTGATTTGTGAATTTTTAAAAATCGAAGTATATAAATTCAACGCCTCTTCTGCGTTATTATCATACCAGAGAAATGGAGTGATCTTGCTCATGTCATTGCGGGTTTATTTGATAATTCAAACTTAGGTTCACGCTGATTTATTCAACTTGTGTGAAGACGACAAATAAAGGGGTGATTGCGACATTCTCATTTGATCTGTTTTTCAATTCCTTTTATAAGCTCTGTCACAATGCGCTCTAACTCTTTTTTATTGCTTTTAATCTCTTTCAGATCATTAAAATGAGCAAGACGTCTTCCTTTGAAGTTACCTTCAAGCAGTGGAGACTTAATTTGTTCAATCAACGGATGATGGAAAACCAATAGCAGTTTACCTTCTTTTACGGGACCAAACGTGACCATGTCATCATGAAAATAATAGCTTGGGGCATTCCATTTAATCCTTTCATTAATTCGCTTGTCCACATTCCTGATGATCTTTCTTACAGCTTCCATTTCTGCTTTCAATGAGTGTTTAATCTCATTCATG
>JBGATZ010000455.1:0-3863 GCA_044228905.1 Cyclobacteriaceae bacterium | reverse complement strand
TCGCCAACCTGGCTACGGGGAAAGGAACTTTTGAAGGTGAGTTTATAGGAACCGGAAACAGAACTGCATCGGCCCATACTGCCGCACAGGTGACTGCCGCCACAGCGAAATGGACAGCCGCAGCACATTCATTAAAGGCGCGATACCTGTTGTATAAAAAAGATTATGCAAATGCTTTAACAGAGGCCAATGCAGGAATCAATACGACAGTCAATAACCTGATGGGTATTTACGGAACAACCAATGCTCAGGACCGTAATGTATTTTATGATTTTCATGAAAGACAACGGCCGGGTTACCTTACAGCGAGAAATTCTTTCCTAGCCAAAAAACTCAATGCGACTACTCCGCTTTACAGAGGTCATGCAAAAACCAATGAGAGCGCGCGCTTTGCTAATTACTACAGCGGAACAGATCCCAACTATGATATCCAGGTAGCTAGCGGAACGTTCTTCGGATCAGCCACTCCTCAACCGCTGTTCACTGTATTTGAGAACAAGCTGATCATTGCAGAATGTGAAGCCAGACTTCATGGTGTTTCTGCAGGAGTAACAGCCCTTAATGCACATCGTGCGCTGGTGGCTGCTGCTTTTCCCGCTGGTACCTATACTGCTTTTGCCGATGCAGATTTTGCCGCCGGAGGATTAGAGAATAAAGACAATGTACCCGATTCGCAGGCATTGCTCCGTGAAATCCTGGAAGAGAAATATGTTTGTCTTTATGGTCAGATTGAAATTTTCAATGAGATCCGAAGAACGCAAAATGCAGTTGGACTGACTCCGAATGCCGGCACACAACTTCCCCAACGGTTTTTATATAGCCAGAATGAAGTGAATGCCAATTCAAGTACACCAAATCCTATTCCTGAATTATTTACTAAAACCACCCTGTTTCCATAAATGAGATTTATTGGAATTGTTTGAGTTGAGTTTAGTCCCTGGCTGCCCCCGGCCAGGGATTTTTACTTACAGTTATCATACCAATCTGATTGCCTCTCGCCTGCGAATGCCCTCTCCTATCAAAAAAAAATATGCTAAAGGATTTTACACTTACCCGTTCTTTGTTGTGTGGCCTGCGATTCACGTTGTCAGTTCTATTATCCTACTCCTGTTTTTCCCAGAGTACATTGCAGGGAAAAGTCGTTGATGCAGGAACAGGAGAAGCTTTGCCTATGGTTAATGTTTATCTTCCTATTTCCAATGGGGTTCCATCCGCTAACAGAAAACCACAATCTATTCACAAGAAATTACAGGGAACTGCAATTGGTACGGACCGGTCTTCTCATGGTTAATTTCTCATTTGAAATTCATTCAATTTCAAATTGTGAGTGATTGATGTATACCAAGTAGCCCTACTGCTGCAACCAATTTACCTGAGGTTACAACTATACTACCAATTCCAGTGCAGGGTGAGCCTGTAACATTGTGCTCCCGTTTCTATGGAAGACAAAAGTGAACCTATCATGAGATTTATTTCTACTCTTTTACTAATTGTTGGTCTTGTGCCTTTCTCCTTTGCGCGACAACCACGCGCAACAGATAATCATCCACGGCTTTTCCTTACCCCGGAGTTGGTATCCATACTGGAAGCCCGGGCGTCCCGGAACACCCCGGAATGGAGTCTGTTAAAAGGCAGAACACAAACCGGACTAAGCGCTTCGCAGCTACTTGCCCAATATGAAGGGTACCATTATGCATATGCGTATGCACTTTCATTTATGGCAACTCATGCGGAAGCCCACCGGGATATGGCGGTAACTCTTTTTAAAAATGTCTTTAACAGCAAGGTAAAAGACACCGACATGTGTCTCGATGTGGGTTATTATTCGCGGAGTGAAATGGTAGAGATGGCTACACTTTACGACTGGCTTTACCCCTACCTGGACGAACCCTTTCGTGTGGCAGTACGTGCCCGGTTGCTGTTGTGGACCAATGTTATTTTAGGTATTGATAAGACTACCTGTACGTCCATCAATTCCAGCTATGCCCCCTATGGAATATGGGCAACACCAGGTTATTCCGGTGATTATTTTTTTGAAGGAAACAATTATACGATTGGCCATTTACTGGGTATTGCTTCGGTGGCTTATGCGATTTACAGTGAAGACCCGGCAACCGGAGACCGATTGCTTGGTGAAGTCGACAAGGTTCTTCCTAAGATCATCACCTTTGCCAACACGCGGCTGAAGTATGGTGATGCCAATGAAGGATGGTCTTATGGAGCGGGCTATGCATTGAACCTGTTTAAGTTGCTGGCCATCATCAAAACGGCTTCACGCGATCATCGTGATTATTTTAAAGAAACCACTTACGATGAAGATGCCATGCGTTTTCTTGTACATGCCTCTTTACCTGATCGTAAGTATATGCTGGCAGAAGGAGACTGGGCACGGGAGTCCACGGGAAAACTATGGGACTTCCACCGGTTCATTGCAGAGTTTGTGTCCAGCTATTCCGATTCTCCCGAAGCAAGAGGTGTAGCACGCTATTGGGCAAACGAATCTATCCCGATGGATAACCTGGAAGTCACGGCGTACCGGTATCAGTCATTCCTTACCTCCAATCAGGAACAAGCTCCGGTGGATTACAAACAACTTCCGGGCTATGAAAGCAAAACCCATTTCACTACCGAGCAGGGAACCGCACAATTTATCCAACGAACGTCATGGGATGAAGGCGCGCAGTGGGTCAGTTTCAAAGCCAGTCCCCGTTATGGTGATCATGCACACAATGGACCAGGTCATTTTTCGATTTATGAAAACGGATGGCTTGTCGTTGACCGTAACATTCTGACCAAGTCGGGAATCGAAGGTGCCGATTCACTACACAACTGTATTCACTTCGAGGGTATGAACTCACGCCAGTATTATCAGCATCAGCAGCATTCTATTTTTGAACGTACCGAGTTCACGGACGACTACTCTTATTTTAAAGTGAATACCACACCCGAATACGCCATCCGTCAAAAGAACATAGTCAAAAAATCCGAGCGCCAGTTTCTTTACCTTCCTTCCATCAAGTCCATTGTGCTTTATGATATCGCAGAAACAAAAACTCCGGCCCAGGGTAAATCATTCGGTATTAATTTCTTTGGCAAACCACAAGTCAGTTCACCGGTGATTAGTTATTCGAATGAAGCAACCAAAGTCAATGTTCACCCGGTGTATCCGACCGACAAAGAAGTGTTTAATAAGGATGTGCTTGTACGCTTTAAAAACAATCAGGTGAATGCGAAGGATTACTTTGTCAACCTGATTTATACGCAACCAAAAAACGATGAAGTACGGGTGGTCACCACGCTGAGTACTGAAACTTCTAACGTGTTGTATTCCAACGCCAGGGGAACGCAGTTTTTAACCGGTAATCAGAGTCATGCCGTACTCTTTGCCAGTGATGATGCTACTGGCAGCGGGATTGATTCTCTTTCTTATCTGGTACCGGTAATTTCATTCACACGGAATTACCTGGTTGGGATGACGCCTCTCACGACTTATTATTTGAAGTGGCAAGCTTATGTCTCACCGAGACCAAGCGTTGGCTATTCCACGAAGGTCATTGTATCTAAAAAGAATTTTGAAGATGCCACTCCTGTTCAAAGCACCTCAGGAGGATTGCTGACTTTTGATATCCATCTGGATGAGGTAGTCACCGGGTTAGAAGGTAATGAATCACTAAAACTCTACCCGGTTCCTGCTCTTCATGAGATTACTCTTTCGTCTGAGGACATTACCGATGTCAGACTGATCAGCACGGATGGAAAAATGGTGAGGCCATTGGTTGAAGTTCAGAATCAATCTACTCACATCAGCCTTGAGTCGGTGCCTTCGGGAATGTATGTCATTACCGGTTTTTATAAGGGGCAAT
>JBGATZ010000454.1:0-3865 GCA_044228905.1 Cyclobacteriaceae bacterium | reverse complement strand
AGTCAATACCAATTGTTTATTCAGTTGGATTATCCTCCCTATGGATGGAAAGACAGTGCTGCGAAAGTATTCAGGGAATACATTGAGCAGGGGAAGATCGGGTGGATTGGTTTTCATCATGCAACTTTGCTTGGTGAATTTGATGGCTTTCCAATGTGGGATTGGTTTTCTGATTTCATGGGAGGAATTCGTTATGAAAACTACATTGCCACTTTTGTAAAGGGTAAAGTAAATGTGGAGGACAAACTTCATCCCTGCATGAAGAATGTTCCCGCTTCATTTATCATTGAAAAAGAAGAGTGGTACACCTACAATAAAAGTCCTCGGCCCAATGTGCATGTGCTCGCCTCAGTAGACGAAAATTCTTATTCACCTGCCACTGATATAAAAATGGGTGATCATCCGGTGGTCTGGTCGAACGAAAAAGTAAAGGCCAGAAACATTTATATTTTTATGGGCCATTCTCCCGATCTTTTCAATAATAAAGCATACACAACGCTTTTCAGTAATGCCATTTTCTGGGCTGCTCAGAAATAACCGAAGCAATCTCTCTCCAGCGGTAGTTTGGCCACTACTTCAAAATGTGAATGCCACGTTTTTAAAGGTTTGAATACTTTTTTAAACTGCATTACCAAATAAACCTGTCCGAATAATTTATGTCTGCTGTTTCTACACCGCTTACTGAAAAATCGAGAATCTCCTCCGTTGACATTGCTCGCGGAATCATTATGGTGATCATGGCGCTTGATCATACCCGTGATTACTTTCATAATGATGCGCTCTTATTCAATCCAACTGATCTAACCAAGACAAATGTCTATCTGTTCTTTACGAGATTCATCACTCACTTTTGTGCGCCAACATTTGTTTTGCTTTCGGGTGTATCTATTTCAATTAGCAGAGAACGCAAAACGACTAAACAACTTTCAGTTTACTTACTTACCCGAGGCTTGTGGCTGATTGTTCTGGACTGGACGCTGATGCGTTTTCTCATGATCTTCAATTTGTATTATGATATGACGATCCTTACTGTACTTTGGGTAATCGGATTAGCTATGGTGTGTATGTCTGCGTTGGTGTTTTTGGCCGATCGATGGTTGCTCATACTGGCATTGATTGTGGTCTTTGTTATCGGGCCATTGAATCTGGCGATTCCTGGATTGACTACACTTGCAGTTATTCCATTATCGACTTCATCCAATCTTATCATTGCCTATCCGCTAGCAGCGTGGCTGGCAGTCATGATGATCGGATATGTGCTTGGTAGTTTGTATAAGAAAGATTTTGATCCGGTAAAGCGACAACGGATCTTGTTAATAGCAGGCTCCGTTTCAATTGTGTCCTTTATAATTTTACGTTGGATCAACATTTACGGAGACCCGAATCCCTGGAGCCCTCAATCCACAAGCATGTTTACTTTCTTAAGTTTTCTTAACGTGACTAAGAATCCGCTGTCGATGCTATTTACCATGATGGCGCTTGGAGTTACTTTTATATTGCTTGCGCTCTTAGATAATGTAAAATCGGCTTTGTTAAAACCTTTCCATGTATTTGGTCGTGTCCCTTTGTTCTATTTCCTCTTGCATTTTCTGGTGATTCATACCGGGGCCATCATTTTGTTTATGATTAAGACAGGAAAATCCTTTTCGGAACTTGACTTTCACTTTTCAAAATCATTTGGAGGTATCACCTCCGAAGGGGGATTTTCACTTCCAGGTGTATATGTTGCCTGGATCATTCTTATATTCATACTATACCCGATTTGTAAGTGGTACGATCAGTACAAGACCACTCACAAGCAGGGGTGGTTGAGTTACTTATGATATGCAAATAATGGTGCTGCAAATGAAAATAAAATGGTATCTCTTTGTAATTGTGATTTTTTTTCTGGCCAGCTGTAAAAAAGATGAGGAGGTAGTTCCTGTTGTTGAATTGCTTTTGAATGGCGATGCGGAAGCAGGAAGCACATTTCCGGAAAATTGGTTTTTCTCGAGCGGGCAAACGGCCAACGCATATGGAGTAGGCTGGTCGAAAGAAGAAGCCAATTCAGGAATGAAGTCGTTGAAGCTTTGGATTAATACAGCAGATGAAACAAATTTTGCTTTCTGGGCGCAGACGATAAGTACTGATTTACCTGTTGGAAAAACGGTTACCCTAAAGGTGAAAATAAAAGCGGATCTAACGGGGGAGGGAGTAAGTATAGCTGTCCGTGGCGATGATACGGCTCCACCCGAAGGAGCAGCCGAACAATTTGCAACTACTTCAGGAACTACATCAATCACCGGGAAATTCGACTGGAAGGAATACAATATTAAATTGGATAAAGTCGAGGCTACTACGAAAAGCCTTACGGCTATATTAATCCTTAATCCGGGAACGACCGGATCTGTTTACTTTGATGATGCCTCTCTGAGTTATTAATTAAAGCAGCTGACATAAGGTTGTCAGCCTAGGTGTTTTCATTAGCCGTTATATTTGTATTGAAGGCTGATGGAAAACGAAAAGAAACCTGCTCATCGTAAGATTATTCATGTGGACATGGATGCATTTTATGCTTCCGTGGAGCAGCGTGATGATCCATCACTTAAAGGTAAACCCATTGTGGTTGGTGGTTCTCCGGAAGGACGTGGAGGTGTGGTGGCTGCAGCCAGTTATGAGGCACGCAAATTCGGAGTTCGTTCTGCCATGTCATCAAAGAAAGCAAAACAACTTTGCCCGAAATTGATTTTCATTCGTCCACGCTTTGATGTGTATAAGCAGGTCTCGCAAAAGATCAGGGAAATTTTTCATCGTTACACCGATCTTATCGAACCTTTATCGCTGGATGAAGCTTACCTTGACGTAACGAATGACAAGCAAGGAATAGGTTCTGCTATTGATATTGCAAAGCTCATCCGAAAAGCAATTAAAGAAGAATTGAATCTTACCGCTTCTGCAGGAGTATCGATCAATAAGTTTGTAGCGAAGATAGCGTCAGATATGAACAAACCCGATGGTATGACTTTTATTGGTCCCTCGAAGATCAGTTCTTTCATGGAGAAACTTGCGGTGGAAAAATTTCATGGAGTGGGGAAGGTGACGGCCGAGAAGATGAAGAATATGGGCATGCACACGGGAGGTGATCTGAAGAAGCTCACAGAAAACCAGTTGACAAAGCACTTTGGCAAAGCCGGAAAGTTCTTTTATAAAATTGTGAGAGGAATCGATGATCGTGAAGTCCGGCCTCATCGTGAAACTAAGTCAATTGGAGCGGAGGATACTTTTCCTTATGACCTGATGGAAGTAAAGGAAATGAATGAGGAGCTCGAGAAGATTGCCAACGTTGTTCATGACCGGATGCTTCGATATAAAATGAAAGGCAGAACGGTAACGATAAAGATCAAGTACCACGACTTCAGGCAGATTACCAGAAGTCAATCCTTCGAAGAAGGAACGGATGACCTTGAGCTGATTCTTGGAACTGCGGTTAAGCTTCTTGCCGGCACTGATCCGGAAGACGGCAAGATTCGGTTGTTGGGAATTTCTCTGTCAAATTTTAATGAAACACATATTCGTGTGAAAGGAGATGAAGAATCTGACCAATTGAAGCTATTTTGAGTAGACAGGTCCGCTGAAATCTCAAAACTCAGGCTGTTTATTACATGGATGCGTCATTTTTCTTTATTCAATACTCATTCGGGAGGTGTATAATTAGTTTTGGAATCTTAATCTCAAACCATGGCTGCTATTAAAAACCTCGATGGATTATCCACCACTCAGATCAACAGCGAACTTGCTCAGGGAGCAAAGTTTGTGATGTATCCATTTGCGATTTCAATCATTGTGATGACCTTCAGAAGATCATCTGATATTTATTTTGTTCGTG
>JBGATZ010000453.1:0-3875 GCA_044228905.1 Cyclobacteriaceae bacterium | reverse complement strand
TATCGCTTTTCTGCTTCTCTTTCATTTTGTGAACCGGCTCATCGAAGAAGTAATACTCACCAGCTGAAGGCTCATCCAGCATACCGATGATATTCATCAATGTTGATTTACCAGAACCACTTGGTCCCATGATGGTGACAAATTCACCTTGCTCGACAGTTAAATCGATGCTCTTTAAAATGAAAGTCCGCTGAAAGCGGGAATCGATATACTTATCGATATTCTGAAGTTTGATCATAAATAGTTGTTTTCCGTTTAGCCAATAATAATGCCACAGCAATTTTACGGATTAGACGTGCGATTTCTGCATTAGTTGCACGATTTCGCGTCCGCTCATGAAAAAAGGTGTCCGGAAGTGGATGGTAGCTGTTCTGAAAGTGATGCAAATCTTATGCTTCCCGATGCTTAATTCAGGCAATTCCGTTAACCATAGACACTCGCTGTCAGCATCTATCCGATAGCCATCGGGATCCCAGCATCTAGAAAACCACTGGATGGAGAATGATGTCCACCCGCCTGTTCATCATCATCCCGCGAAAGGACTCGTTGGAGTAAACCGGATTTTCAAAACCCCAGTCCTTGGTATGGATCAATCGTTCGGGAATATCTTTCTCAAGCAACAACATAAAAACCGATTCGCTCCGCATTTTCGAAAGCCATTCATTGAATTCCTTGCCTCCAATCGGATCAGTGTGACTGATCAGTTGCACTTCATATTTCTCCAAAAGATTGGGAATAGAATCGATCCAGCGCGAAAGTTCGATGGCCTGGTAGTCATCGATATAATAACTGCCTCCACCGAAATAAATACTCTTCCGGATTTCATCCGTCTGTGCCAGCAAAGCTGAAGGAAACAACAGCAGTAGGAAGGCTAATCGAAACATGAAGTGAATGTACAAATCGTGATGGAGATTTTCCATTGGAAGACATCGATTTAACATTCTATTTATTTCCTATCGCAAAGAGGTCTAGAGAAAGCACCTGAAGAGAGAACAGCGTGAGAGGTTCATCAATTGATTATATTTGATTTGCCCCAATTAAACCGACAAATAAGCAATGAAAGGCCTGAGTGCAAAAAGGAAAATATTAAATGCATCTCTTGTAATTATATTTTTACTAGCCGTGCAAACATTAACCTATTTAACTATGGGACCAGGTCAACTTAAAGATAAGCTATTGACCTATCCTTTGAATGAGATTGGCAAGCACTCAGACAGTGTCTTTGTCAGGGATTTTTATCGTCATATTGGTGATTTTTATGATGGTAAAATAAGAGAATCTCATCATCTAAATACAGATGAGGATTTTATAAAAAGCCGATTAAACGTTAAGTATGTTTATTTTGACTCGGAGGAGAAATTTGACGAAAACGACAGAACAGAATCGAAGCATAAGCTTATCTACCAAACTTTTATAGAAAGACACCCTTGGACAACCTTATTTGGTTTTTATTCTATTGAACAGTCTGAGTATCTTTCTGTAGATAGCAGATATTCCAATGATAGTTACATTTCTTATCGCTGGTTTTTCTTTTTCTGGATACCAACCTATGAACGAATTATTTCGAACGAATGTCCAAAATAGATTGTGCTGCAATCCGACAACCGATTTGCTTCGCTGGCAGGCTTATCGGTTCGCCATCTTTTAATGCGGGGAAAGCGCAATGCAATCCCTGATTTATGCCGTGAAGATTTTTGAATGCCTTCAAATGCAAGTTCAAAAACCAGTTCAGGTTTTACACTTCGCACGGGACCAAACCGTTCGATAGTATTTTGTTTCACCCAACGATCTACTTTTAAGATTTCTTCGTCAGTTAATCCGCTGTATGCTTTGGTGAAGGGAACCAACTGATCATTATCCCAAACGGCAAATGTATAATCGGTAAACAAATTTGCTCTGCGACCGTGTCCGTTCATCGCATAGATCATCACCGCGTCTACGGTGAATGGATCAACCTTCCATTTCCACCAGTCTCCCTTTCTTCTGCCGTCACGATAAATCGAGTCCTTCCGTTTGAGCATGATGCCTTCGCTTAACATCTCACGTGAACGCTTACGCATGTCTGTTAATTGATCCCAATTTTCGTATTGAATAACTGGCGACAATCGTAAACCAGAACTGTTCATCGCGAAAACAATCTCTTCTAATTTTCTCCTACGGTCCTTCAGTTTCCATTCTCGAAGGTCTTCACCTCTCCACTCTAGCAAATCATAAACAACAAAAGATACAGGTACTTCCTTCAACAGCTTTGCACTTAATGTTTTTCTGCCAATGCGGGTTTGAAGATGTTGAAATGGTAATGGTTGATCTCCATGGAATGGAAGTATCTCGCCATCGATCACTGTTCCGTCAGGCAATAAATCCAACAACATCGAATACTCAGGGTATTTATCCGTCACCAACTCCTCTCCGCGTGACCAGACAAATAATTTTCGATCACGAATAATGATTTGTCCTCTGATTCCATCCCATTTCCATTCGGCCTGCCATTGTGATGGTTCTCCCAATTCATTCACTTCTCCCTCCAATGCATACGCCAAATAAAAGGGATAAGGTCGCGAGATATCATTCGTCTCTTCAGAGAAAACAAGTTGCTGAAACGTATCCTGATCAGGTGACCAGTTGCCCATCAACCGATGAGCCAGAATATTTTCTTTCACGTTGCTGTATCGCGAAAGTGCCTTTACCATCAAAGCTTGCGATAAGCCGATGCGAAAACTTCCTGTTATCAGTTTATTAAATACAAATCGCTCTGCTTCGTTCAACCGATCCCATGCCCATAAGATCTTTTCTTTTTTTTCATCTACACTAAGTTTTTCAAGTGACCGAATAAAATTGATCCAATACAGTAATGATTCGTCAGAAGTATGAGCTGGAAGAGGAAGAACCAATGTGATCGTTTCTGCCAAATCGCCAACCGTGTGATATGATTCTTCAAATAACCATGAGGGAAGAGTAGATAACTCAGAAGCCCACGCTGCTAACAAACCAGCATTCACAGTTCGTTTCGGTCTGCGATGCGATAGTAAAGCAATAGCCCAGAGTTTATCTTCATCTGAAGCGTATTCAAAATATTGCTTCAGCGCACTGACTTTGTCCAGCGTCTTGGTGGTGTGATCGAGGGTGGTAAAAAGTCGCGTGAAGAGCTTCATTGTTGTTGGCCTTTGCTTGTATTAACAACTTTATCTTCCTCCGAAACCTCACCAGCAGCTTCTTCCACCTCACCCTCATATTGCGTTTTCACTTCTTGCGCATCCAAACCTTTCTCACGAAGCCATTGAGCAAATACATCGGTGTAGCCGTGCGTAACAAAAACTTTCTCCGCACCAGTTGCTCTTACCGCTTTGTTCAACTCATCCCAATCAGCATGATCAGATAAGGCAAAACCCCGATCTGCCCCTCTCCTTCTTCGTGTACCCCGCAGTGTCATCCAACCTGAAGCAACGCCAACCGAATAAGGAAAAAACTTTCTCAACCAGGGAGATCCCAATGCAGAAGGCGGGCAAAGCACCAATGCTCCCTCCCACTCTTTCTTTGTTGTGTCTCTTGTAATGATGTGTGTTTCAGGAAGCGAGATACACTGATTACGAATAATCTGATTAATATTTTCTATTGCACCATGAACAAAGATTTTTCCAATAGACGAATCAATGTTTTTCAAAATTCGCTGAGCTTTTCCCAACGCGTAACCAGACAGTACTGATACTTTATTTTGTTCACGATTATTTTTCCACCACGAATTGATTTGCTCAAAAACTTCGCTTTGTTCTTTCCAGTGATAAACAGGCAAGCCAAACGTTGATTCTGTAATGAAGGTATTGCATTTTACTAATTCAAATGGTTCTGAAACTCCATCTGGTTGAAGTTTAAAGTCT
>JBGATZ010000452.1:0-4771 GCA_044228905.1 Cyclobacteriaceae bacterium | reverse complement strand
AGAATCGGATTGAATCAGTATGGTGAAAAAATTCCTATTGCGTATGGTGCCCGTGTGAGTGGTAATCTTTCTCCTAAATGGCGAATTGGTTTGTTGAATATGCAAACCAGGGGAGACTCAATGAACCCGGTGCAAAATTACTCGGCTGCTGCACTGCATCGCAGAGTATTGAAAAGATCAACACTTCGTGCACTTTTTCTCAACCGGCAGGTGGTGGAGCATGGTGATTTCAATCGCATCGATTATGCCCGGAATGCAACGGGAGAGTTTGAGTATCTGTCCAACGATGGCCGCTGGGCCGGAAAGCTGAGCTATAGTCAGGCATTCAAAGATTCTGTTAAATCGGATAATCAATTCATTGTGGCAAACATGGGTTATAATGGGAGGCAGTTTCAGATCAATACGGAAGTTCAGAAAATGGGAACCAACTTCAGTGCGGATATGGGATTTGTTTCACGATTGAATAATTACGATCCGGTAAATGATAAAGTTGTGCCCATTGGTTACACTACGTTGACCAACAATATCGATTATAGTTTCTTTCCTCAGAACAAGAACGTGGTAAGACATTGGATGGGGTCCGAAAACTATGTGTGGTGGACAGGTCGCGGAGAATTGAATGAATGGTACACTCGGCTGCGCTACTTCTTTTTCTATCGCAACACCAGCCAGCTGCGCTTTCGTTTCAATAATGATTATGTCAATTTGATTTACCCTTTTCAGTTGACGGATGGTGAAGCATTGCCTGTGGGGATCTATCATTTCAGAGAGCTCAATATTCAGTTCAACACGGACTTGAGAAAAACATTGAACTATGAATTCTTTGGAGTGTACGGATCATTTTATAATGGATACAAAACCACACTCCGCTCAGCGGTTTATTTCAGAACCCAGCCGTGGGGAAATTTCTCGATGGGGTTTGAACTGAATGATATTCATTTGCCTGCTCCATACGGTGATGCGCGTTACTGGCTGATCAATCCAAAGATGCAGATCAGCTTTACTAACACATTGTTCTGGACCACCTTCTTCCAGTACAATACACAAATTCAGAACTTCAATATCAACAGCAGATTGCAGTGGCGCTATCGCCCGATGAGTGATTTGTTCCTGGTGTACACCGACAATTACCTGACGGAAACAATGATGGGGCCGAAAAACCGATCATTGGTATTGAAACTGAACTATTATTTTCAGTTGTAAGATTTAACCGCAGAGGAGCAGATTTTCGCAGAGTCTTTTATTTGAATATTTAAAACTTATTCTCTGCTGCCTTTGCTTCTTTGCGGTTATTTATTTCTTACGCTTGTCCTTTCCTTTTGATAAAGCAAAGTCTTCCAGGTAACGTTTCGTATCCAGATACGTATTTCGGATTTCAGTATCATCTGAATCACCATCTACACCAAATACTCTGTCTTTCGTAAAGAGTATGATGTTATCAGTTCCTTTATCGTAAGTAACGCGGGGAATGGTTACCGCATCTCTTCTCAGGAGTTTTGCTTTTTGGAGAATCTCATTTCGTTGTGCGGCAGTGAGAAGGAATGAATGCTTTTTAATTTTGCCTTGCACACGGCTATAACAGACACACGAATCATAGGTAAAGCGGATAGTTGTTTCATGGTCCAACATGCCGCCTTTGTCTTCCATTTCAATGCGAAAATCTTTCGTCCATTCTTTCGGAAAGGTAAAGTTGAACTGAGCGTGTGTGGAGACTGACACTATAATACATAGAAAGGACAGGAGTGAAGTTTTCATGCGTAAAACTGAATTTAATTCTAAGATGCAGCCCGTAGCCGGATTCCATAAAAGGTATCCTGACTTTTTAAACAAAGTAAACATGACATTCTGAACAAAGCCGACCGTATTGGGTCACGCTACTTTTGAAGTATCAAAAACACAAAACAATGATACACACAACAAAAGCAGACAATTACAATGGGAAATTGCAGAAACCTATCAACTCAGGGTTCTCAGCTACCTCAACAACTTCAGATGTTATCAAAGGCATTGACCTTACTGGCAAAGTGGCCATCGTCACAGGTGGTTATGCAGGCATTGGCCTGGAGACGGTAAAGACCTTAACCAAAGCAGGAGCAGAGGTATGGGTTCCGGCACGTGATGTTCACAAAGCAAAAATCAATCTGGTGGGCGTGGATAATGTAGTTATCCGTGAGATGAACCTGATGGAACCGTCATCAGTTGATGCATTCGCAGAAATTATTTCTAAAATCGCGCAAGCCACTTCATTTACTAATCAATAATGCAGGGGATTATGTGGGTACCATTGCGATACGATAGTCGTGGTTATGAATCGCAACTGGCAACCAATCATCTCGGACATTTTCAACTGACAGCCAGATTATGGCCCGCGCTTAAAGTAGCAGGTAACGCACGGGTAATTAATGTGTCTTCATATGGACATCAGATGGCTCCATTCAATTTTGAGGATCCGAATTTTGAGAACAGGGATTATGAGACCTTGCAAGGCTACGGTCAATCGAAGTCGGCTAATAATTTGTTTGCGGTGGAACTCATCACCGTGCAAAGGATTTTGGAGTGAGAGCTTATTCTCTTCATCCGGGATCTGTCTATGGAACGGACTTGGGTCGTGAAGCTCCGATGGCCTTGTTTCAACAAATGGGTACCCATGACGCAGATGGAAATATTTATCCGGAAGTAGAAAAGAAACTGAAGACCACTCCCCAGGGTGCTGCTACCACATTATGGTGCGCAACAAGCCCGTTGCTTGAAGAGATCGGAGGAGTGTATTGTGAGGATGTGGATGTTGCTCAGCTGGATATTGGAAACATCGAACATCGCTACGATGAGCCGTCCACGCTACGTGGAGTGCAACCGTATTCCGTTGATGCAGCTAATGCAAAACGTTTATGGAAATTGAGTGAAGAGATGATCGGTATAAATTTTCTAGTAAATTAGCCTCGTAATGTTATGGATTTTTCAGGCGCGTTATATAACTCCCGACATCAAACTGTCCAGCTATGAAGACAAGTTGTTCAAAGATGAAATCATCTTTGAACATCACATGCTGGTGTGGTTTATCTCCGGGGAAACGAAAGTGATCCCAGTCGGGTGGGACGTATACATTTAAAGCAGGAGATATTTTCCTGATTCCACGGAATCATTTGGCAACGGTGATCAATTATCCGACTGACGGAAAGCCTCACCAGACGGTGGTCATGCATCTCACTACAGAACGGCTGAAAGCATTTTATAGTGAGCAAAATGTGAAATCAAAAGGCACACCGCTTCAAAAGATTCATCACTTTCAGAAACATCCGTTGCTGGAGAGTTGCCTCGCTTCGCTGATTCCTTACTTCGATGTGCCAGGAAAGTTTCCTGAGAATATTGCTTCTATGAAAATAAAAGAAGCGATTACCATATTACGAACAATTGAACCGGAGATCGATGATGTGCTGATCAATTATGACGATCCCGGAAAAATCGACCTTACTGACTTTATGGAGAAGAACTACATGTTCAATATGCCTCTTGAAAAGTTCGGTTACCTTACCGGAAGAAGCCTGGCTACATTCAACAGGGACTTTAAAAAAACTTTTCGCACTACGCCTCAAAAGTGGCTGACGAAGAAGAGACTTGACCTGGCGTTCTACCAGTTAAAACAAAAGCAACATCGGCCGGTGGATGTTTACCTGGAAGTGGGTTTCGAGAATCTATCGCACTTTTCCTATGCTTTTAAGAAGCAGTTTGGATATGCGCCAACCGCTGTAAGGTAATTTTAACCGCAGAAGAGTAGAGTTTCACAAAGGTTAGTTTATACTGATAAACATGTATTCTCTGCGTACCTCTGCTTCTCCGCGGTTATTGATCCATTTTATCCTTTCTCCGATAGCTAATTCTATTAAATGAGAAAAGTTGTTAAATTGATTTCATGAAATTTACTGTTTTGGTTTCTAAGAGATTGGGGAGCATTGAATTATTATTAGTTATTCTTGTGTTAACCGGATGCCGGCCAAGTGCAACACAGGTCGGAAATGACAAGAGTTCAAATGTAAAAGAGGACATAGAGGTAGCCTTTGAACTTCCAGAAACAGTTGTCCCTAATAATCTAAATACATTTAATTTTCCTGGTTATTTTGCAATTAGCTATCCTTCTGAGTGGAAGATCAATGATAGTCCGTCCATTCCTTTCAGTTGTTCCTTATTGAAAGAGGGTAATCCCATAGCGTTAGTGTATGCAACCATAAGAAAGCAGAGTAACTTTGAAGAGTATACCGAAACGGTGATAAAGAATTCAGGGAAGACGCCAGTAAAAGTACCTGTTAAAGTAGATAAATATCCGGCTATCTATTTTTATGTTTCTGATGAGTCTTCAACGATAAAAAATTTGATCGTTAACAGAGACAATAACACGATAATACATTTTTCTTTTCAACTCCTAACTGCAGATTCCCGCATAAAGAAAGACGTTGAAGTAATGGAGAAAACTATTCGCATATTTGAATAGTACTAAGAGTAAATTATTCCCGTATCAATTTTTGATGGTAGTTTGTTAACCCCAGAGGCACAAAGTTCACAAAGGTTTCTACAGGTAATTCATATTCTCTGCGTACCTCTGCTTCTTCTGCGGTTGATTTATTGGATTAACTATTCTTTAAAACGGCAATCAGTTTATCGATATCATTCATATCGTTGTAAAACGATGGAGAGATGCGGATCATGTCATCGTAGACAGAGATGTTGACATCCGCTGCATCGAGCTTTGGTTTAAAGATCTTCATCGCATCTTTAA
>JBGATZ010000451.1:0-3911 GCA_044228905.1 Cyclobacteriaceae bacterium | reverse complement strand
AGCAGGACTTTCTAATTGAAATACTTAAGCTTTTTTACAGAGGCCTTCCGAAGTATAGTACATATCCATCCACATCCTGGATTTCAAAACCACGCAGATTGTCATCGTTGGTTGAGATAGATTTAAAGAACGGCACATCACGAGAAGCAAATTCTGCTGTGAGCGCATCGGGATCGAGAACATAGAGATAAGCATCCCACGGAGCGAAGCCTTGTTTGATGTCGCGTGTATAGTTTGGAATTGGATCTACGCCAATACTTTTCATCATGATCATGGCGGCACCGCGTTCCACTATGCCAAAGAAGATGTCGTCTTCTGTTGGCCCTTGAAACGTAATCTCAAACCCAAGCAGATCACGATAGAATGCAAGTGCTTTCGGAACATCCCGTACAATGAAGAAGGGAGCTATGGCAGAGATTTGGGGTTTGGTCATAAGGTTAAGATAAGATTCCGAAATTAAATTGAGCTACAGCTTCCTGCCTATTTTTTCCTTGAATCCTCCATCCGTTTCCGTATTTTCGCCCAAAATTTCCACTACGAATTATGAGTCAAAATAGTCCGATTTCAGCCTTTATTGAGAAGAATTTCCTTCACTTCAATGGTGCCGCGTTGGTAGATGCAGCCAAAGGCTATAAAAAACACATTGCCGAAGGCAAAAAAATGATGGTGACACTGGCAGGTGCCATGAGTACTGCCGAGCTGGGGATCAGTTTTGCCGAAATGATTCGTAAGGATAAGGTGCAGATTATCTCTTGCACGGGTGCCAACCTGGAAGAAGATATCATGAACCTGGTGGCGCACTCACATTACAAAAGAATTCCAAACTACCGTGATCTTACTCCACAAGATGAGTGGGATTTGTTGGGCAATCATTTGAACCGCGTAACGGATACGTGTATTCCGGAAGAGGAAGCATTCCGGAGATTGCAGGCGCATTTGTTCAAAGTTTGGAAAGATGCCGAAGATAAAGGTGAGCGTTTGTTCCCGCATGAGTTCATGTTCCGCATGTTGAACAGCGGGGTATTGAAACAATATTATGAGATCGATCCGAAGAACTCGTGGATGATTGCTGCGGCTGAGCGCAACATGCCAATGGTTGTTCCAGGATGGGAAGACTCTACGATGGGTAACATCTTCGCTTCGTATGTATTGACTGGCGAATTGAAAGCAAGCACCATGAAGAGTGGTATTGAATACATGGTGTGGCTGGCCGACTGGTACACGAACAATGCTGGTGAACATGGAATTGGCTTCTTCCAGATTGGTGGAGGTATAGCTGGTGACTTCCCGATTTGTGTAGTGCCGATGTTGCACCAGGATCTGGAAAGAGATGGCGTTCCGTTCTGGAGTTATTTCTGTCAGATCAGTGACTCAACAACTTCTTATGGTTCATACTCAGGTGCAGTGCCGAATGAAAAAATCACGTGGGGTAAACTGAGCATCGAGACACCGAAGTTCATTGTAGAAAGCGATGCGACTATCGTGGCGCCTTTGATGTTTGCGTACATTCTTGAGATGTAAAAATTAACCGCAGAGGTCGCGGAGAAACGCAGAGGATTTAGTACTTATAACTTTGCGAACCTCTGCGATCTTTTCGGTTTTGAAATTTGACGATTCCAGATTATATAATCTTCGCGAATCTTTGTGCTCTCTGCGGTTGAAAATTTTATCGCAGAGATACGCAAAGCAAAATTCAATGACAGAAAACGAGATTTCTAATTGCAAATTGGGATTGCTTATAAATTTCAATGTTCTCTTATTGAAAGAAGGAATAAAACGTATTGCTAATAAACTATAACTCTGAATGCATTAAACCGCAGAGATCGCGGAGGTGCGCAGAGAGATGAATTTTTTGAATTTAAACTTTGCGCTTCTTTGCGCTCTTTGCGGTTAAAAGAATGAATTTAGATCTTACACTTCGCTCCGAAATACAAAAAGCTGTCACTACAGTTTTCAATCAAACCATTGAGCAATTTCAAATCCAACCGACCAATAAAGAGTTTGAAGGTTCGCACACGCTCGTGTGTTTTCCGCTGACTAAAATTTCAAAGAAAGGTCCTGAGGAAACGGCTAAGCTGGTAGGTGAGGAGTTATTGAAAAGCTCTGGAATCGTCAGCAAGTATAATGTAGTGAAAGGATTTTTGAATCTGGTGATTGCCGATTCGGCTTGGGTAGAGTTATTCAAATCTATTCATGCAGATAAGAATTACCCTACTCTTTCTTCCAACGGAAAGGAGATCATGGTGGAATATTCTTCTCCGAATACAAACAAGCCTCTTCACTTAGGGCATTTGCGTAATAACTTTTTGGGCTGGAGTGTGGCCGAGATTTATAAAGCCAACGGATACAACGTTCATAAAGTACAGATCATTAACGATCGTGGAATTCATATTTGTAAATCCATGGCCGCATGGAAACTGTTTGGCAATGGTGAGACACCGCAGAGCAGCGGGCTGAAAGGTGATCATTTGGTTGGGAAGTATTATGTAGTGTTTGATAAAACCTACAAAGCGCAGATCAAAGAGATGATGGATAACGGAATGGCTGAAGCAGATGCTGAGAAGCAAGCTCCGATTATGCAGTTAGCCGTGGAGATGTTGCAGAAGTGGGAAGCCAAAGATGCCGAGACGGTTCAATTGTGGAAAACGATGAACGGTTGGGTGTATGAAGGCTTTGGTGTGACCTACAAACGCATGGGCGTTGACTTTGAGAAGTTATACTACGAATCAGATACTTATCTCTTAGGTAAGGAAGAAGTTTTGAAAGGAGTAGAGAAGGGTGTGTTCTTCAAAAAAGAAGATGGCTCGGTGTGGGTTGACTTAACTTCGGATGGATTGGATCAGAAAGTATTGTTGCGTTCTGATGGTACTTCGGTTTACATGACGCAGGATATTGGAACTGCTATTCTTCGCTTCCGTGATTTCCCGAATATCGAAGGACAGATTTATACTGTGGGCAATGAACAGGAGTATCATTTCAAAGTTTTATTCCTGATTTTGAAAAAACTCGGATATGCCTGGGCAGAGAAGTGTTATCATCTTTCGTATGGTATGGTTGATTTGCCAACCGGTAAAATGAAATCGCGTGAAGGCACGGTGGTTGATGCGGATGATCTGATGCAGGAGATGACGGATGAAGCGGAGAAGCAAACCCGTGAGTTAGGAAAGATTGAAGAGGCAACGGACGCTCAGATCAAGGAACTATCCGAGATGGTTGGTTTGGGTGCATTGAAATATTTCTTATTGAAAGTAGATCCGAAGAAACGAATGCTCTTCGATCCGAATGAATCCATTCAATTGCAAGGGCATACCGGACCGTTCATTCAATACACGCATGCACGGATCAAATCGATTTTGCGTAAAGCAGAGTCAATGAATATTTCTGCCGCAGTTGAGAACATCACATCATTAGAGCCAGCTGAGCGTGAAGTGATTTTTTTGATTAATACCTATCATAACAAATTACAGGAAGCGGCTAAGGAATATTCTCCAGCTGTGATTTCTAATTTTGCTTATGAATTGGCTAAGGAATACAATCAGTTTTATCAGGCCATTCCGATCTTTAATGAAGCCGATCAATCCAAACTGAAATTCCGTATTGCTTTTTCAAAAGTAGTTGCCGATTTGTTGAAAAAATCAATGAGCCTGATGGGAATTCAGGTGCCCGAGAAAATGTAGCGATCAGATTAATCTGTCAGTCTGAGTTTATCGAAGACTGATATGATTTCTAATTAGATTTTTTCTTTTTTTTCAATGGATTCTTGAGCGGTCTTCTCGTACCCTCTTCAATAATCTGCTCGTGATATTTATCTGCGAGGAATCCTGGACGAATAGGCAGATTGGAAGCTTTGGCGTACACATACGTGAATGCTGTTCCAAAATAAAGCGTAAGTGAACAGTAGAAAATAAATA
>JBGATZ010000004.1:0-30014 GCA_044228905.1 Cyclobacteriaceae bacterium | reverse complement strand
TCAGGCATTGACCGATAGCGTAGAAGGCAGTGCGGTGCTTTTGCAATTGAAGGAATTAGAGAAGAAGTATGAAAACGAAAAACAACAACAGGAACTAGCCCTGCTGAGGAAAGACAACGAGCTTCACAAGCTGGAATTAAGTAAACAACGGGCCAACGTGACGATTGTCGTTATTGTTCTTATCTCGGTGATTGTCATCAGTGCGTTATTGATTAACCGCTACCGCTTAGCTAACAGAACCAGGCGCGCATTAGAAATGGAGCGCATGCGCAATGGCATTGCCCGTGATCTTCATGATGATATCGGATCGACTTTATCCAGTATTAATATTCTCAGCAAGCTGGCCTTGCAAAACAATGAAGAGAGTGCCAAATATTTTCAGCGCATCAACGAGCATTCCGGAAAGATCATGGAAAAAATGAGTGACATCGTATGGTCCATCAATCCAAACAATGACTCGCTCGAACAAGTGCTAGTGAAGATGAAGGAGTTTGCTGCTGAAATCCTGGAGCCAAAAAACATTGTTTACAGATTTGAAGAAGCCGAAGAGGTGAAGAAACTTACGTTAACTATTGAGAAACGAAAAAACATTTTCCTCATTTTTAAAGAAGCCATCAACAATGCTGCAAAATACAGTGAAGGCACACAAGTTATTATCCGGATCTGGGTGCAATCACAAAACATTTATTTTTCTATTAATGACAACGGAAAAGGATTTGATGTACAGAAGATAAAATCGGGCAATGGCCTGAAAAACATGGAGGCACGTGCAGCCAACATCCTGGGGAGACTTCAACGAACAAGTGATCCGGGTACAGGCACAAGCATCAATCTGGAAGTGCCCATCACATGATTAGGGTATTCCTGAACAAACAGGAATTGGAGTATTTTACTTTTGTTAACCAATACGAATGGCATTATCGGTACTCATTTATGAAGACAATGAACTACTTCGCGAAAGCCTGAGTAGCATGGTGAAAATAAATGATACCCTCTCTCTTACTGGAGCATTTGAAAACGTTTTGCAGATTGAAGAACAGGTAAAGCAATTTCATCCGGTTATCATTTTTATGGACATCGACATGCCGGGCATGACGGGTATTGAAGCTGTGAAAAGGATCAGGACATTCAATAATGAATTGCCTATTTTAATGCTCACTGTATTTGATGACAACTATCACGTATTCGAAGCAATCTGCGCGGGTGCTTCTGGTTATCTTTTGAAGAAGCATATCTCAACCAGGCTATTTGATTCAGTGAACGAGATTCTTGCCGGAGGTGCACCGATGTCACCCACTATTGCGCGAATGGTGATTGGTTCCATGCAGCAAAAACCCGTGCAAACTGACTATCAACTGACAGCTCGTGAAAAAGAAATTCTTACCTCGCTCAGCAAGGGAAATAGCTACAAGATGATCGCGTCAGAGTATGCCATCAGCATGGATACTGTTCGAACTCATATCAAAAAAATTTATCAAAAGCTTCAGGTTCATTCTCAGACGGAAGCTGTATCCAAAGCAATCAATGAGAAACTGGTTTGATGAGTATCAAATCACATCATCATGCGATTTACCCGGTAGATATATTTAGACAGTTTTGGTAAGTACACTACCCTGAACTGCCCTTACGAATGACCCTCCGGAAACACTCCCGTTCTGCGTTTTTTATTTTACTCTTATCGGTTCTTTCTAAACTTGCACTTGCGCAAGCACCAGGCCTTGTGTGGACAAAGAATAATGTAAGCGGAACCAATTCCAAAAACTCGATGGCCATTGCAGTAGATGGACCGGGGAATGTATACACGGCAGGATGGTTTCTGGGTACAGTAGATCTGGATCCCAGTGCAGTTACTGCCAGTTTCAGTTCAATAGGAAACTCAGATACTTACATCACCAAACTGGATGTAAATGGTGATTTGGTTTGGGCAAGAAGGATTGGTACATCTGGTGATGATACGCCTTACTCCATTTCTGTTGATCCTTCCGGAAATGTATTGGTCTCAGGAAAGATTCAGGGAACGGTTGATTTCGATCAGGGACCAGGTATTGCCAACGGTAATGCTGGTGATTACATTCTCAAACTCAATTCAAGTGGTGACTTTATTTGGGTGGATACTTTTGGTTTAGGAATAGCCAATACTGTATTAACAACCGATGATTCCGGTAATGTACACGCAACTGGTACTTTCTTTGGTACACAGGATTTTGATCCCAGCTCAGGTACATCAAACATAACCTCCAGCGGAGTAGCAGACATTTTTGTTTTGAAGCTCACTCCTTCCGGAAGTTTGACGTGGGCACGAAACATGGGAGGCACAGGCTCTTCGTTCAATACAGGTGCAGACATTGCTGTTGACCTTTCTGGACACGTTTTTGTTACCGGATATTTTTCTTCTACCATCGACTTCGATCCGGATGGAGGAATCACCAATCTTACTTCTGCCGGAGATACTGATGCTTTTGTACTAAAGCTGGATACGGATGGCGAATTTGAATGGGTAAGACAATTCGGAGCTGCCGACACCGATCAGGGAGTGAAGATTGACATTGACCTGGCGGGAAATGCTTCAGTTGGCGGAACGTTTAAGAATACCATCGACTTTGATCCGGGGCCATCTAATGTATCACTCAGCTCTGCCAGTAATAGTGTTGACTATTTCATTGTGCGATTGACAACTAATGGAGATTATATCTGGGCGGGTCGTGTAGGAGATGCTTCGGATGAATACTTCAATACATCAACTGCCGATGGAGCCGGGAATGTATATTTTTCCGGTTATGCTTCAGCAGCCGTAGATCTTGACCCAGGTGCCGGTACATTTTTCAATCCTTCTGCTGGAGGCTTCATCAGTAAAGTAGATGCAAGTGGAGTTTTTCAATGGGGGCCATGCTTACACATACAGGCACAGGTGTAAATCAGTTGGTCATCTCCGCTTCAAGTGAAATTTACGCCACAGGAAATTTTCTAGGCACAATCGACTTTGATCCGGGAAGTTGTGTGATCAATCTCACCTCTGCCTCTGCTTCATTCAGTGACTTGTTTCTTGAAAAGTTAAAAGTATCTACCCCTCCCCTGTGTGGCCCCACTCCTACGATTACCGGATTCACTCCGGGGAGTGGGCCATCAGGGATTTTGGTTTCGATTACCGGAACGAACTTTAGTACCACACCTTCTTTCAATGAGGTAAAGTTTAATGGAGTATTGGCCACCGTATCATCCAGCTCAGCAACAACTATTGATGCTGTTGTGCCTGCGTCAGCAACAACAGGATTGATAACCGTGAAGGTAAATGGCAATACAGCAACCAGCTCATCAAATTTTGTAGTCACCTTCCCTCCTACGATTACCAGTTTCAATCCAATAAGCGGACCGGTAGGAACGCCTGTACTAATTACCGGAACGAATTTCAGCAGCACTCCGGGCAATAACGAAGTGCGTTTCAATGGAACGCTAGCTACGGTATCATCAAGTACAACAACCAGTATCAGCACGACAGTACCCGTTGGCGCAACAACCGGAACAATTAGTGTTTTGATTGGAGGGAATACAGCAACGAGTTCAGGCAATTTCACGGTAACTGATCCACCTCCTACCATAACCAATTTCACTCCGACAAGCGGGTTGGTAGGAACACCAGTTACAATTACCGGAACAAATTTCAGTACCAATCCAGGCGATAACGAAGTACGATTCAACGGAACTCTGGCAACTGTAACAGCAAGTACTGCTACAAGTATCGACACCACCGTTCCTGCAGGAGCAACTACAGGAGTTATTACCGTAAAAGTGGGAAGTAACACGGCAACCAGTGCTACTAATTTTGTGGTGACGTTGCCACCTCCAACCATCACCAGCTTCAATCCCACCAGTGGATTTGCAGGAAATACTGTAGTGATTACGGGAACAAATTTCAGTCCTACTCCTTCACTCAACACAGTTCGGTTCAATGGAACAGTCACCTCGGTATCATCAAGCACCTCAACAAGTATCACCACCACTGTACCTGCCGGAGCTACTACGGGAGTGATCACGGTAAGAGTGGGAACAAATACAGCTACCAGTTCTACTGATTTTGTCATTACGGCACCGCCTCCACCAACCATTACTACCTTCACACCAGCTATCGGACCAGAAGGGACCTCAGTTACAATCACAGGAACAAACTTTAGCACCATTTCTTCATTGAATGAAGTACGCTTCAACGGAACATTAGCCTCCATTACTTCAAACACAACGACAAGTATTGTTACCACTGTTCCAACAGGAGCTACAACAGGCCCAATCACTGTTAACGTATCAGGTAATACCGCTACAAGTGCAACTGATTTTACTGTTACACATCCACCAACTATCACCAGCTTTACTCCGATCAGTGGACCGGTTGGAACAACCGTGACGATTACAGGAACAAATTTTGAGATAGCACCATCAAGCAATACGGTTACATTTAACGGAACGACAGCAACAATTACATCAAGTACTGCCACTACAATCGTAACAGAGGTTCCATCCGGGGCTACTACCGGTCCTATAACTGTAGCAGTGACTGATGGTACAGCAACCAGTGCCACGGATTTTACAGTTACTGTCCCTGTCATTACGATTTCAGATCAGCCAGCTGATGCTACTGTATGTGAAGGAAGCGATACAACTCTTACAGTTACAGCAGGCGGAACAACCAATCTCACTTATCAATGGGGATCAGTTGCGAGCAGTGTGTTCACTCCAATTGCAAATGATTCAAATTATTCCGGAGTAACAACTGATGTATTAACCATCAGCACCACATCGTTATCAGGAAACATAGTTTATCGTTGTCAGATTTCAGGAGACAATGCCGCTACCGTTTTTACCAGTGAGGCTACATTAACCATTAATGCCATTCCTGCCACACCTACTACTGTAAGCGCTTCCGGATGTTTGCCTACTGCCTCAATTGTTTTGACCGCATCAGGAGGAACCGATGGGCAATACAAATGGTATGCCGATGCTACAACAAGTTCACCGATCGCTGGAGAAGTGGATCACACACTCATTACACCCGTCATCACATCTACAACCGATTATTATGTGTCGGTTGTTACTAATGGCTGTGAAAGCCCAAGGGCGATAGCAACTGCTTCATTAATTGCTTGCAATCAACCTCCTGTTATTGCTCCTGCTTCAAAGTCAATCAGCGTAGAGGAAACAGCCGAGATTGATTTGCTAAATCTGATCAGTGATGCAGACAATAATATCGATCCATCGTCTTTAAAGATTACAAAGCCACCAATCAGCGGAGCCCCTGCGTCAATCAACAACGGAGTGCTTCGAATCAATTACTCCGGAGTGGCGTTTTCAGGAAAAGATTTAATCACCATCGAAGCTTGTGATCTGGCAGGAAGCTGTGCTCAGCAGGAGTTAAGTATCGAAGTAGTAGGTGAAGTGATCGTGTACAATGCGGTCTCTCCTAACGGAGACAACAAAAATGATTTCCTCTTTCTGCAATACATTGACATTATTGAAGATACCAAAGACAATAAAGTGACCATTCTCAATCGCTGGGGTGATGTTGTTTATGAAATCAGTAATTACAACAACACCAGCAATGTGTTCACAGGACTAAACAAAAACGGAAATGAGCTTCCTTCCGGAACTTATTTCTATAAAATTCAATACGCTTCCTCCCGTAAATCACAAACCGGCTATCTCTACCTGAAACGCTAAACACCCACTATGAAAAAAATAATTCTACTGTCTATTCATTTGATCATTGCGGGCACACTTTACGCACAACAGGATCCGCTCTACTCGCAATACATGCTCAATCCATTATTAATTAATCCTGCTTACACCGGATTAAATAACAACCTGAATGTAATGGCTGGCTACCGCACGCAATGGATGGGACTTGAAGGGCAGCCACAGACGATTAACGTTAACGCACATTCCTCCTTTGCAGATAATAAAGCTGGCGCTGGAATCCTGATTATGAATGATCGGCTGGGAAATGTTAGCACGACTGAAACCAATCTTTCATTTGCTTACAAGCTTCAGTTGAAAGAACAAGTACTCAGTTTCGGAATGCAGGCGGGCGTTCAGAATTTCCGCACTGATTATTCCAATCTCACCATCTACGATCAAACTGACAATGCATTCGTAGGTGGTGAACGAGGCACTCGTGTTAATCTGGGAGCAGGCGCTATTCTTAAAAGTGAGAAATATTTTATCGGACTTTCTGTACCGCGACTTCTTCCTTCTACTTTCAAAAATGGAGGACAGGAATTTCAGTTGTATAATCAGCACTATTACCTCGCTGGTTCGTATGTGTTCTATATCAATGAAAACATTCGCTTCAAACCCTTTGTATTAGTGCGCGGAGTAAAAGGCGCACCTGCTTCCGTTGATCTGGCTTTCAACATCAATCTGAATTCAACTCATACGGCTGGAGTATTCACCCGTAATTTCAATACGTACGGAATTTTGTTGCAGACATTATTAAAAGAGAAATTCCGGTTAGGGTATGTATTTGAAGTGCCAACTAACAAATCTGTTGGTGCAAACTTCACCACGCATGAAATTACGTTAGGCTTACGTTTATCTGTGTTCAGTTTTCATGAAAGATCCTTAAGTAACTTTTAGTTATGAACAACTCCATAACTTTTCGGTTTCACTCTCCTTCCAAATCACTGGAACCTTTTCTTCAAGGCTACCTGGAAGCGGATTATCGGAATACTTCCGAATCGGGTGAACATACTCTATTTCCCAACGGTTACTCGGGTATTTTTTTCAACTTCGGAAATCAGGGAAAGCTAATTATTAAAGAAGAGTACAAAACTCCATTGGTCAGTGCATTTGGGCAAATCGATCGTCATTTCACTATTGTTCACTACCCTGGATTTTATTCTCTGGGCGTTCTCTTCAAGCCTACTGTTCTTTCCTGGTTGTTGAAGGTAGATATGTCTTCACTTACCAACAAAGCATTTGATGGGCGACTGATCGATAGTCAATTCAGAGTTCTACATGAGCAAATAGAAGATACTCCTTTTGTAAAAGATAAAATAAAATTATTCGAAGACCATTTCACCAATGAATTAATCCGGAGGGAATATAAACCCACTATCGCTGATCATGCTTTGTTAATGCTAAATCAGTCAGGAGATGTACAACTTATTTCGAAACAACTCCAGGTAAGCCAGCGCCACCTGGAAGCACAATTCAAAAAAGTGATTGGCCTGTCTCCAAAGTCATATTCACTCATTATGCGGTTTAAAAGAATCGAAGAGCAATTCAAAAAGACCTCTCGTGTAAGTTGGAAGGAGTTGCCTTTTGCGAGTGAATACTATGACCAGAATCACTTCATCAAAGACTTCAAGCGTTTCACCGGACTGACTCCTTCTTCATATCTCCTGGAAAATCTGGACATGAGCCGGTCATATCTTGCTGTGAACCGATGAGTATTGCTATATTCACAAACGAAATGCAATCCATTTAATCATGAAGTACTTCCCCCTCCTGCTACTATTGATTGCATTCAATGCAAATGCGCAATTCCCCGATAAGCCTGACAATTATGTCACTGATCGGGCTGACCTCCTCAAAGATTGGGAGAAAGGGTTGCTGAATAAAAAACTACGCAAATTCGAAGATAGTACGAGCAATCAGCTTTTTATATTTATTGACAGACGTTATCATGGAGGAAGCATAGAAGAATATTCCAGGAAAATCTTCAACACCTGGGGTATCGGGCAAAAAGAAAAAAACAACGGAATATTAATCGCCATTTTTATTGATGACCGCGAATACCGGATTCAGGTTGGACTTGGATTAGAGCAAGCTTTACCTTCTCAGCTCACTCTGGGAATCCAGGATGACCACATGCGATCTCACTTCAGAGAGTATGGATACTATAAAGGGATTGACGCAGGCGTTGACCAACTGATTTACTACAGCAAGCATGAATACACTCCACCCGGACCGTATGAAAAATTCCTGATTCATCTCATCGTAATGTATTCCCTTGTACTGATCATGTTTGTCATCAATCTGCTTTCGTTAAAAAAATGGAACAATCAACCGAAGCGCAGACAAAAGTATTTGACACTTAATATTGTATTCGCTCTTTTCCCTTTGATCACTTTTGTCATCACTCCGCTTTTTACAGAGGATCAATCACTACCCATTTTACTTCCTGGAATTCTCAGCGGGCTTGCATTGATTATTCTTTGCACTGTAGTGAATGATAAGGGAGAGGTCAGGTACGATAACGAACCAGAGGATTCTTATCAGCGAAGAATGTATGACCGCAGAAGCGAAAGCAGTGATTCAAACGACAGCTTTGATGGAGGTGGCGGAGGTAGTTCAGGCAGCGGAGGTAGCAGCAGCAGCTGGTAATCTTAACTCATAATTTACTTTTCGGCCCATTGATACAGTCACATCATCATGTGACTAGATGTGCGGATTTTTACTATACGTTTCATTGCTGAGAAACTAATTTTCCTACTGTAAAAAGCCTCAGCCCTTCTCTAAAAATGAAACGAATACCCCTATTCATTTTCTCTATTGTCTTCTGTTGGATTAATGTTGATCTCCTTGCTCAGGTTCCCGGACTTACCTGGACAAAAAATATGGGAGGGCCACCTGATGATGCGATCGTACACGCACATGCTGTTGCAACGGATGCAAGTGGAAACATTTACACGACAGGCTCATTTGAAGGGGCCGTTGACTTTAATCCGGGGCCTGGGGTTTTTGAACTGACTTCCATCGCACAGGATGCTTTCATATCGAAGATCGATGCCAATGGGAATTTTGTGTGGGCTGTGCGGTTTGGTAGTGATATCTCAATTGAAAGCAGATCCATTACAATTGATGCAAATGGTAATGTACTAATCGCTGGCTACTTTTATGGTGCTGTTGATTTCAATCCCGGATCTGCTGTTTTCAATTTAAATTCTTTTGGATCAAGTGATGCATTTGTGCTTAAACTCAACTCATCTGGTAATTTCATTTTCGCCAAACAAATCGGTGGTGTAAACGAAGACGAGGGTGCTGCAATTCAAACTGATGCTTTCAATAATATTTACATGGTTGGATCTTATTCAGGCCTGGCAGACTTCAATCCCGATGCATCTGCTTCATTTAATCTCACAGCGATCGATTGGACCGATGCATTCATCACCAAACTGGATCAGAATGGAAATTTTCAATGGGCAAACAGCTATGGCAATGACGGAGAAGATTATGATACCGGTGATGAACTGACCATTGACCCTACAGGAAATATTTATTTCGCAGGTCAATATGGACAGGGCGATTCAGGCTATGGATTTCTCTTCATTAAAAAACTTGCACCGAATGGTTCATTGATTTGGGAAGAAGAAATCGGAAATACCGGTGGAGTTGACGCTCACAGCATTCAATCAGATGCTTCCGGAAATATTTATTTCGCGGGAACCTATCAGGAAGATACTGACTTCAATCCGCAAGGCACACCAGTGATGCTGAATGACTTCGATGATTACGTATGCAAAATTAATCCTTCCGGAATTGTTATCTGGGCAAAGTCATTAGGATTTGGATATGATCACTCTGCCAACTCGATGAATGTGGATATCAACGGAAACATCTTTCTCACTGGAAGCATTGCTGGATTTGCCGATATGGATCCCGGAGCGGGGGAAGCAATACTGTACACTCCCGGTGATGACTATGGAGCCATGTTCATTTCCAAACTGGACAACAATGGAGACTATGTCTGGGCACAAGGGATCAATAGTGGTAACGGTGATATCTCTGGTGATGACTATATCACTTCAAGGGCCATTACCACTGACAATACAGGGAATATTTTTGTAGCTGGAGATCTTTATGGCACACTTAATCTGGCAACCGGAATTTGTTTGCCTAATGAATTGACAGCGAGTAATAATGATCTCTTCATCATGAAGTTGGGGCCAACCTCTGTTCCTTCTACTTGTTTCGGAGTCATTGAACAGCCAGCGCCTTCATCCATTGCCTGCCAGGGTTCTTCCATCACTCTGATTGCGCTGGCTGCTGGTGCCCCACGAGTCACTTATCAATGGCAAAAATTCAATGGCTCCGCTTTTGTGGACATCAGCGATCAGGAGGAAGATGGTGAAAGTGATATAGAAGGCTATGAAGGAACGAATACTCCCTTTCTCACCATCGTTCCAATTTACGAATCAGGAACAGGTGAATTCCGGTGCAAAGTTTACGGAGAATCTGTGGCTGATGCTTTTTCAGATGTAGCTGTACTCAACTACTCAGGTTCTTCAAACATTCCTTATGTAGTTGCCAACTCAGGTTGTGGTCCAGGCCAATTTATGATTACTGCTGCCGGAGGATCCGAAGGAGCGTATATCTGGTATGATCAGAATGAGAATGTCATCGCAGGTCAGGTGAACAGTACATTCACTACACCATTTATCTCCAGTCCTACCGAGTTTTCGGTTTCAAAAGGAACTCCCGGTTGTCAAAGTGCTAAGGTAACAGTAGAAGTGAACACCAATGCATGTGCCCCCGTGCCCGGATTAGTCTGGGCAGCACAGCCAAAGACATCGGGTGGATCAGTAACAATTCACGAGATCGTTATTGATGCTTCGGGTAATACCTACTCTACAGGAGTCTTTTCCGGTACAGTTGATTTTGATTCAGGACCAGGCACGGTCGCGCTCACTACTGCATCCCAGGAGCATTTCCTTCTTAAACTCGATAAGGACAGAAATGTAGTATGGGTAAAGTCATTGAATGATACAGGTTTTAGTCTGGCCATGCATCTTTCATTGGATGGATCAGGAAATATTTACATCACCGGAGGTTTTCATGATACGGTTGATTTTGATCCGGGTTCATCAGTATTCAACATGACCGCAACAGGAAACCTCGACACATTTATCACCAAGCTCACGACCGATGGAAATTTTATCTGGGCTAAAAGGATTGGAGGAACAGGTAGTGCCTATGTCAATTCCAGATCTATTGCGAGTAACGCTAATGGAGTTTACCTCACCGGACAATTTGAAAGAGCTATTGACTTCGATCCCGGTGCGGGAGTATTAACAAAGACTGCCAGCAATTTCTTCTTCGATATATTTATTATGAAACTTGATCCAAACGGAAATCTCGCAGCGGGAGCCGGATGGGCTCATCAGATTGGCAGAAATAACTCTCCCGATACGGGGCGTGGTATTGCAGTGGATGCTGCAGGCAATATTTATTCCATTGGTACCTACGCGTTTACTGTGGATTTCGATCCCAGTGCAGGTATAGCAAATCTTGACGGATTAGGATCAACGGATATGTATATTCTAAAGCTTAACAACGCAGGGATTTTTCAATGGGCACGAACGGTAACGAGTACCGGTGTTGAAATGCCTTTTGCATTGGCCTTAGACGCTGCCGGGAATCCTCACATCACAGGCACTTTTGGTACAATCATATCTGTTCCGTCAGTTGACTTTGATCCCGAAGCGGGTACAGCGAATCTTCTTCCCAGCAATGGGAATATCTTTGTATTAAAACTCACGCCTGCAGGATCATTTACGTGGGCTAAAAATTTTCGAACCGGTGATTTTGATCCTGGCTCTGCGGTGTACAAAATTAAATCAAATATCGGTACAGACGTATTTGTAAGTCAGCTTGATATCAACGGCAATTTTTCGTGGGCATTCAACATGGCTTCAACCGGAGCGCAGCATTATACCAATCAGGGGCTTTCTATCGTCACTGACACAGACGGAAGTATCTATACCGTTGGGGAACTTACCCACACTTCTGATTTAGATCCGGGACATTGCACGTTTCCTCTATTCAGCAACTTTAATGGGGCGTTCATTCAAAAAATTAAACCAGGCATCAAAACATTATGCTTCAATCTTCAACCTGCAACAGCAAGTGTATGTGATGGTGTTCCCGTTTCATTAAGCGCAGCTGCAACCGGAACAACGAATATTAATTATCGCTGGCAAAAGTTAAACACCACGACTTCCATATTTGAGAACCTGACAAATACAAGTGGCTATTCCGGAGTAACGACTCCTACCTTATCCATCAATACAACCGGGCTCTTTGGCGCTGGTGATTATCGCTGCTATGTTACCGGTGATGCTGCACCTGATAAATTCTCTGATGTTGCTACATTAACGGTAAGTCCGAATAATCCTCCACTTACCACCGGAGCGACCAGTTGCACTGCTGGCAATTTAGTTCTATCTGCCTCGGGCGGGGTTGACGGACAATATCGATGGTATAATTCTCCAACAGGAGGAACAGCACTGAGCGAAACATCTCACGAGTTTACAACACCTTCTATTTCAACTACGACTACATACTACGTGTCAATAGTAAATACATGCGAAAGTACACGCACACCCGTTGTCGCTACCATCACAGGGGTAACACCTACAGTCACCTCAACAGCAGTCTGCACAGGAACTGACGCAGTACTGAAAGCATCAGGCGGAAGTAATGGGCAATACCGCTGGTATGACTCAGCCACGGGAGGAACCGCATTGAGTGAAACAAGCGATACATTTTTCATTGCTTCTCTTACTTCCAACATCACTTACTATGTTTCTATTGATAACGGAAGTTGTGAAAGTGACCGGGTATCCGTTGACGCAGCTGTTGCCACTCCATTGACTGCACCATCAGTAACGGGATCATCTCACTGCGGGGAGGGAACCATAACACTAAACGCAAGTGGCGGAACAGATGGACAATATCGGTGGTACATGGTTGCTTCAGGAGGAGCACCAATCGGTGGTGAAGTCAATGCTTCGTTCACCACTCCCTCCATCTCATCCACAACCAATTATTATGTGTTATTAGATAATGGATGCGAAAGTACCCGAACAGAAGTTACAGCAGAAATCAAAACACTTCCTGCTGCTCCAACAGTTACCGGGCAAGATACTTGTGGACCAGGATCAGTTGATCTGACAGCAGCGGGTGGAATAAATGGACAATATCGTTGGTACACAGAAGCAGCCGGAGGAACAGCATTAACAGGTGAAGTAAATAATATACTCACCATCACTTCTCTCACCGCGACTACTTCTTATTATGTTTCCGTTTTGGCTGATTGCGAAAGTGAGCGCGCAATGATCACACCGAACGTATTTACACTGCCAGTAAAACCCGTTATCAGTTCAACCTTAACTCCAAACGAAAACACAATCGCTCTTTGCAAGGATCCAGTCACACTAACTGCCCCTGTCGGATTCAATTCATACCAATGGTCGAATGGGGCGATCACTCAGTCAATTGAGATCAGTTCTCCGCTAAGCAACATATCACTGATTGTGATTGATGCCAATGGCTGCGAGAGTCCATCATCGGATGCGTTTGACATTATTGCTTTGGCATCGTGTACTAACAGTGCTCCTCAAATTGCAACAACCAATGAAACGACACCACTCGAAGGAACGGTAACCATCAACTTGTTACGACTCATCTCAGATGATGACGATAATCTTGATCCAAATTCAATTAAAATCATCAGGCAGCCGGCCAGTGGAGCATTCGCTTCTATTGATACTAATGGGAATCTTATAATTGATTACAAAGGAGTATCCTTTTCAGGAAGAGAAAGTATTGGCATCGAAGCCTGTGATCTGGAGGGTGTTTGCACTCAGCAGGACATTACGATTGATGTAGTTGGAGAAATCATTGTTTACAACGGTTTGTCGCCAAATGGAGATGGCAAGAACGATTATCTCATTCTTCAATACATTGATGTGCTTGAGGAAACAAAAAAGAATAGAGTATCCATCTTCAATCGTTGGGGAGATGTAGTCTTTGAAGTCTCGGATTATAACAACACAAACAACTATTTCGCAGGTCTCAATAAAAACGGAACTGAGCTTCCTTCTGGAAATTATTTTTACCGGATCGATTATACCAGCGGCAAAGAATCCGTTACCGGATACCTGACAATTAAACGCTAATTATTATTGAGAAGGTAGTTGTTGATTGCCTTCACAAAACCAGGTCCCTCATAAACAAAGCCGGTGTAGATCTGAATCAGGTCTGCTCCGGCTTTCAGTTTATCTGAAGCATCTTCGGGTGACATAATTCCACCCACACCAATGATGGGATAAGAAGGTCCTAATCCTTTACGGAGATATTTTATTACTTCCGTTGATTTGTCCTTCACTGGTTTTCCACTCAAACCGCCCATTCCTATTTTTTCAATCTCTTCTTTGGAAGTATTTAGTCCTTCACGCGATATAGTGGTGTTGGTTGCAATCACTCCATCCGTCTTCGTTTCTTTCAGAATCTCAATAATATCATCCAGTTGTGTCTGAGTGAGATCAGGGGCAATCTTCAACAGAACCGCTTTGGGTTTTTCCTTCGCATTGCTTAATGCCTTCACCTGGTTGAGTAAATTCTTCAGTGGCTCTTTTTCCTGCAGCTCTCGTAAGCCAGGAGTATTGGGTGAACTCACATTCACTACAAAATAATCGACATACGGATAAAGCTCTTCAAAGCAATAATTATAATCTTCGAATGCTTTCTCATTAGGAGTAACTTTGTTCTTCCCGATATTACCTCCTACAATCACATCAGATTTTCTCTTCTTCAGGTGCTTTACTGCTTCCGCAACTCCATTGTTGTTAAATCCCATGCGATTGATCAGTGCCTGATCTTTTGGCAAACGAAACAAACGTGGCAAATCATTACCTGGTTGGGCTTTGGGTGTAAGCGTACCTATCTCAATAAATCCAAATCCAAATGCGGCAAGCTCATCAATCAGCTTCGCGTTTTTATCAAAGCCCGCTGCAAGCCCCACACGATTTTTAAATCGCAATCCAAAAAGCTCTTTCTCCAGTTTTCTCTCCTCTTTATTAAAGAGAAGCGAAGAAATTCTATTAATTCCGGGAATCCTTCCCTGAAACTTTAACAGATTGAATGTGATGTGATGAATTCGTTCCGGGTCAATTGAAAAGAGTAAAGGCCGGATAATGGATTTATACATGAATTAACTTTTCTTCTTTTTCGGTTTGATCGAAAATTTCTTGAATCCGCTAGCTACAACCTGGTCAATCATTCGGGCTGCTTCAGCGGAGGGTGTACTGGTTGTGGAGTTGATTCTCCACACGCGTCTTCCTTTATCTTCCAGGTCGATTACCAGATTGCTTTGCCAGTAATCGCGCGACCAGGTTTGACTATTATTTCCGGGTGTCATACCCAATGGACCAAGCTGCTCAATATCGAGCTTCTCTACAGAACCGATCAGGTAAGAAACTTCCAGATCGCCAAGCGAATCCAATTGTTGTAAGCCTTTTTCTTTTAATTCTTCTGCAATAGAGCTCTTAACGTATTTATGCAAAGTAGCATCCGGTATCGTACGTTCATCCGAAGGTGTAGTGATCTCCCCTTCTCCGAAAGAGAAAGTTTTGTATTTCGAAAAATCGTGAGCTTTGTCGTACTCCACTTTAAGTTCCTGAGCAAACGATACAGTAGCTGAAATCAGCAGAAGGAGTAAGATTCGGGGGATCATAGGCACAAAGTTAATAAACAAATGCCAAAGCAAAGTGAGAGATTAACTCCTCGGATGGAATTCTTTAATCACCTGCTTCAGATAATCACGATCGAGGTGGGTATAAATTTCAGTAGTGGTGATGGACTCATGCCCCAGCATTTCCTGTACGGCACGTAAATCTGCGCCCCCCTCAATTAAATGAGTGGCAAAGGAATGGCGAAAAGTGTGAGGGCTAATGCTTTTATTCAATCCAATCTTAGCTGCCAGCACTTTAATAATAGTAAAGATCATCACCCTGGTGAGCTTTTTACCCCTGCGATTGAGAAACACGTAAGGCTCTCCATCCTTCTGAACAGGGATTAGCGGGCGAATCTCTTCAAGATAGATCTTCAGGTACTTCATCGCATCACGGCCAATAGGTACCAATCTCTCCTTGTTTCCTTTTCCAACCACACGAAGAAATCCCATATCAAAATAGACGTTCGCTCTTTTTAAGTTGACCAACTCGGATACTCGTAAACCCGAACTATAAAGCATTTCAAGGATCGCACGATTCCGTTGCCCTTCCGGTGAGGAAAGGTCGATGGCTTCCAGCAGCTTTTCAATCTCATGGTATTCCAGTGTGTCGGGAAGCTTCCTTCCCAGTTTAGGCCCTTCAATTAAAACTGTTGGGTCTTTATCAATGAGCTCTTCAAACATCAGGTACTTATAAAACCCTTTAATTCCCGACAGAATGCGTGCCTGACTAAACGCACTCATCCCCAATTCATTGATATAGACGATAAACCCCTGCAACTGCTTACTGCTCACCTTTTGCGGACTCACATTGGGATGAGTCATTTCCATGAACTGCTTTAGCTTTTCCGCATCGCGCTCATAAGCTTCAATGGAATTCTCAGACAACGACCGCTCAAGCTTCAGGTAGTTAGAAAAATGTTTAATGTGTAAATCCCAGGCATTCATGCTTCAGGCGTGTCGGAAAACAACTAACTTTATCGCAGTTTCTGTTTCAAAAGTAAAGATTCTTTATTGTAATAGTAATGGCAAAGAAAATTCAGATCATCAACGGACCCAATTTAAACCTGCTTGGCAAACGTGAACCAGACGTATACGGCAACCAGACGTTTGAAGCATTCTATGAATCGTTGAAGAAGAGATTTCCTGAAACTGAACTGCATTATTATCAGTCGAACGTAGAAGGTGAGCTCATCAATAAAATACATGAAACAGGCTTTAGCTTCGATGGGATTATTCTTAATGCAGGAGCATACACACATACTTCGGTAGCTATTCACGATGCGATTGGTGGAATCAAAACACCAACTGTTGAAGTACATATCTCCAATGTTTATGCCCGCGAAGAATTCCGTCATAAGAGCCTGATCACTTCAAAATGCATTGGTATGATCACCGGTTTTGGTATGGAAGGATATGCAATGGCGCTTAATTACCTTCTTACTAGATAATCTATGATCTCTTTCTATCCCGGTCCTTCCCGTGTTTATGATGATATTCCAAATTATGTAAAGGATGCTCATCGCCTCGGTATTCTGAGTATGAACCATCGGAGTGAGGAGTTCATGTCAATGTGCAAAGACACCGTGTCTCTGTTAAAGGAAAAATTAAGCATCCCGAAAAATTATACCATCATGTTTACTTCTTCTGCTACTGAGTGCTGGGAAGTAATCGCACAGTCACTGATCCAAAAAGAAAGCATTCACATTTACAACGGTTCTTTTGGAGAGAAGTGGTTTGATTACACAAAGAGATTAGTATCAAAAGCGAAAGCAACGAAGTTTGATTTACAGGAAGAACTCAACACAAAAACACAGTTCTACAAAACGGGAGAAGTCATTTGCGTTACACAAAATGAAACCAGCAATGGCACACAAATAAGCAATGAGATTATTGCTTCAATAAAAAAACAAAATCCCAACCATTTGACTGTGGTAGATGCCACTTCTTCGATGGCAGGTATTGAACTTGACTTTAAAGCTGCAGACATCTGGTTTGCTTCTGTGCAGAAATGTTTTGGACTACCAGCCGGATTAGCGATCATGATTTGTTCGCCCAAAGCGATTGAGCGAATCAAATCCATAGGTGAAAAGAAACATTACAACAGTCTGTTGTTCATGAATGAAATGATGGATAAATGGCAAACCTCCTGCACCCCTAATGTATTGGGCATCTATCTTCTTATGCGTACGTTAAAGAAATCGAAAGCAATTAACATTATACATAATCAGATCGTCACACGTTTTTATCTCTGGGAAGATTTCTTCAGTCGCTCTGCTAAGCTCAGACTATTGATTGAGAATGGTTTTGTGCGTTCGTTTACTGTACTGACGATTACGGGAGATCAGCCCTTACTTGAAAAAGTAAAAGCAGATGCACGTAAGAAAGGAATTCTACTTGGAGAAGGGTATGGCGCGCAGAAAAAAGAAACTTTCCGTATTGCCAACTTCCCAGCCATTCAGGAAAAAGAAATTAACAAACTGAAAAAGTTTTTGTCTGCTTATCTATAATGGCATTTTAATATATTAAAAGCACTGAGATCACACCTCAGTGCTTTCTTATTTTATATTTTCGCGAACATGAAGAATATACTTTACCTTTTATTGCTTCTGATTCTACTCGTTGGGCCGAACGCTATCGCGCAAAATCAAACACAAAACACCGAACCTAAAAAAGATATCGAAGAGCTTAGGTTGAAATTGAATGATGACGGGAGTCACTATATCAAAGCTACATTCCTGAATCAGATCTGGTTACGCTCCAATCAAAGCAACCCTGGCACTACCGTATTAGGAAATCCTGCTTATCAGACTTTCGACATCGGTTTACGCAGAACACGTATTCAACTCTACGGACAGTTAACTGATCATGTGGGTTTCTATTTCCAGTTTGGGCAGAACAATTTTAATTATCTCAGCAACAATGCAGGCAACCGTAAGCTGCAGGTCTTCTTTCACGATGCGTTGGCAGAATATAAAATAAAGAAGAACAGCGACCTGCTTTATCTCGGTGCAGGTCTTACCATAGCCAATGGTCTGTCACGCTTCAGTCAGCCTAGCATCGGAACAATTTTAAGTATGGACGTTCCCATCTTTGCGCAGGCTACCGTAGACCAGACGGATGAATTTTCCAGAAAGTTGAGCGTTTATGCAAGAGGTCAGATCGGACAACTGGATTATCGTCTGGTATTAAGTGATCCGTTTCCCATTACAACGAATGGACAAGCTGCACCCGTGGTTAATTCTAACGCAACGTTCGCGCAGGACAAACAGCACAAACAATATTCGGGATTCTTCATATGGAATTTCTTTGATAAAGAATCACACGTTACTCCCTATATGACTGGTGCTTATCTCGGAAAGAAAAAAGTATTCAACGTTGAAGCCGGGCTCATCACTCAAAAAGACGCAACAGTAACTGGTCTCGCTGCCAATGATCCCAATAGACAATATCATGATATGAACCTTTGGTCAGTTGCTCTATTCTATGATGCATCTGTAAACAAAGAAAAAGGTACGGCCTTGAATGCCTACGTGGGATACTTCAATACCGATTACGGAAAAGGATATCTGCGCTACAATGGGGTGATGAATCCCGCCAGTGGCAATAGTACAGTTGGCGCTCCGGCAGGAAGTCAGGGTAATGCATTCCCCATGTTTGGAACAGGAGAACAGATTTATGCACAGATAGGATATAAGTTCAAAGACAATTTATTCGGTGATGGAAATGGAACATTAATGCCTTATGCAACCGTGCAGAGTGCAAAGCTCGATCGCCTGGATAAAGTAGCTAATATTTATGACTTAGGAGTGAATTGGTTGATTAAAGGACACACCAGCAAGATTTCACTCGACTGGCAGCTCAGGCCAACGTACACACCACAAGGAACAGAATTAATTCGCGATAGCGGAATGAAGAGTCAGGTTGTTCTCCAGTATCAGATCTTCTTTTAACAGTTAATGTTTTAACTTTGTCGAAAGTTTTTTGACCATGCTCAATCTCAAAGAAATCTTTTCCGTCACGCTGATCCTGTTTTCAGTGATTGATATTATTGGGTCAATCCCTTTTGTTATTACCATAAAGAAACGGGAAGGAAGAATTCATGCGGAGAAAGCCACACTGATCTCTGCCGCATTGATGATTGGGTTTCTCTATCTCGGCCAGTCCATTCTTCAGCTCTTTGGTTTGGATGTAGCCTCGTTCGCGGTAGCAGGTGCAATTGTCATTTTCATCGTAGCCATGGAAATGATTTTGGGGATTGTATTGATTAAGGACGATCCGGATGCACAAGGTTCGGGTTCAATTGTTCCTCTTGCCTTTCCATTGATTGCTGGTGCCGGAACATTAACTACCATTATTTCCTTACGAGCAGTATACGAAGAATCCAATATCCTCATTGGTATTGTATTCAACCTGTTCTTCGTTTATATCGTATTGCGTTCTTCCAGTTGGCTGGAAAGAAAATTAGGTAAGGCCGTGTTCGCAGTTTTAAGACGAGTGTTTGGAGTAATTCTGCTCGCCATTGCGGTAAAGATTTTTAAGGATAATGTGAGCTTCAGAGGATGATTAAGATTTACACAGATGGTGCTGCACAAGGCAACCCGGGGCGCGGTGGTTATGGTACCATCATGCGTTATGGTCAGCATGAAAAAGAATTGAGTCAGGGGTTTCGCATGACTACCAACAATCGCATGGAATTATTGGCAGTAATAGTCGGATTGGAAACAATAAAGAAAGAAGGAATACCGGTGACTATCTATTCCGATTCAAAGTATGTAGTAGATGCCGTTGAGAAGGGATGGCTAATGGGGTGGGAAAAGAAAAACTTCAAAGACAAAGCCAACGTAGATCTATGGAAACGTTATCTTCCTCTTCATCGAAAATTCAAACCAAAATTTGTGTGGATAAAAGGTCATGCCGGCCATCCGGAAAATGAACGCTGCGACCAGCTGGCTGTAGCAGCTGCCGAAGGTGGTGGATTATTGATCGACAGAGAGTACGAAATGAATAAAGACTAATTCGCTATGGATTTTAGCATTGAAAACGAATCACTGGCAGTAAAAATAAAATCAAAAGGAGCTGAATTGTTTAGCATTTATAACAAGCAGACCCAATTGGAGTATATGTGGGATGCCGATCCGAAATTCTGGGCAAAATCGTCTCCTGTATTATTCCCGATTGTGGGTGCATTAAAAGAAAACAAGTATATCTATAAAGATAAGACCTACTCCCTTCCCAGGCACGGATTTGCAAGAGACGAAGAATTTAATGCCATTAACATACAAAAAGACTCCATCTCCTTTTCACTATCAAGTTCGCCTGCTTCTAAAGAAAAATTTCCGTTCGACTTTGAGTTAATCATCAGTTACCAACTCAATAAAGACTCGCTTCAAACTTCTTACGAAGTAAAGAATAAGGGAAAAGAAGAGATGTATTTTTCATTAGGCGCTCATCCTGCATTCAAAGCTCCATTGACAAATGGATTGAAATACGAAGATTATTATATTGAGTTCGATCAGAACGAAACAATTGCCCGATGGCCAATTACCAAAGAAGGTTTGATCTCCTCCTCGCCTGTTTCCCTGTTGAATAACAGCAATCGCGTTGACCTTAGTCGTGAGCTGTTTGCCAATGATGCATTAGTTTTTAAACAGCCAAAATCAAAGGTGGTTTCATTCAAGACAGACAAAGATCAACACGGTTTAACATTTTCTTTTCCCGACTTTCCATTTCTAGGCCTCTGGACCTCACCTGGTGCTGACTTCGTATGCATAGAACCATGGTGTGGAATCGCTGATTCAGTAAACCACAATCAGCAGCTTACCATCAAAGAAGGTGTGGAAAAAATAAATCCGGCCGAAAGCTGGAAGCGTAGCTGGAGCATCAATTGCTATTAACTATCTATTTCCAGACTTTTTGTATTAACTGCTAAGCTCAAGATTTCATCTAGTCGTAAAATCCTGTTTTTACAGGATTGATTTTGCTGAAGGATCTAATCAATTTTACGCTCGTCTGTTAATTGGCTGATCTGCCATTTAGAGTTAATTATTTTCTCTTCGTTAGTTGCCTGATTGATGAGGAGAAAATTCATTCCACTTAAAACACCAGTACGATTATGAAAAGTAAGTCAGCCTATATTCAGTATTTTGTTATTGCTTTGCTTCTTTCGCTGATAGCGTGTGGTTCTTCTGATGATCCGTCTCCTAATGAAATACCGAAATACAACCTTGTTACTCCTGCATATAAATATTCCATAACGAATTGGGATGATGGGTGGATAAGCACTATAAAAACAGATTGGGTAGAGGTGGTGAAAGGAAATATTAAGGTATTACTCCATTATCCACAAGCAGCCACCAGCATTGGCGGAGATCCGCAACCCATTGTAAATAACGCATGGGACATACTTGTTGCTCCACGCTATAGTAATTTGTCAGGATATGCAGTGGTTTCACCTTCTTTAGATTATGAAAGAGCTTATCTCGGTTCGGGAACAGTCAAAGAAAATACAACAGGGCAAAACGTTTTCGTTGCGTTGTTTAAAAAAGGAAGTTCCGGATGGATTGAATTCATTGCTCCCAATAAAAATACATTCATCGCTCAGTTTGGATTAGACCCCTCAACAATCGACTGGTCAACTAACAGCGAAGTCTGGAATCCACTACGTGCCATGGTTAACTACAATCGTTTTGCCGTGGATGCAGCGGACATTATGAGCACGGGTAAGTGGTCAAATAATTTTGGAGCAAATACTTTTTATTATAGTATGTATACTGGTTTAAGTACAGGCATGAGTACATATTCATCCACGGAGGAATTTACGTTCACAGGTGACAATACGTATCATTGGGAAATACTGGCAACCAATTCTGCAGGCGGCTCCACTACTTTTGCTCAGGCTAAATCAAACGGAACATTTAACCTCACTGATAACTGGAACATAAATTTCTCGAATATAGAAAACACGCAACGCAAGTATGCAGTCTGGTATGCAGCAGTAAAGAACGGGCGTATCCTGTTTATTGGCGGAACTCCTTACAACTGGACTGGCCAATAGATGAATTCCTTTTTCACATTTCCGTTTCAACCAATTCTATACCTAATGTTTTCAGTTCATTTAAAATTGGCTCGTAAATTTCTCTATCGATCGGGATCACCACACCTCGTTGCCGAATCTTATTCTGTAATAGCAATTTGGTGGCAATTGCAATAGGTAATCCAACTGTTTTTGCCATCGCAGTGAACACCGAATCATCACCCTTTGCAACTAACGAAGCCAGTATTTCTTTTTTCTCTCCACTCCTTTCATAAACAAACCGATGCCACATCACGATAAGATCTTTGTCATCCGGATTTAATTTCCATTTCTTATTTAAGATGTACTCCAGAATTTGTGCGGGTGTTCCTTTTGTTAATCCCACTTTTTCGTTTTCAAAAAGACCAGACCACCTGAGGCATTCTATTTCATGACCAGTAGATGATATTCCCAACTGTTCAGCGATTTTTTGTTGAATCGTTTTTGAAAAATGAGCCGGAAGAAAAGCATCGATAAATTCACGATGAGTCATTTCACTCACGTTCTCCATCTCATAGGTATCATCACAGCATCCTAGTTGAACAAACACATTCCACGCGGAACAAAAACCCTTGTTGCGTAACGTTCCTCTAAGCATTGTTTGAATCCCCTGCAAGCCGTATGTCTCTATGTATTTCAGGGAATCGCGATTTGCATAACCTTCATACTCTCCATAACCAGGAACGCTTACCGGAACAATGCGCTGAAATAACTGCTGATACGGAACGAAGCGATAAGAATTGTGCTGTAAATACTTGGCTGTACTCTGTCCGGCCATCACTACATTCCTTGCATTCCATGTGAATTTGTAGCGCCAGGGATTACCTGGCTCTGTTTCCGGTGCAATCAATCCACCTGTGAATGACTCAAACGAGGTAAGCTTCCCTCCTCTGGCCTTAATGTTATCCATCACTTGCATGGCACTCATGTGATCAATACCCGGATCCAATCCGCATTCATTCAAAAACAACAAGCCTTTTTCTTTTGCTTCTTCATGAAACGATTTCATTTCATCAGACACATAGCTGGCAGTGAGTAAATGTTTTTGCTTTTGCAGGCAAAGCCTCGCTACCAGCGGATGAAGGTTTGCCGGAATTAATGAGATCACTACATCATTCGCTTCAATAATATTTGCACTGGCTTCTGTATTGGTGATATCAAATGAAATCGCCTTCCCTGCGGAAGAATTCCCAATTCGTTCTTTGGCCATTGCCTCAGAAAAATCTCCCACTGTTACCCTCCAGTTGTACTTCACTGCTTCGGCCAAAAGATAAGAGATGAGTGAAGAGGACGAACGGCCTGCACCTAATACAAGAATAGATTTCATTTTTGATCATTAACGGGTTGTCAAATTAAATCAAATTGGACTTCCTAACCTCTTATTGCTTTATTAACTTTCACACCCCGCTAAACTTAAAATGCGATGAAGCAACCAAATCAGTCCTTTCAAACTTTTTCTGACATCGAAGAACTGGATACAGAATCAAAATACCTGGTGCATAAAGCCAAAGAAGCTACGCATCACTCATACGCACCTTATTCTAAATTCCACGTAGGTGCAGCACTGATCCTTGAAGACGGCACACTCGTTTCAGGATCCAACCAGGAGAATGCCTCTTATCCGTTGTGCATGTGCGCGGAACGTGTGGCGTTATATGCTACGTCCTCCACACATCCTGGCAAACGCATCGTTAAAATCGCAGTGGTGGCTCATAAGAAAAGTCATAAAGAATTAACTCCGGCCACTCCATGCGGAGCGTGCAGGCAGGTGATTCTGGAATACGAACAACGCCAAAATAAGGCCATTGAGGTAGTTATGCTTGGGGCTGATCAAAAGTGGGTAAAATGTGAATCGGCAGCCGCTCTGCTTCCCTTTGGCTTCGGTAAAACCGACCTCGAATAGAAATCTAAATTTGTCAAAATCAATACTAATACTACATAGTCCTTTCGGGGCGATCAAAAACTTCTATTTTTGAAACGATGAAGGCTTTAAGATTCCAGACTTTGCAGCAAAAGGCGATTGCTCTGGTGATTGTATTTGCAGTACTGATCCTGGCAGAATTTCTTCTGATCCGGTTCGCCCAAAACAAGGTGGATCAGAATCAAAGCCAGATTGAACTCACACAGTGGAGTTTATTAAACGCACAAAAGCTATCAACTGAAACAACACTCTTCCTGAAAGGAGAAAAAAGTAAAATAGCAGAAGTAATTGCATCTGTTGACCGTCAGGATGCACAATTCAAAATTCTTTCGCAGGGCGGAAGACCCGAAGGCAGCAATAAAATTGTTTCACCCGTTTCACGACTATCAAAAATCCGTCTGGATCAGTTGATCGAAAATTGGAACGCTTACAAAAAAAGCATACTTACACTTACTACCTATGAAGTCTGGAAAGACAGCACAATTACTGAAACGATAAATACGGACAGCACTTCAACATCGGTTACAAGCAATCAGAAAGTAGTTAACCCTGCCGTAGCGCAAGCCGGCACATTAATCAGCGGACAATGGATTACATTTTCCACCCGGTTCAACTCATTATTAAAAGATCTTCATGAAGATCAGGATCAAAGTGAATCAACAGCCGGTTTTGCCCTGATCGCAATCTCCGTTTTTAACGTTATCCTTATTGTCATTTTAGTATGGCTCTTCAATAAGAGAATCATTACTCCGTTGCAGGACATTCAGCAGGCAGCCCTCGCACGATCCTTATTGATTAATCCTTCACAGGATGAAATAGGACAGGTAGCTGCTGGTCTGAATCAAATCGTAGAACAACTTAACCATGCTTCCACTTTTGTTCAAAGTATCGGAGATGGAAACCTGGAGGTAGCTTATTCGCAAAATGCAGATCAGTCTGTTCAGGATACACTGGCTGTCTCACTTACTTCCATGCAGGCCAAGCTCAAGCTGATGAGTGAAGAAGAACAGAGGAGAAAATGGGCCAACGAAGGACTGACCAAGTTCGTAGAAATTCTCCGCACCAGCGATGACAACCTTCATACATTAGGCGATCGCATCGTTTCCACGTTAATTCAATACACACGTTCAAATCAGGGCGGCCTCTACGTATTAAATGATGAAGATGCCAATAACAAATACCTCGAACTCATTTCACTTTATGCATTCAATATTAAAAAGTATGAACAGCAAAGACTGAAACTGGGTGAAGGGCTAGTGGGGCAGGCATTCCTTGAAAAAGAAACGATTTACATCAAAGAAATCCCGGAAGACTACATTCGAATTTCATCAGGCCTGGGTGAATCCAATCCCAAGGCAATCCTGGTAGTGCCGTTAAAAGTTGATTCTGAAGTGTATGGGCTGGTAGAACTGGCTTCGTTCCAGGAATACCATCCACACGAAATAGAATTCGTACAGCGCCTGGGTGAAACCCTAGCGAGTACCCTCGCTTCTGTAAAAACCAATCAGCGTACTAAAAAGCTACTGGAGGATTCCAAAATCGCTACTGAATCCATGCGTTCGCAGGAAGAGGAAATGCGCCAGAACATGGAGGAATTGACCGCCACCCAGGAAGAAATGGCACGAAAAGAGCGTGATTATTTACTGAAAATCAAAGGGTTAGAAGAAAAGGTGCAGCACGCTGCCCCTGGTGACGACTGGGCTGTGGCCAAAGAGATGGAACATCAGCTAAAGATTAATCTGGAAGCGCTCAAAATCACACAGGATACGCTTTCAAAAAAGGGATAAAGTCCAAAAAAGATCATCTAAATCGATAAAGGCACTTTGAAATGAGTAATTTCAAAGCCCTGAAAATTAACAGGCTTTAGTAGAGATTAAACGCATGTAATATTTATCTGCTAAATAGCCCTGCCATGGAGGCATGGAAGACTATTTTTGGGATTGTCTATAAAAGTTAGTTGGAATTAATCATTTCCTGTGGTTCAAGACATTGACATAGCAGATTTAAAGCGGATCACCGAGCTGATCCAGAAAAAGCATGGCTACGATTTCAGGAATTACGCCATGTCGTCCTTTAAGCGAAGAATGCTTCGCATGCTCGAACTTAAGAGCATGTCGATCGACACCCTGCTCAAAAAGCTAAATGATCAACCAGGATTCATCGAAGAATTCCTCGATGAGCTGACCGTGAACGTGACAGAGATGTTTCGCGATCCCAGCTTCTGGCGAATCATGAGAGACGAAATTATTCCAGGGATTCTGCTTAATCACAAGGAATTCAAGATCTGGCATGCCGGATGCTCTTCAGGCGAAGAAGTATTTTCGATGGCCATCATGCTCAAAGAAATGGGCATTCTGGATCAGGTGACGACCATCGCTACTGATCTGGATACTAACATTCTTGATAAGGCAAAGCTGGGCTCCTATCCTATCAAAAACATGGAGCTGAACGAAAAAAATTATATCCGCTTCGAGGGAAAGAAAACACTGAAAGAGTATTACAAAGAAGAAAACGGAAAAGCCGTATTCGACAAGGATCTGGTGAAAAACGTCTCTTTTCGTAAACACGATCTCGTGACAGGTGAAATCTTCAACAAGTTTGACCTGATTCTGTGCCGTAATGTAATGATCTATTTCAACCAGGCATTGCAGAATGACGTACTCAAGAAATTCCATGAAAGCTTGTTTAAATACGGATACCTCGCGATTGGATCAAAAGAATCGTTGATCTGGTGTGATATCGCTACCAAGTTCATCGTGGTGAACAATGAAGAAAAAGTTTATAAGAAGATAAAAGACTAGGGAAACGCAGACCCATGAATAAATACAACTTAAATAACAGCTATAAAGCCGTTGTTATAGGGGGGTCAGCGGGCAGCTTCCAGGGCATTGTGAAGATTTTATCACAGTTACCTAAGAACTTTCCTCTTCCGATTATCATGTGCCTGCACCGACTCAAGCATGTGCGCAATGGTTTCGTGGAGGCATTGGAGGTGTATACCTCGCACCGGCCAATTATCATCTCTCGGTAGAGTTGGGAAATTACTTTGCATTATCTACTGAAGAGATGATCAATAATTCCCGGCCTGCGATTGACATCACGCTGGGAACGTCAGCGTTTGTGTATCGTGATAAATTGATTGGAATTTTACTTTCAGGTGCTAATCGTGATGGCGGATTAGGAATGAAGTATATAAAGGACAGAGGAGGAATGACAATTGTTCAGGAGCCTACTGAGTGCATGATTGATACTATGCCTCGTGCAGCACTGGCCTTGACACAAATTGATCACGTGATGAAAGTGGATCAGATTGTAGAATTTTTAAAAGAACTAGATAGACAATATAAGTGATGGAGCGTTTCATTCAATCCGTAAAAGACCCGGCTAAACTAAGCCTGATACTTACCTTTTTGTTCTTCGCAGGTATGCTGATCAGTGCATATGTTGTGTACACATTGCCTCAGAATATGCAATGGAGTCAGGCCATCAATATCCTTGATATGAATATGGCGCGAATAATTTTTCTAAAACCAATTGCCTTTGTTGTCATCACCTTTGGCATTGGGGTAGCGGCAGTGAATGTTGCCCTCAAGGCTAAAAAAGAAACGATTGTATACCTCGAGAAAAAGAAGAATGACTCTTCTTCTCTTTCAGGTTCACAGGATGGCAGCACAGACTCTACTGATGTGGCATCTTTCCGATCACTGATCCAAAATCTGAACAATCAAAAAGAACTTGTTCAACAGGGATTAAGTGCCATTTGCAAGCAGCTGGAAGCAGGTCAGGGTGCCGCTTACCTTTCCACGCAGGAAGATGGTAAGAAATCGCTGGTCTTAAAATATGGGTATGCGCTTAATATATCCGATAGCAACGTGGTGCGCTTTGATTACGGAGAAGGATTGGTGGGGCAGGCAGCATCTTCTGGTCAGAATTTGTATCTCGATGAAGTTCCGGAGGGTTATATCAAAATAGTAAGCGGATTAGGTACAGCGTCTCCCCGTTATCTTTTTATCGTGGCATTAAAAAAAGACAATGAAGTGAAGGGAGTAATCGAAATCGCCACATTCGCTCCACTAAAAGAAAGTGTGCGCAAGCAGACGGACGAGATGGCGCAAATTTTAGCAGGTAAAATCAGTTAAGCATTTAGGGAAGAGATTATGTTCAGGAATATCAAAATAAGTGCAAAGATTACAGGGTTAGTTTTTCTACTCACTCTTATCGCAGTTGCTGCAATCAGTTTCTTTACCTACACTGTTAACCTGCAGGCTACTCAGGATAAGTATGCAAATAACCTGAGTGTAGTGGCCGATAGCCGTGCCGAATTATTGAACATGTATGTGGAGAAGTTAACCTTCACGTTAAATGCTCTGCAAAATTCAGATGCATTAAAAAATAATCTGGTATCAGGATCATCATCAAATACTGGTGGCATGGATTTAATGGGAGGAGGCGACTCTACCTCAGTAGCTTCTGATCCGCTTACTGATTTCCTCTCGTCAATCAAAGACACTCATTCTTTTCAGGAAGTATTCATTACCGATAAAAAAGGATTAGTAGTTTCATCCACTGATCCTAAAATCAAAAAGGGAGCCAGCTTTCCCGATCTTGATGCTACATTTTTTTCCGAAGCAGAAAAAAAGATATCCTACAGCATTGTTAAGAAAAATAAAGACACAAAAAAATATTCCTTCTTCGGTGGTGCACCTGTGGACTCCTATCTGATCATCACCAAAATTGATTTGAGTGATATCTTCAAACAATTACTGGATCCTCATGGACTAGGTGGCACCGGTGAGACACTGGTGGCTACACTGGAAGCAGGTTCGAAGCGGGTAATCCTGGTTAATTCTTTACGTAACGAGCCGGAAGCTCCAATCAAAATGCTCAGCAAAGGAGATGACCTTGAAAGCACAGTGTCTCTTGCGTTGGAAGGCAAGCCGGGATCGGGCCTCGCAAAAGACTATCGCAAGAAAGAAGTGATGGCTGCGTGGAGAAAGATTGAAGGAACAAACTGGGCACTCATCACAAAAATCGACTCAGAAGAAATTAACGGACAAAGTGGTTCATTGATTACCACTTATATTTTTGGAGGACTGGCCATTATCCTTACTGCTGTTGCCCTCTCCATGGTCTTTGCCCGATCAATCACACAGCCACTCAATTCGATGCGTACTACTTTGGAAATGGTTTCCAAAGGTGTACTTCCTGAAAAAGAGGAAAATCATTCACAGGATGAATTCGGAAGAATGGCCGATAAGGTGGATGAATTGGTAGACATGTTAAAGACCAACGCTGACTTTGCACAAAAAGTCGGTGAAGGAAAATTTGACGCGGATTTCAATCCGGCCAGTGAAAATGATACGCTTGGATTATCGCTGATTAACATGCGTAACAACCTGATTGAAAACGAGCGCAGAGATACTGAACGCAACTGGATTGTACGTGGAGTTGCAGAAGTAGGCGAAATCCTTCGCCTTCATGATACGCTCGATACATTAGGTGATGATGTGATCAAA
>JBGATZ010000450.1:0-4313 GCA_044228905.1 Cyclobacteriaceae bacterium | reverse complement strand
AGAAGCTGAAAAAGATTACCATGTTCAGAATGACGTAGCTGTAGTAAAATTCCTTTATGTGCCTTTCTTTGCTATCAGCGATTCTTCTGTTAAGGTTTCTGACAGCGATTTGAAAGCATACTATGATGCCAACAAAAAGAAGTACAAGTCTACAGAAACCCGCAGCATGAGCTACGTGAGTTTCCCGGTTGTTGCTTCTTCAGAAGATTCATTAGTGGTTCGTACGGAAATGGAGCGTCTGGCTACCGATTTCAAAGCAACCGCGGAAGATTCTTTATTCGCAGCAAGCAACAGCGATAATGACAATTTCTACTCAAAGTATACTCCCGCTTCTCTTCCATCTTCTTTGAATCAGGCTACGCTTGTTGAAGGATCTGTAAACGGACCTTTCGTTGATGGCAACAATTACAAAATCGTAAAAGTGGTAAAGGTGGGTAAAGACACCATTTACAATGCGAAAGCAAGCCATATCCTGATCCGTTGGGATGATGCCAGCGATGCTTCAAAGAAAGTAGCTAAAGAGAAGGCGCGTAAAATTCTTGCAGAGATCAAAGGAGGAGCCAGCTTTGCTGCTAAAGCAAGAGAGTTCGGTACTGACGGAACATCTTCAAAAGGAGGTGACCTAGGCTGGTTCAGCTCAGGTCAGATGGTTAAGCCTTTTGAAAAAGCAGTATTTGATGCCAAGAAAACAGGATTATTAAGCGATGTGGTTGAAACTGATTTCGGATATCACATCATTGAAGTCACTGCCGTGAAGGACAATACTTCATTTACTATTGCCACTATTGAGAAAGAAATTGCTCCAAGTGATGAAACACAAAATGAGGCATTCCGCAAAGCAGATGCCTTTGCTAATGGCCTTTCCGGACTAAATGATTTTAAAGAAAAGGCAAAAAAAGAAAACATAGCTGTTGTAGAAGCTAACAACATAGGCACATCAGACCGCACTATCCCTAACCTGGGTGAAGCACGCACTGCAATCCTTTGGTTATTCCGTGATGCGAAAAAAGATAAAATATCAGAAGTTTTTGATCTGGATGACACCTATGTGATTGCCGTAATGACAAACGAAACAGAAGAGGGATTCAAGTCACTTGATCAGGTGAAAGAAGAGATTACCCCTCTTGTACGCAATCAGATGAAAGGAAAACTTCTTATCGACAAAATCAATGCTCAAAAGGGAACACTGGAAGAAATTGCTACCGCTGTTGGTCCTGATGCTACGGTAGGTACATCAAGCGACCTGAAGTTAAATGCTAACTCTTTGCCAACCGCTGGATTCGATCCAATTGCTGTAGGTAAATCGTTTACTCTCGAAAACGGCAAACGCTCGCAGCCATTTGCAGGTGAGAATGGTGTTCTTGCGATTGAATTGCAGAACAAAACAATCGCTCCCGCTGTGGGAGACTATACTATCTTCAAGAACCAATTGAAGCAAGCTCAGGATGCAAAGAATTATAGTATAATGGAGGCTGTAAAGGCAGGTTCTGAAATCAAGGACACGCGTTACAAGTTCTATTAATAGCAACTAATTAAAAAAGCGGACGGGCATCTATGTTCGTCCGCTTTTTCTTTTCATATGGATGAGGATCGTACACAATCATTTAAAGAACAGCTGGATAAGACACATGCCTGGCCTGTATTGTATATGTTCAAATTCGTTGTGCCTTCAGGAAAGGAGGCAGAGGTAAGAGCTTTGTTTCCAAAACATACACCAACAGAACGCGCTTCTAAAACCGGTAAATACACCAGCATTACTATACAGATGATGATGCCCTCCAGCGATGCGGTGATTGAAGTGTATAAAACAGTGGCAACAATAGAGGGTATAATACCACTCTGATCAAACGTTAAAAAGTTTTGGTAACTTGCCTGTACACATGGTTTATGTGTCAATCGCTTTTTGAATTTTAATCTGATTTGTATGTGGAAAGAAGAAAATAACACACTAAAAAAAAGTTTTCAGTTCAAAGACTTTGTGGAAGCATTTTCCTTCATGACCAGAGTTGCTTTGGTTGCCGAGAAAATGGATCATCATCCGCTCTGGACCAATGTGTACAACAAAGTAAGTTTTGAGCTTACTACGCACGATGCCGGTAATACTGTAACCGAGAAAGACCGTGCACTTGCCAAAGCTATTGATGCGCTCGCGTAAATGAACACAGACAGTAACGTTTCACTTTTTCTCGTTCCTACTCCTATTGGCAACCTGGGGGATATCACTATTCGTTCACTCGAAGTCTTAAAAAAAGTAGATACCATTCTTGCCGAAGACACACGCAAGTCGGGCATCCTTCTGAAACATTATGAGATCGGAAAACCCCTGCACAGTTTTCATATCTTCAATGAGCACAAGGTACTGGCAGGTCTGATCGATCGTATGAAAAAAGGCGAAGTGATGGCGTTGGTCTCCGATGCCGGCACTCCTGGCATCAGCGATCCGGGATTTCTTCTTATCAGAGAAGCTTTAAAGAATGAATTGAGCGTAGAATGTTTACCAGGAGCAACCGCTTTTGTACCTGCTTTGGTAAAATCTGGTTTCCCTACCGATCGGTTTGTATTCGAGGGATTCTTACCACATAAAAAAGGAAGACAAACCTTACTAAAACAACTGGCTGAAGAAGAGCGCACCATTATACTCTACGAATCACCTCATCGCTTGGTAAAAGCGTTGGAACAGATCGTTGAGTTTTTTGGTCCCGATCGGAAAGTTTCTGTTTCACGTGAGCTGACAAAGATCTACGAGGAAACATTTACCGGAGCCGTCAGTGACGTGCTTATTCATTTTCAATCAAAAGAAGTAAAAGGAGAAATTGTTGTGGTCATAGATGGCAAAAGAGAGTAAGCATAGTCCTTTTATTTTATTTTTAATAGCTACATTCTTACTCACGGCCGGCTGGCTAATGAAGTCTTTTCCCGTTTTTATCTTCTTTGGCTTTGCTCCTTTGTTTGCGTTGACTGATCGGGTTAAAAAAGAAGAAGTATACCCAGGAGTCGTTTGAATGGATCCTGATTGCAATATGTGTCTCGTTGCTTGCTGCTCAGGTATTCAATACGTCATTTCTTCCCTCTGTTTTTGTTCAGAGCATTGCTTTTACCATTGCATTCATCGCCTATAAGTTCGTGAAGCAAGCGTTAGGGGACTACCTCGGCAAAGGTACCATTCTGTTTTTCTGGCTAGGCATTGAATATATCTTCCTTCAGCTTCATTGGCCTGCCAGCTCACTCTACCTGGGTGACGCACTTTATGTCCAGAAGAACTGGATCCACTGGAATATTTATACAGGTTATCTGGGAGCTTCTTTCCTGGATTTCTGGATTAATCTCTTTCTTTATTATTCCTATTTTAAAACCGGCAAAATCAACTGGTATCTGTTTATCCTCTTTTTAGTTAGCTTAGCCGGACCAGTTGTATTTTCGTCTATCAAAGGAGGGAAAACACTGGATCGGGAAACAATGATTTCCTTTTATAAGAATGGGGCAATTACTGCGTTCCCTTCTTATGAAAAACAGGGTGAGATTCTTGCCAAAGCTTCTGCATGGGTCTCAGTGGTAATTTTAGTAGTAGCTTTTGTCAGAAATAAAACAAACAGCAAATGAGTGATCTTATCCGAATTGAAAAACAAGTTAACGACCTCTGCGAAGAAGTAGGTGCATTCATCCGTACTGAAAGTGAAAATTTTGACCGGTCACGAATTGAACAAAAGCAAGGTTTCAATAATCTCGTTTCTTATGTCGATAAGGAATCAGAAAAAAAACTGGTTAGCGCATTAAGTAAAATTCTCCCGGGTTCAGGCTTTATCGGAGAAGAAGGAACCAATACCAAAGGAACGAATGATTATCAATGGATCATTGATCCACTCGATGGCACAACCAATTTCACTCATGGCTTCCCTCCATTTGCCATCAGTATTGGCTTAGCAAAAGCCGACAAAATGGTTTTAGGAACCATCTACGAAGTAAATAACAAAGAATGCTTTCATGCCTCAGAGAATAATCCAGCGTTTCTTAATGATAAAGAGATTAAAGTTTCATCGATCAGGAATTTAAGTGAAGGGCTGTTAGCTACCGGTTTCCCTTATTATCATTCAGACAAGATGGACGCCTACATGGAGATCATTAAAACGTTTCTTGATAAAACACATGGGATTCGGAGGTTGGGCAGTGCTGCCACCGACCTCGCCTACGTAGCTTGCGGAAGACTGGAAGGTTTTTTTGAATATAATTTAAATCCCTGGGATGTGGCCGCAGGCGGATTCATCGTACAGCAAGCAGGGGGAACAGTAACTGATTTCAAAGGCGGGAACAATTTC
>JBGATZ010000449.1:0-3971 GCA_044228905.1 Cyclobacteriaceae bacterium | reverse complement strand
TTTGAAATGCTAAAGCCACACTTATGCGAATACTCTATCTGCTTGCGCTATTTATCATTACAGGATGTCATTCCAATGGTAGGCAGGCGGAGCAAACGCAAGGTTATTTTGAGAAAGGAAAAGCCCTGGGCAAAGTAGCCAAACGATTGGAGGAGGCTTCCGGATTGGTAGCCAGCACCCGAAATCCGGGAATGCTCTGGACGCATAACGACAGTGGCCACCCCGCAGAAGTGTTTTTAATTGACACATTGGGGAAGATTAAAATGATTTGCAAACTGGATAAAATAAAGAGCAGGGACTGGGAGGATATAACCATAGGTTCAGGTCCTGAGGAGGGAAAGAATTATTTATATGTAGGAGATATTGGTGATAATGATGCCAAGTATCCTTTCAAATTGGTTTATCGGTTTGAAGAGCCTTTGTTTGATCAGAAAGAAAAGAAGATTGAAGTTTTTGACACATTAGTCATCAGACTTTCAGATGGTGTGCGCGACACGGAAGCCATGATGATCGATCCGCAGACAAAAGATTGGTTTATTGTATCGAAGCGGGAAGATTCAGTTCGGTTGTACAAGATGTCTTATCCGTATGAAGCGGATACATTGACTGCTGAAAAAGTTGCTACTCTTCCTTTTCAGAAAATTGTAGCCGCAAATATTTCAGCAGATGGAAATGAACTGCTCATGAAAGATTACAGCAACGTGTATTATTGGAAACGATCGAATGGTCAAACTATTTCTGAACTATTAAGACAACCTCCAACGGTTCTTCCTTACGAGGCAGAAATGCAGGGTGAATCAATTTGCTTTAGACAAGATGGAAAGGGATACTATACGCTAAGTGAAAGCTCCGAAAAGAAGCAAGCCGAACTGATGTATTACAAAAGGAAATGATTATTTCTGTCTTCCGGCCAGGTCTTTAGCAAAAGCAATTAATGATTCTGCTTTATCAGGAGAAGATAATTGACTCAGACTTGCAAAACCTTTTTGAAAGTACTCCTCAATTTTATTTTCGGTAATAGTTTGAATGCCGAGTGAATTGTAAATGGCCGTCACGGCTTTTACTTTCTTTCTTTTATCAAACTTCTTCGAGGCTAACCATTTTGCGAGTTCAGCCTTTTCTTTTCCTCGGGCTTTTGCTAAAGCTTTAATGAGGAGGAATGTTTTCTTATTTGAGATAATATCGCCACCCACCTGCTTTCCAAATTTTTTCTTGTCGGCATACACATCGAGGAGGTCATCTTTTAGTTGAAACCCGATTCCGATGCTCACTCCGAAGTCACGCAAGGCTTTACGATCATTATCAGGAGCGCCTGCCAGTAAAGCGCCAAACTCCAGACTGAAGCCCAGCAATACCGCAGTCTTCAATCGGATCATTTCAATGTATTGCGCTTCAGTTACTTTGCTTTTCGTTTCAAACTCCATGTCCCACTGCTGGCCTTCGCATACCTCTGCTGCGCATTGATTGAAAATCCGGAGTGACTCTTTCAATGTGGCTCCATCCAATGAAAGGAACATTTCATATACTTTCACCAGCATCACATCACCGGAAAGGATGGCCGTGCTGGTATTCCATTTTTCATGAACAGTTGGTTTGCCTCTACGCAGCGGAGCTTTGTCCATGATGTCGTCATGCATCAATGTAAAGTTGTGAAACGCTTCTACCGCAGCAGCGTAGGAAACGATTTTCTCAGCGTCATTTTTATATAGTGAATAGACAAGAAGGGTTAGCGTTGGTCTCAACCTCTTCCCACCTAATGACATGATATATCGGATAGGCTCATACAGCGATTTTGGCTGTAACCCAAACTGCTGCTTTTTGATTTGACCTTCTATGAGCTGTAGATACGAAGACATCGGGCTGTACATTAAAAAGAACGGCAATTAAGCCGTACACAAGAGAGAAACAAAATTTCTATTCAAATGTTAGATCAATTGTTCGTTTATCTACATCGGTTTTCTTGATGCGCACGTCAACCTGATCGCCCAGGCGATATACTTTCTTTTTCTTCTGTCCTACAATGCGGTAATTCTTCTCATCGAATTCATAGTAATCATCTTTCATGTCAGACATACGAACCATGCCTTCACATTTTGTTTCGATGATTTCCACAAACACTCCAAAGTCGGTTACACCAGTGATGATGCCCTCGTATACTTTATTCTCGGCCATGGCCATGAATTCCACCTGTTTGTATTTGATAGAAGCACGTTCAGCATCAGCAGCTCTTTTCTCTCTTTCGGATGAATGAATGCATTTATCCTCATAATCTTTCTTACTCACGGATTTTCCACCATCCAGGTAATGCTGCAATAAGCGATGCACCATCATGTCGGGATATCTCCGGATGGGCGAAGTGAAGTGCGAATAATGAGGGAAAGCTAATCCGAAGTGACCTTTGGCATCTGTTGAATATTTTGCTTTCGCCATTGCTCTTACTGCCAAAGATTGAAGCACGTTTTGTTCAGGCTTACCTTCGATCTCATCCATCAAATGATTGAGTGAACGCGAAACTGTACGTTCATCGATTTCTAATTTATGTCCAAACTGACGAGCAAACTTGGAGAAGTCTTCCAGCTTTTCAGGATCGGGATGATCGTGAATACGATAAACGAAAGTGTTTTTCTCTTCGCCTTTCTTCATTTTATACACATAGGTTGCAACCGCCTTATTAGCAAGCAACATATATTCCTCAATCAGCTTATGCGCATCCTTTCTGATTTTTGGAATAACTGCCAACGGTTTTCCATCTGCATCCAGTTTGAATTTTACTTCGGCAGATTCAAAATTGACGGCCCCATTTCTGAATCGATCCTTGCGGATTCTGATCGCGATGTCATTTAGTAATTTTATTTCTTCTGGAAAGTTTCCTTTGCCTGTTTCGATTACTTCCTGTGCTTGTTCATACGTGAAGCGATGGTCAGAATGAATTATGGTACGACCAAACCATTCGTTTTGCACTCGTCCATTTGCATCCATTTCAAAAACAGCTGCAAATGTCAGCTTGTCTTCGTGAGGACGAAGTGAGCACAAAGCATTGGATAAGCGCTCAGGAAGCATTGGCACCGTGCGATCTACGAGGTAAACGGATGTAGCGCGATCAAAAGCATCGTCATCCAGTTTTGTCCCGGGGGTTACATAATGTGTAACATCTGCAATATGAACACCTACTTCATACAATCCGCTTTCGAGTTTGCGGAATGAAATCGCATCATCAAAGTCTTTTGCGTCTTCGGGATCTATCGTGAAGGTGAGAATGTCACGGAAATCTCTGCGCTTTTTGATTTCTTCTTTAGAGATCGCTTCACCGATTTGTTCGGATTCTTTCAAAACATTTTCCGGAAAACGGAATGGCAGATCAAACTCCGCCATAATGGAATGAATCTCTGCATTGTTCTCCCCTGATTTTCCAAGTATCTCAATTACTTTCCCTTCCGGACTTCTGTCACCATCACCCCAGCGTGTTACTTCAAATAATACTTTATCGTTCGTCTTTGCATCGTTGATGTTCTCACTGTAAATGAAAAAGTCCTGATATACCTTTTTAAAATCGGGCACAACGAATGCAAAGTTCTTGGATAACTGAAGTTTACCCACAAAACGATTACGTGCACGCTTAACAATCTCAACTACTTTTCCTTCCGGATTAGCACCTGTCTTTTTTGAAAACAAGGATACGGTTACCGTATCTCCGTGTAGGGCAGAATTCAGGTCCTGCGTTTTTACATACACATCTTTCACACCTTCTTCACCAGTAACAATGTATGCGAATCGCGCATTGACGTGATCAACCACTCCGGTAATCCCTTTTCCCGCAACGCCTTTTGCTTTTGAATCAGCGCTTTTACTTGTAGGGGAAGAGGAGGACTTAACCAATTGGAAATTTCCGTCTTCCGTTTGCCTGATCACACCATCATCTTCCAGATGATCCAATAACTTAAATAGCTCTTCAACCATTGCCTTTTTCTTAA
>JBGATZ010000448.1:0-4005 GCA_044228905.1 Cyclobacteriaceae bacterium | reverse complement strand
AGCAGTATTTTCAATTTTAAATTGCGAAAGAGGTTGCCACGAGGTAATCAATGCAGTCCATGCATCAGAGTCTTTGTCATTGAAACGGGTGGTTTGATTGAAGATATATCCGGCAAAAATACTTACCGCCAGTTTTTGATTTACATTGAATTTCCTAAAAACACCGGGTTGCAGATAACTGATTGCTGAATGCGGGTCTTCCACATCATGTGACTTGAAAAGAAATGCTCCGAAATTATTTTTCGAACAGGACACGTTGATATCTGCATTCAGATTCCGGTTAACATACGATCCGGTAAACGGAAAATGTCCCGTGGAATGAATACGTGTAGTAATCGTAATATTTGCTTTGCGCTTGGGTTGAGAAACAGTGATCGTATCCTGTCCCAAACAATTCAAAGAAATAAAAATTAAAGTAAGCAGGCTATACGTTTTCATGAGGCAAGTGGGTTAAACTTGTCTCAAAGGTGTGGAGGCACAGTTACCTGCTCAACCTGCTTCTTGCGAAGTTAAATAATAGCAAGAATCCGGATGTCAGTTATTACCCTTTCGTGCTGACGGGCGCAACATATGCCCACGCGGACTGAACCAATACACATCCTTCACCAGGTCATGCGTTACCTCCACTACATAAGCGGTTTTAGCTCCATTGCGATGAGCCGATGAAATATCCTGAATTCCAAAATTCCTTTTTTGAAGTGAATCTAAAATAGATTGCGGAATTTCAGCGGGAATAATTTTATGTAGCTGCGTGGAATCTTCTGAAACGGTATTCCCGGATTTCATGATAGTTGTTGGCGTTTTGGTTTGTGCCTGAACGGAAATTACGGCAACAAATAAGGCTGAAGAAAGCAGAATCGATTTCATAACCTGAGCTATAAAATTTTAGTGCCATGAATAAACCGTCAGATCGCTGTTTGCTGAAGTAAAAAAGCGGTCAGACGGCTATGGCTGAAGTTTACTTCACGTAAATACTCTTCATCACCTGGTGCGTAGTTTCCTGCCACTGCGGTTTCTGATCTTTGGGGCAGCTGAATGTGAATACGAGTGTACGATCGGGCTCGATGAGGTATTGGATATACGTATATTTTAAAACAGGATCGGAGCTTCCCAGTTTTCGTCTGTCTCCGTTGGTGCGCGATTCAAATTCAAAGTAGATAAACTTCTTTTTGTGAATATCCTGAATTCCTTCAGACAGCATCTCCACTTTATCGTAGAGGTTATAGATTCCGGCTTTGAAAAATTTCTGCCCCATTTCCAGATCGTGCTGAGTCCATTTTGTGGCGGAAATATTCACACTGAAATCCACTACCCGGTCTTCGGTGGTGTAGGCACCCAAAGGCGCACGTACCGAAGGGAAGCGCTGACCGATATCTTCGGGGGTCATGGGGAAAAGTGTATTGGGAAGGCTTACCGTAATATCATTGGTTACTTTGGTCTTCACCAGCTTGGCCAGTGTAAATCCAAAACCGACAGCTGCAAAAACAGTAATAATAAACCCAGTGAATAGACTTTTAGAGCTCATGGAAATCAGTAAATCCGGTTTAAATTTGCCCCCTGCCTGCAAAAGGCGGGTGTTGTTTAACGGTAAACAACGCTCAAAATTACACAAAAACCATGCTACGTACCCACACTTGCGGTGAATTGCGAATTTCAGATGTCAACAAACAAGTAACCCTCACAGGATGGGTGCAACGCCTGCGCGATAAGGGCAGTCTGCTGTGGATTGATCTGCGCGATCGCTACGGGATCACTCAATTGTTCCTGGAGGAAGGCAAATCCGATCAGCAGTTACTGGTTGCTGCCCGTCAATTGGGTCGTGAATATGTAGTGAAAGTTACCGGAACTGTAGCCGAACGTCTTTCAAAAAACGATAAGATCGGAACAGGTGATATTGAAATTAAAGTAGAGAAAATTGAAGTATTGAATACCTCAGTTACTCCTCCGTTTACTATTGAAGACAATACCGATGGTGGTGATGACCTTCGTATGAAGTATCGTTACCTCGACTTACGCAGAAACCCGGTACGCGAAAGCCTGCAGCTTCGTCATAAGATGGCGCAGCAAACACGCATCTACCTTGATGGACTTAACTTCATCGAAGTAGAAACTCCGGTTTTGATCAAATCTACACCGGAAGGTGCGCGTGACTTCGTGGTTCCTTCACGCATCAACAACGGTGAGTTCTATGCATTGCCGCAATCGCCACAAACATTCAAGCAATTACTGATGGTATCCGGTTTCGACCGTTATTATCAGATTGTGAAATGTTTCCGTGATGAAGACTTGCGTGCAGACCGTCAGCCTGAGTTTACCCAGATCGACTGCGAGATGTCTTTCATTACGCAGGAAGATATCTTAACTACATTTGAAGGATTGGTTCGTCACCTATTCAAAACGGTGAAGGGAATTGATCTTCCTTCCGTGCCACATATGCAGTATGCCGATGCCATGAAGTATTATGGTTCGGATAAACCGGATACCCGCTTTGAAATGAAGTTCGTAGAGCTGAATGATATCGCGAAAGGAAAAGGTTTCCAGGTATTTGACGATGCCGAATTGGTAGTAGGGATCAATGCGAAAGGTTGTGCGACTTATACGCGTAAGCAGATTGATGAATTAACCGAGTTCGTAAAGCGTCCACAAATTGGTGCGAAGGGATTAGTATGGGTACGTTGTGAGGCAAACGGCACATTCAAATCATCGGTAGATAAATTCTTTGATGAAACAGAACTTAACGGATGGGCCAAGAAATTCCATGCGGAACCAGGCGACTTGCTATTGATTATGTCTGGCGCGGAAGAGAAAACACAAAAGGCATTGGGTGAGCTTCGTCTTCACATAGGAACTTTATTGGGCTTACGCGATAAGAATAAATTCTCGGCATTATGGGTATTGGATTTCCCTCTGCTGGAGTGGAACGAAGAGACGCAACGCTATCATGCCATGCACCATCCATTCACTTCGCCAAAGCCGGAAGACATTGCCCTGCTCGAAACAGCTCCTGGTAAAGTGAGAGCGAATGCGTATGACATGGTGATCAACGGAACCGAAGTAGGTGGTGGTTCCATCCGTATTCACGATCGTCCTACACAGGCGATGATGTTCCGTCATCTGGGCTTTAGTGAAGAAGAAGCGAAAAAGCAGTTTGGTTTCTTACTGGATGCATTTGAATTCGGAGCACCTCCACACGGTGGGATCGCTTTTGGATTTGATCGCTTGTGTTCGATCTTCGGTGGAGCCGATTCTATCCGCGACTTTATTGCATTCCCTAAAAACAATTCAGGCCGCGATGTGATGATCGATTCACCTTCTACGATTTCGGAAGAACAGTTGAAAGAGTTGGGGATTGCAGTGAAGTAATAAAAATGGATGCTAGTTGCCGGATTCTTGATTCTGGCAACTAGTTATCTGTTGTTCTTTTCTTCAGATAAGAAATTCCTCCCAATAATGAAGCTGGTGCAAACAAGAAGATCGCAGCTAATTGCGAATAATGATTTCCTGTTGTCTTGAATAAAGAGAAGGCAGCGAAGCCCGCAATGATTGCACTCAACACATAATTGACAGTCAGCTTACCTGACTTTGAAATTACCTGAGTGAGAATTCCCCCTATGAATGAAAAAACTATTCCATAAATCACAGTGGATAACATCAGTGTCCAGGAAGGATCGGCATGCGGGTCAACACCGGATAGTTGAAATAACAACAACGCACTAATAACAAATACCGCGTAACCTGCTATGACTGCGATTATGCTTTTGAGAATGTTCATGGATTACAAAGTGGGTTGATCATACTTACAAACTGAGACTTAAATCAAAATTACTTCATTTAATTAGCAGCGAGCTGATTTTAATTCTATACGAGTGATTATGATTTCATTTCTTTTTGTTCTTTAATGATTTGCCGTACTCGTAATACAAAGATGGATGATCGTAGACAGGGAATCCAAGTTCCTGAATTACTTTGTTTAAAATGTCCAGGCCTGTCTCTGGTTCTTTTCCT
>JBGATZ010000447.1:0-4007 GCA_044228905.1 Cyclobacteriaceae bacterium | reverse complement strand
GATCCCTTTTTCAATTCCTGGTTCAGAAAGTATTCACTATCAATCAATTTAAATTCTTTCAGGAAAGCTACCGCCTCCATGAACTGAACTTCCAGTTCATTCCAATTGAATTCAACATGATGGTTCTTCAGAATTTCTGTATGGCTGTCAACAAGCTTCCTCAATTTGTCCTTAAAATTTGAAGAAAGAATATCGCCCACTCTCAATCCCTGACGAGAGATTTTGTCTACATACGAGGGACCAATACCCTTTAATGTTGAACCAATTTTATCTGCACCTTTTGCTTTTTCATAAGCCTGATCAAGCAAACGATGCGTAGGTATGATTAACGTAGCCTTCTTTGAGATGAAAAGATTGGCCTTCACATTCAAATTGAATTTCTGAAGTTTATCGATCTCGGTTTTGAAAATAATCGGATCGAGCACTACTCCATTACCAATTACATTGCGGGTGCTTTCGCGGAAAATACCGGAAGGAATCTGATGCAATACGTGTTTGATTCCATCAAACTCTAAAGTATGACCAGCGTTTGGACCGCCCTGGAAGCGAGCCACTACATCATACTTTGGAGCAAGAACATCAACAATCTTTCCCTTTCCTTCGTCTCCCCACTGAAGGCCTAACAATACATCAACTTTCATCTTGGTAAATTTCCTGAGTGATCAGCCCTGAGGCTACCTTTATTTCTTATTCAATGTTTCGATTTCGTTTTCAGATTGAATGATCTGAAAGATCGCATTGAGCTTAGTTATGACTAATAATTTCTTTACGTTTTCAGAAGGGCGCATTAAATACACATCGCCTCCTTTATTTCTGAATTTGGTAAGAATAGTGATGAGCACACCTATTCCGCTACTATTAATATAGCGCAGCTCAGAAATATCAATGATACACGTCAACACTTTATGACTTACTGCCTGGCTCACCGCTTCAACCAGCTGGGTACCATTGTCTTCACCAATAAGATCGCCTGAGATTCTTAGAATCAGCGTATTGGCCTTTATTTCCTGAGCAAAGTTCATGATGGTTTACGGTTTTCGCAGTTTTCTTTGGTGCAGCTCGCGTACAAAATTAAGGAATGATGCATGACATTGAAATGCAGTAACTCCTCCACTGTATTTTGAATATTCTGAATGCGTGGATCACAAAATTCAGTCACTTTATGACATTCTGTACAAATCAAATGATCGTGTTGCTTGTATCCGTATGATTTTTCGTATTGAGCCAGGTTTTTACCAAACTGATGCTTGCTCACGAGATCACACTCTACTAACAGGTCAAGGGTATTATAAACCGTAGCACGACTTACCCGGTAATTTTTGTTTTTCATGTTGATGTAGAGTGATTCTACATCGAAATGACCACCTAATGAGTAGATCTCTTCCAATATCGCGTAGCGTTCGGGTGTCTTTCTCAGCTCCTTGTTTTCAAGGTAGGCAGTGAAAATCTTCCTTACTTCATCGTAAATTTTTGGATTGAGTGCCATGAGTTATAAAGTGCAAATGTAGATTATTTGCAAAAATTTTAAAGGTTTGACTTTTAATTACTTCGGGAATCGAATCGAGACACCGTAACCATGCCCTCCACTTTGTCCAGTTTGCTGATCAGCATCTCCAAATGGCGGGTATCGTTTACATATAACATGATTTCGCCATTAAAAATCCCATGATCGGTATTAAAAGAGATTGAACTCATATTCACCTTCAGCTCTTCGGAAATAATTTTCGACACATCATTAATCAACCCTACTCGATCGGTACCCACCACTTTCAGCCCGGTGAGGAAGGAAACTTCATGCTGGGACGTCCATTTGGCTTTGATGACACGGTTTCCATGATTGGCTAGCAATTCGGTAGCATTAGGACAAGTAGTTCGGTGGATTTTAATTCCTTCATTAATTGTCACAAAACCAAATACATCGTCACCTGGTATCGGAGAGCAGCATTTTGCCAGTTTGTACTCCACCACATCCATATCCTCACCAATAAGAAGAATGTCTTCATTTCTGCCTCGTGCCTTTGCCAGTTCCTGTTCCACCAATTTAGCATCAGTGCCTGGTAAATGTGGGCGGGATTTAATTGGTGAAGAGGGCTTGAATTCCTTAAATCGTTTCAGGTCGTTAACAGTGATCAATCCTTTGCCTATGCGATAATGCAAATCAAATTTTGAATTCGCTTCAAAATAAGCTTGTAATTGTTCGTAAGTCTGGCCATTCGAATCGATTTTCAGTTGATTGAGCTTTCTGGCCAGAATCTCTTTCCCTTCTTCCGCTACGTTCTTTTTATCTTCTTTAAGTACTTCCTTAATTTTTGATTTGGCTTTCTGGCTTACCACAAACCGCAGCCAATCTTCGTTTGGCTTTTGCTTCGAAGAAGTCAGGATTTCAATCTGGTCTCCATTCTTCAGCACATGGTTAATCGGAACCAATTTCTGATTGACTTTTGCTCCGATACATTTCGCGCCAACGTCTGTGTGAATTTCAAAAGCAAAATCCAGAGCAGTAGCACCCTTAGGTAGCGTTTTTAATTCTCCTTTAGGTGTAAAAACAAAAACCTCTTCGTTGAAAAGATTGCCTCTGAAATCATCTACAAACTCCAGGGCAGTAAGATCTTGTCTTTCCAAGAGCTCACGCACGCGCACAAGCCACTTCTCCAGATTAGATTCATGACTTGATCCCGTGTCTTTATATTTCCAATGAGCGGCATATCCCTTCTCCGCGATTTCGTCCATGCGTTGCGTACGGATCTGCACTTCCACCCACTGGCCATTCTTCGCCATTACGGTGGCATGCAATGACTCGTAACCATTTCCCTTTGGCGTGCTGATCCAGTCTCGAAGGCGATCCGGATTTGGCGTATAGTAGTCCGTCACAATGGAATACACCTGCCAGCAATACGATTTCTCTTGTTCAAGCGGAGTATCCAAAATCACACGAATCGCAAACAAGTCGTACACTTCCTCGAAAGGAATGCCCTGCCTGCGCATCTTATTATAGATTGAAAAAATTGACTTTGGTCTGCTCTTTATTTCATAATCTACTTTCAGTTTGTCCAGCTCTTCTTTGATTGGCAGAACAAATTGTTTAATGAATTTATTTCGAGATGCTTTCGTCTCATCGATCTTGTTCATTATCTCTGAGAACGCAGCATTGTCGGTGAACCGGAGATACAGATCTTCCAGTTCCGACTTAATCGCATTAAGCCCTAACCGATGGGCAAGTGGAGCATATAGATAGATTGTCTCTGATGCGACTTTCAATTGCTTGTTGCGCGGCATACTATCCAGCGTGCGCATATTATGAAGACGATCAGCTAGTTTGATCAGAATTACCCGAACGTCTTCCGAAAGGGTGAAAAGCATTTTCCGGAAGTTTTCGGCCTGGGCAGAGGTGCCATATTCAAAAACTCCACGGATTTTGGTAAGACCGTCTACAATTTTGGAAATTTTCTTTCCAAACATTCTTTCGATGTCGGCCAGCTCAATATCGGTGTCTTCCACGACATCGTGCATGAGGGCCGCAATGATTGAGGTAGTGCCCAATCCGATCTCTTCCACGCAGATTTCGGCCACCGTAAGTGGGTGAAATATAAAGGGTTCGCCTGATTTTCTGCGCATATCTTTATGCGCTTCAAGGGCCAGGGTAAAGGCCTTTTTTATGAGTCTGGCATCCCCTTCTTTTAAAATAGGCTTCGCTTTCCGCAGCAGCCTGCGGTACCGGGCAATGATCTCTTTCTTCTCTTCAGCTACGTCAACAACCACAGATTCTACAGATTTTTAATTCTAAACTTCAATCGTAATGAATAATCTCTAAATTTGCACCTCCTTAACGGAAAATGGCTCTAAAAAGAGCACATTTAAGCGGATGTGGCGTAATTGGCAGCCGCGCCAGACTTAGGATCTGGTGCCGCAAGGCGTGGGGGTTCGAGTCCCTTCATCCGCACTGTTTTTAAAGAGCCCTCATCTCAGGAAACGTTTTTCCAGAGTTGAGGGTTTGTATTTCAAATCAT
>JBGATZ010000446.1:0-4024 GCA_044228905.1 Cyclobacteriaceae bacterium | reverse complement strand
TCTGAAAGAGAATTCTGAAATAGCGCTCCAGCTTGGGCAAACGCTCCAGCATTTGTTCCATGTTTGCTCGGGGAAGCAATAAGACCTCACTATCCGTAAGTGCCCGTGTCGACATGGTAGATGGAATTCCATTGGTATAACTGGTCAGGTCGCCTGTCCACCAACCGGCCTGGGCAAATTGCATCACATGATCCTGATCGTCTTTGTCAGTATAATAACTCATCAGGCACCCCGACACCACGTAGATGAAATACTTGGTTGGTTCTCCTGGTTTTTCAATCATATCATGCTGCCGCATTTTAAAAGGCAACATTAGCGAAAGAATATAGGCAGACTCCTCGCCAGTAAGTGAGACGTGCTTCTCGAAGGAGGAGATCAGGTGAGCAGTGTTCATTAAAAACAAAAATAGTTTTCTTTCATTGGGATCAATAATTTTGTGTGATGGATCTTGATCGTTTTCGTGAAATAGCAAAGAATAAAGCAGCAGATTACAGAAAATTTCTGCTGTCGCTGAAGAAGAAAGATCCCCGTAAGGTAGATGATGCTTTCCACCAATTGCATGAAGAGGTTTTTGAGGAAATCAATTGTCTCGAGTGCGCCAATTGTTGCAAAACCACAAGCCCCATCTTTTATCAAACAGACATTGAGCGGGTTGCAAAGTCATTACGGATGAAGCCTGGTGATTTCATTGAAAAGTACCTGCGCATTGATGAAGACAAAGACTATGTTTTAAAATCATCACCATGTCCTTTTCTCGACTCAGAAAACTACTGCATAGTCTATGAAGACCGTCCGAAGGCTTGTCGCGAGTATCCGCATACCGATCGTAAAAAGATGGTGCAGATTCTTGACCTCACTTATAAAAACACCCAGGTATGCCCTGCGGTTTCTGAAATAGTAGAACGCCTGAAGAAAAGTGGATTGTAATTTTACTCAGAAACGGTAAGTGAGACTAAGACTGCTTCTATCATAGTTGTGATTAAATTTAATAGAAGCATTTTCAAGTTTTCGAAGATACTTGCGTTCGGCATGCGCACCTACAATCCAAAGTGGAATCCCTGCTCCAAGCCCTCCCATTCCAAGTAAAAAGGCTACAGCACCATCTGCATTTCCGTTGGTATTTGACTGAGACCCGTTAGCGTTATAATTGCCAGCTTTCGAAATTCCAACAGCAACGAGGATGCCTCCCGCAACTGTAAGCACAGCTCCCGTTGTTTTCATCCGTTTATACTTCTCAGCTTTCATGGTATAGAGAAGTTTGTCCTTGTCGAACTGAGCAAAAGTGGTTGTCGCATTGAAGAAAATGACAAGGACTACAATTAAGATAATTTTCATAGGATGAGCAGCGGATTTTTGGGGAATAAGTCAGATCGTAAAATTATGGAAATTATTGATCTGGAAAATGATGAGCCTTCGCACAGAAAGCGTTAGTTCTAGGGGATTCGTACGATCCTTTTTATGTGACTTCAGTTGTGAAATCAGTTTGTTAACATTCTTCATTATCGTTTCTTTCTGAGTAATGAAGCTTAAGTATTTCAAAATGTCTTTTTTCCGGGAAGCAGATAATGCAGCAAACGCTTTGTTTAATTTATTCTCTTTCAATGCCTGACGAAGCAACACAGGCATGTGGTAATTCACCGGTTTTTCTTTTTTCACTTGTGCAATGATAAAGCTGGCTGTTTTGCCTAATGCGGTATCTCCGCCCTTCATCATCGCTGCATTGACAAATAAACGGTATGGTTTATTTTTTACAGGAACCAATGATTTGGTAAAGCCGTAGTTATTGATCTTTCCTTTAATGAAGATGTAACCCTTTTCAGGCTTCATGGATTTTGTAATTCTCAGAGGCACATCCACGCACCAGTTAATTCCGGTTTTGTAAATTTTTGCGTTGAACGGAGATCTCATTGGTGTCTTGTGGCTATTAATAAAAATAAAAAAAGCCAGTGACTCTCATCACTGGCTTCATCACTTAAATCTATTAAACCATTAAGCTACCTGAGCTTCAAGCTTGGAGGCCAAAACAGACTTAGGCACTGCGCCAATTTGTTTGTCAACTACCTGGCCATTTTTAAATACAAGCAACGTAGGAATTGAACGCACACCAAATTTAGCAGTTACTTGTGGGTTCTCATCTACGTTCAGTTTAGCGATTACCGCCTTACCTTCGTAGTCACCAGCCAGCTCTTCTACTACTGGTCCGATCATTTTACAAGGTCCACACCATTCTGCCCAAAAATCCACTAATACTGGCTTTCCTGAATTGACAGTTTCATCAAAATTAGCGTCCGTTAATACAATTGCTTTTCCCATAAAAATTATAATTAGAGTGTTTTAAGATTCTATTTCAATTGGTTCTACAGATTCCAACACAAAGGTAGGTGAATTTGTTCCAACTCCCGCAGCACTGTTGTCAGGTTTAGGCAAATCGGCCAGCCAGCGTACATCGTTTTTGTCGGTGATTACACCCACATCAGCAAATCGTTTGAGATCTTTAATAAACGCGTTTGTGGGCTTGATCTGGCTGTTTCGGGCCACTACTTCTGTCTGAATAGATCGATCTTCATCCTTTAAATACATGCGTAAAACTCCTTTGCCGGAATTCTTTTTGCAAAGCTTGTCGAGGGAGTCAACAAATTCTGCATTCAGCATGGAAACCGAAATTTTCAATGCCAACCCAGCCACACGCTTGGCTGCCAGCTCATTTAATATTTCAATGTTCCTGATTTTAAACTCCAGATTCTGTTCACCCCATGATTTCTTTACCACCGATCCTTCAATGAAAAGGAACAAACTAGGAGTAAGGAAAGATTTGAATTTCAGATAGTCATCACTCCATAGCATGAATTCGCACTTGCCGGAATAATCTTCCACCACCATTTTGCCAAACGGCCTTCCGGTTTTCGTCATTCTGTGTTCTACTGCAGAGACAATTCCCCCAACCTTAAATTCTTTTCCCTCTGATGTGCTGATGTCATTCAATGCAGAAATCGGAGCATTGCTAAATGTATCCAATTCAAATTTGAAATTGTCGAGCGGATGCCCGGAGATGTAAACACCCACTACTTCTTTTTCAAAATGCAGTTTTTCAATTTCACTGAACGGTTCAATCACATCAATCTTTGGCAACGGCATGCTGGTGCCCGTGCTGCCTCCAAACAAACTTGCCTGCGCGCTCATGGCTTCCTGTTGAAGCTTGTTGGCAAACTTGATTACTTTTTCTGTTAAAGTAATGTCGCCCTCTTTGGCGTACACATAATGTCTGCGGTGTGCTTCTTTAAAGCAATCCAATGCACCAGATAATGCCAGACATTCAAATGTTTTCTTGTTAATGCCACGCACACTCATGCGCTTTGCAAATTCAAATACGTCTTTGAAATGCCCGTGAGCATCGCGTTCCTGGATGATTCCCTCTACGGCAGCTTCACCAGCACCTTTGATTGCCCCCAATCCAAAACGAATCTTGCCCTCGTTGTTTACTTCAAAGAACACACCCGATTCATTCACATGTGGCCCAAGTACTTCTATGTTTATCTTCCGGCACTCCTCAATAAAATAAGTTACGCTATCCAAACTGTTTTGAGAGTGTGTCAACACAGCGGCCATGTATTCAGCAGGGTAGTTCGCTTTTAAGTAAGCAGTGTGATACGCAACCAGTGAATAACACGTTGAGTGTGATTTATTGAATGCGTATTGTGCGAACGCCTCCCAGTCGGTCCATATCTTCTCGCAGACTTTTTCATCGTGGTTGTTCTTCTTACAACCCTCAATGAATTTGCCTTTCATTTTATCCAGTACGTCTTTCTGCTTCTTACCCATTGCTTTACGCAACACGTCTGCGTCACCTTTACTAAAGCCGGCAAGCTTTTGTGAGAGCAACATTACCTGCTCCTGATAAACGGTAATACCATACGTGTCTTTCAAATACTCTTCCATTTCCGGTAAGTCATATTTGATTGGCTCGCGTCCATGCTTACGTGCAATGAAGTCCGGAATGTATTCCATCGGGCCCGGACGATACAAG
>JBGATZ010000445.1:0-4030 GCA_044228905.1 Cyclobacteriaceae bacterium | reverse complement strand
CCCTATTTAATGCGCAACTGGAAAGAAGTAGCCCTGAAGTATGATGAATTTATCTTTTCTTTAAACAAAACCGGGCAATATCTTCCGTTGATAGGCCTGAAACAAAACGCTGTCAACTATCCCTCGCTTCAGCCTATCTTACTGCAAACTTATGTGGGCGGAAGTACGAATGCCGCTGAAGCGATCAACATTATTCCGGCTGTAGTGAGCGCATCACTTGTCGGGATAAACAAGGCAAATCAAAACGGCATAAACTGGGTTGAAAAAACAAAAGACTTCTTTAACAAAGCCAATCAGCAGAATGTATATCTCAACAATTACTCCGCCATCAGCGGAAATGATTGGTGGTATGACGTTATGCCGAATGTGTTTTTCTATCAATTATATTCTCAATATCCTTCCACTACTGATTTTCAAAATCAGTTCATAGCTATCGCTGACAGATGGCTTGATGCCGTACATCATATGGGAGGAACAGTTGCGCCCTGGGCCATTCCCGACATGAATTACAGAGGCTGGTATCTGGCTTCCATGACCGGCAATAAACAAAGCGTACCCGAACCTGAATCAGCCGGATCCATTGGCTGGCTTCTCTATCACGCTTACTTAAAGACGGGCGATAAAAAATATTTAGAGGGCGCCCAAATGACATTAGAGTTTTTATCCAATTTAAGCACAAATCCTTCTTACGAACTACAGTTGCCTTACGGCACATTCATTGCAGCCAAAATGAATGCAGAACTTGGCACTAATTACAATATTGACAAAATGCTCAACTGGTCATTTGACCGTGGAGAGCTCCGTGGCTGGGGAACTATAGTAGGACAATGGGATGGCAAAGATGTTTCCGGTTTGATCGGTGAAGCCAATGATGGAGGTAATGACTATGCTTTTCTTATGAATGGATTTCAACAGGCCGCCATGTTTGTTCCATTGGTAAAATATGATAAACGCTATGCACACGCCATAGCCAAATGGACACTTAACATGGCTAATGCCAGTCGTTACTTTTATTCCGCTTACCTGCCTTCGGATAAGCAGGATGATTTTCAGTGGAGCACTACGAACGACACTGAATCCGTAATTGCATACGAAGCCCTAAAAGAAAAAAACAATTTTGATCAGAACAAACCTCTATACGGCACAGGTGATGCCAAACGTAGCGGATGGGCTTCTACCAATCTCGGACTTTACGGATCATCACATACCGGTTACCTCGGAGCTATCGTAGAGACAACCGATGTATTGGGTATTCTTAAACTAGATGTAAATAAAACGGACTTCTTCGGACAGAATGCATTTCCCACTTACTTGGTTTACAACCCGTATGCAGATGATAAGCAGATCACATTGGCTCTTGGCGCTGACACCTATGACCTATATGATGCAATAAGCGAACAAACCATCCTTACTTCCGCTACGGGTAATGTTTCCGTTTCAATAAAAGCCAATGAAGCAATGCTGCTCTCCTACCTGCCTGCAGGTTCAACGCCTGTGGCCGAAAATGGCAAGCTGACTATTGGAGAAAATACAATTGATTTTCACTATGGATATAATTTCACACCCGCGATCAGAATTAAATCACTTGCTTCCGCAAATAAAAACTATTCCTTCTCGGAACAGGCCACCATTTACGCAGCGGTGGATAATGCATCGGCTTCAGTATCCTATCAGTGGTATGTGAACGATGAACTCATGGCAACCACTTCAGAAGGAAAATTCAATTGGACCACTCCTTCTGTTGAAGGAGATTATAAAATTTTACTAAAAGCAATCTCGGGAGTTTCTTCAGCGAAAGATAGTCTTACGTTAAGCGTGTGGAAAGTAGTACCTGCAGCTCCGGAAATCACCACGATCTCTACCACACAACAATATTTCATCGAAAACAAACCAGCGTTGCTTCTTGCCAAGGTTACTTCTGCCGGGACAGAATCATTAACTTATGACTGGAATGTTCCATCCGGGTCAACGACAATCAACGACTCACTACTTACCTGGACACCCACAAAAGAAGGAATATATTCCATTCGTTGCACGGTTACCAATCATTTCAATCTGCAATCGAGTTATACCATAAACGTATTGGTGAAGAAAGAATCATCTGGTACATCCGAGGCATTGGCCTATTATCCGCTGGATGGCGACACCAAAGATTATGGAGGTCGCGGATTTGATGCACAAAGTGCCGGTGTAAAACTAACTGAAGATGCCAGAGGCAGTATCAACAGTGCTTATCAATTTTCGAGCGGAGATGATATTATCTTTGTGCCCAACCAGCTTGCTCTCAATTTTGTAGATGCCATCACACTTTCATTCTGGATTAATGCAAAACAAGCTTCAGAAGAATCGTTCATCCTTTCACATGGAAGTTGGGAAGAACGGTGGAAAATTTCTATCATCCCGAACGGCAAACTTCGCTGGACCACAAAGACTTCCAACGGAACTGTAGATCTCGACAGTTCAAATCCGTTGCCCTTGAATGAATTCCATCATATAACTATTCTCTATTCCGGATACTCCATGGAGTTATATATAGATGGAAAACTGGATACATTTTTAGAACAAACGGGTTCTTTATCAAGCACATTAAAGGCGCTTACTTTCGGCAGAAAAGATCAACAGGAAACAGCGTATCATCTCAACGGAACATTAGATGAAGTGCGCATTTATAACAAAGCCCTGGTTCCAGATGAAATCGCCATATTGAAAACACTTTGGCACAGTGAAGTAGTGACAGGCTTAGAATCAGATCGTCCAATTACTGCTTATCCTAATCCGGCTACCCGTGCTACATTCAACATTAGTACTTCTGCGTTTGAGAATATAGTTCTTACTGATCTGACGGGAAGAATAATGAATTTCGAAACAACGATTTACACCGACAGAACGGAGATCAGGCTAGCCGATGCCGATTTTAAAGGAGTTATTATTTTAAAAGTTTCCGCCAGAGATAACTTATTCGTTCAAAAAATCATACTCAGCGAAAAATAGATTGAGGGAAAGGATAGCCACAGGTATTAGTCAAGTTATTAACGTATCGGGGTAAGAGGGATATTAGTTGACTCAAGAGAACGAGTCTCAGGAACAGACTGGTCCATCATAAATCGGAATAGTATGATAGCTGTAAATATCGGATCGTTTTTCTAATTTTATAGAAACTTACCCCAATGAACCGAATTACACTGATCATTTTCCTTGCTTCAGGATTACTCCTTTCCTGCCAGAATAAGACTAGCTCTGAACAAACTGCTACCGACTCACTGCCTACAGATACTGCCGCGGTTGTTACTGAACCATCTGAGCCCGAAGAAATACAAGTCTCTGAAATAGGTGACGAAGAACCCGAAAGCCAACTAGATATGGATGATTTCGATTATACCTATGAAGGGCTTGTCAATGATAAATATAAAGTGAGAGTGAATATGTTTCAGATTCGCGGTGAGCAAAAAGCTCGTTTGGTTTATCTGAATAGCAAAAAAATAATCAATATGGATTTTGCCTATCCGGCTGTAGGTAAATTCGAGCTCACTGAAAAAGTAGGTGACAGAGTAACTGGAATATGGAAAATAGGTGTGGAAGAAGAAGATATTCTTACCGGCACATGGAATTCCGCAGACGGCTCAAAGCAAATGCCTGTTCAACTAAGCATGACAGAAGGATTTGACGATTTTCTCCCAGCAGAAGAGATCAAGTCAGGAACGTATGAACTAAAGCTGGTGAATGAAGACCCTGAATCTAAGCAAGAATTTCCGCTTCTCAGTTTCGAAGAACTGCATGTGAAGAACATGGCTGATAACACCGTCTTTTTCAATCTGTATATTCAAGGTCCTCCTCCAGCTGTTCATAGTGGCGTGGTGAATGGCTTCGCACGAAAAACGGGGACTAATTATATCTATACAAACGCGGAGGGGTGCGAGCTCACTTTCTCATTCTCTCAGGATAGCGTAGGCCTCGAACAGAAAGGAAGTGCTTTCACTTGTGGCTTAGGCGCAAACATACGTGCTTACGGAAAATTGGGCAAAAGACAGCC
>JBGATZ010000444.1:0-4033 GCA_044228905.1 Cyclobacteriaceae bacterium | reverse complement strand
ATTAAAAAAAACAGAATCAATATTGGCATTCTGCGCACCTTTAATATCGGTAGCGAGATTATCACCAATCATAATTGCTTCTGACGGCCTGAATCCGTATTTCGTGAGCACAAATTCAAAAATTTTCTTCTCCGGCTTCTTGCTTCCTGCACGCTCTGAAGTAACAACACTCTTAAAGTAGTGTGTCATTCCGGACGAACTAATCTTTGTTCCCTGTATTTCCTCAAAACCATTGGTAATGATGAATAACGGATATTTCGCATGTAGATAATTCAAGGTATCCAATGCATTTGGAAGCAAATTTTTCTTGCGAGGTGACACAACCAGGTAGTCAGCAGAGAATTTCAATGACATTTCATAATCATTGAGACCAATCGACTGAAATACGCGATGAAATCGCTCGGTACGGATAATATCTTTATGAATTTTACCCTGATCGAGTAAATCCCAAAGGCCTGTATTAATCTCCGTAAAGTTTTTCAGAAAAACTTCTACTTCACGTCCCCCTTTTCCTTTCAAATCATACTGATGATACAGTTCGTGCAATGCTTCAGCTGCATTTATATCGTAATCCCATAAGGTATGGTCCAAATCAAATAAAACACATTTATAATTCTTCATTCTAATGCTGTCCGGTCGGTTTGATCTTTAATTTATTGAGCGTGAGTTCTCTGTTATTATAAAGAGTCTGAAATATCTGCTGATCCTTCTGTAAAACCGGATCCCTTCGTAAAAACTGAAAAATCTGCTGAATGATATCCTGTACTTCATCTTTGATCTGATAAAACACCCATTGGTTATATTTACGAACGGTGAGAATACCGGAGTTCTTCAAATAAATGAGATGACGAGACGTTTTGGTTTGAGTAAATTCAAGAATATGCTCCAGATCCGTGATGCACATTTCACCGTTAGTCATAATCAAATTAAGTATGCGCAGGCGTGAAGTATCGGAACAGGCCAGAAATATCTGCGCTCCGGGGTCAATATTGAAGTGTTTTAGCCTCAAAAGCCTGTGAATTAAAAAACACAAAGATACGAAAACCGTCTACAGAAATGGGTATTTTGCGGCTAGTCCATAATCAGTTGAATACCTATCTTTGAAAAATTTGTTTGGTGTGAAGCGATTGAAAATCTTATTACTAGTAACTATTTGTGTGCTCGGGTGCGTATCCGTTAGCTTTTCGCAAAAGCAACGAAGAATCATTCAGTTGTCCGGAGTAGTTTTCAGCCATGACAGTACGGTTGGCCCAATGCCTGGCGTTCATATTTATGTACCTAAAGCAGGGCGGGGAACTACGTCTAATCGCACAGGATTCTTTTCCATGCCGGTAATTACCGGAGATAGCGTAGTGATCAGTTCGATTGGCTATGCGAGGCAACATACCATTATCCCGGAAAATGCTCCGGATTATATGACACTCATGATTGAGATGGTGGAAACCGCCACTCTTCTTGAAACGGTCACGATTACTCAGTTTCCTACTGAAGAAGTTTTTAAACAGGCAGTACTTGCGCTTAATGTTCCTATGGATGAACGGGGATTCGATCAGCGCAATCTCAATGCAGAATTGCTCGCATTGATGTTGAAAACCACACCTATGGATGGTAATGCCAATTACCGTTATTACATCAATCAGTATGCAGGATCAGTGCAAGACAAATTTCAACCCCGGATGAATCCATTTCTCAATCCATTTAACTGGGCACGCTTTTTCAAAGACCTGAAAAAGAATAAGAAATAAACTCCTGTTTACTCCGCAGCCATGTTTGGAATTTCAATAGTGAAGGAAACTCCTTCACCTAATGTTGATGCGAGTTCAATTTTTCCTTTCAGCTTCTCTACTGTTTCCTTTACAAGGTAAAGTCCAAGGCCTGCACCTTCACTTTTGGTAGTGGCTCTGAAAAACATGTCGAAAATGCGAGGAAGATGTTCACTATCTATCCCAATGCCATTATCACGATAATAAATAATTGCAGTGGATTCATTGACTATTACTTTAATATCAATAGCGGATAATGATTTGATTACATCTCTGTATTTAATTGAATTCGAAATGAGATTATTGAATATCACGGAAAGCCGGTAAACATCTGAACAGAAAGAAAAACTTTCTTCTATATCGATTCTCTTTTCTATCACATCAGAGCCTTTCATGTATTTCACTCTGTCGAAACAGTCTGCAAGAAGCTGTTTGAAATCAACCTTATTACTGGTGACTTCACCTCTTGAATTGCGCGAATAGTCCAGTATTTCCCGAAGCGTTTCATCCAGCTTAAGAATACTTTGTTCCATCATCGGGAGGTACTTGCTGCGTGGCCCCTCATTCTCTGACTCGTCCAATTGCGCTACATTTAACAGTCCAAGGACAGACATCAATGGCGCCCTGAGATTGTGTGAGATATTATAAACAAAACTATCCAACTCCTGGTTGATCTTAACCAATTCTTCGTTTTGCTTCCGCAACTCGTTCTCTGCTTTTTTCTTCTTGCTTTCCAGGCTTTTCTGCTTCAATGAGTTGCTTATCGCCATTGGAAGCCTTGACAGATTGGACTTTAATACATAGTCATCAGCACCTTGTTTAATGCAATTGGCAGCAAACTCTTCAGAAACAGTACCTGTTACCAGTATGAAAACAACTTTGGGGATATCTTTTTTGCTGATACGCAAAGCTTCTACAGAGTTGAACTGTGGCAATGCATGATCCGACAAGATAACGTCAGGGTGAAATTGTTTCAGTGCAGTAACGAATTCTTCTTTGGTGTCTACCTGCTGAGTGATGAACTCCATCCCCTCTTTCTGCAACACACGCTCAATCAGACCCACATCTTCAGGAACGTCTTCCAGTACAAGTATTTTCAATGCCTCCTTCATACGTAAAACTATTTTGGAGGTTGATTTAACAACAGCCAGAAGAATCCTAATTCGGAAATGGCCTGAACAAATTTTTCAAAATCAACGGGCTTAACAATGTAAGCATTCACACCTAGTTTGTAGGTTTCAATAATGTCTCGTTCTTCTTTAGACGATGTAAGCACTACCACAGGAATTACTTTTTTATCAGGATCATTTTTAATTTTTCTTAAAACTTCAATTCCATCTACTTTGGGCATCTTTAAATCAAGCAGAATCAGCTTAGGTAACTGGTTCATGTTGTCTGAAAACAAAAAATCGAGTGCTTCTTCACCATCGGTAAGATGCAGCAAATGATTGGCCAGATTATGTTTTCTTAATGCACGAATGGTTAATCCTGCATCATCCATATTATCTTCTACCAGCAAGATCTCCACTACGCTTTTCTCCATGGGTTCATTTGGGGTAATGTAAAATGGAATATAGTCACTTCGTTAATACAGCATTTAGGAAATACGTCACCACTATTTGATCTAACGGTCAGTAAATGATCATTCTGCTTTTGAATCGTTTGTATTGAATTTACATATGAATCGGGAAAAGCACTATCACCCGTGATGGTGTAACCACGTTCACTGGTTTCGATACTCACCAGAGCAGACAGGAACCGATCCGAAAGGTAGAGGACTTCGTTGGTGTGCGGAACCATTTGACCCAAATCAATAAGTCGTTGTGAATTTACGTTTGCACGAAAAGCCAGTCCCGTCAAAACGGATAAAGCGATGCAAAAGGCGGTAAATGTTCTTTTGAATATGTGAACCTTCATTTTTTTAACCTGAACTAACTAATTTAAAGAATGGAGGTATTCAGGAAAAATCAGTTTCCACCACAAACCATACTTAGACCTTACATAGACAAATAAATCAGAAACGATACTGATCTTTCTTGTGTTGAGGTAAAAAACAAAGGCAATGGAATTATCCACAGCGATAAGGTTGATTGAAAATGGAATAGCTAAAACCAGAGCACCTCAAACATGGGCAGACCTGGGTGCGGGTAAAGGTTTATTTACAAAGGCCCTCGCTACACTTTTGCCCAAACAAAGCATTGTGCATGCTATTGATAAAGATAGCGCATCATTGAAAGCGATTGATCATACATTAAATGAAGTAACGATAG
>JBGATZ010000443.1:0-4034 GCA_044228905.1 Cyclobacteriaceae bacterium | reverse complement strand
CATATTTTATGAATAGTCTTCCTCAATCAGTGATTAGTAATCCGGCTTTCGTGCCGAAGTATAAATTTTCGCTCACATTGCCAGGTACATCCTTCATGGTTGGTTATCAGAACAGCGGATTTAACTATAATGATCTTGTTAAAAAAGAAAATGGAAAAGTGGTGGCAGATGTTTCCGCATTGGCAAGTCGCTTGCCTAAGAAAAGCAACATTACCACGTCCGCTCAGATTGACTTGTTCCGGTTAGGTCTTAGGATAAATCAGAAAGTATACGTTACATTGACCAGTACCGCGAAGGCAAACAGTCTTACACTTATCCCTAAAGATATGACAGCGTTAATCGCTAACGGAAATGCCCAGTACATCGGAAAAAGCATTTCAATGTCACCAGAACTTCAGCTTACGTCTTATCTGGAAAATGCATTAGGCCTCTCATATGAAGCTACTAAGCAATTAAGAGTTGGCGCGAGGCTTAAAATGATTAATGGAGGAGTAAGCATAAACACCAGGTCGTCTGATTTAAATGTAGCAGTGGACGATAATCACGACATTACTATTGCTGCTGACATGAGGGTAAGAACATCTGGTATCCATGAGCTGGATGATGATGATTATTCGTTTAAAGCAGGTAACTATTTCAAGAATAGCGGATGGGGAGTGGATCTGGGTGCTACCTATAAATTAACAGACAAGATTACTCTGGCGGCAAGTCTTATCGATATCGGGCAGATCACCTGGAAGAATAACACGTATGAGTATTCGCTAGATAAGGCAACTGCAAATCAGACCTTCAGAGGTATCAATGCAACAGATTTGTTCAATGGAAATTCTGATTCTTTTAATGATCAGTTGGATTCGTTAGAAGACAAATTTGATCCACAGGAAAAACAGATTGGATCTTATCGAACACCGTTGCCGGCAAAAATATATCTGAGTGGAAGTTATGAGATAACCAAGACTTTTAACGCTGGCGCTATTCTCTTTGCAGAAAAATACCACGGTCGTTTCGGGCCTGGTTTGGCATTGGCGATGAATAAACATTTTGGCAAAGTATTATCTACTTCGTTAAGTTACACCCTCTCCAATCGTTCATTCACGAATTTTGGAGCAGGGCTTTCCTTAAATCTTGCGCCAGTGCAGATTTATTTAGTTGGAGATAATCTGTTGAATTTACCAGTCACATTAGCAGCGAAAGGAAATCTTAATCCTTTTATAAATACAACGCAGGTATTTACTTTTCGGGCAGGGCTGAATTTTGTGTGGGGCTGGACAAAAGAGATTGATCAGAAAAGCACAGAGACAAAGTCTTTCAACGGAAGAAAGACTAAAAAAACCAAACAAGGTTCTCCGGATTATGTGAAACTCAGAAAGAAGAAAAGGAGGTAATTTTAGTGGTTAAATAAAATCATAAAAAAACCCGGTCATTTCTGATCGGGTTTTTTTTATTGAATTGTTGGCCATTAACTACCACACGCTTCACATGCATCCGGATTATCCAGTGAGCAAGCCATATCGGCACGCTTCTGGTCATAATCTGCCAGTGAAGGTTGGTTGTATTGAATGCTTTGTTGTGCTTCAGATACGGTGGATTTTGCAAGTACTGCAGATTCTGCTAATACTTCACTAGTTGATTCAACAGCAACGGGTTGTTCAACAGTGGATTTATCCATAGTGAACTTGATTGCGTCAGCAGCAGCAGTAGAACGCAGATAGTACATACCAGTCTTCAGTCCTTTCTTCCATGCATAGAAGTGCATTGAAGTAAGCTTGCCAAAGTTTGGATTGGTAATGTGAATGTTCAGGCTTTGTGACTGGCAAATGTATGCACCACGGTCAGCTGACATATCGATGATTGACTTTTGAGAAATCTCCCAAACTGTTCTGTAGATATCCTTAATGTTTTGAGGAATCTCAGGGATAGACTGAACAGATCCGTTAGCAGAGATAAGTTTTTGTCTCATTCCTTCGCTCCATAATCCTGCATTGATCAGGTCTTTCATCAGGTGCTTGTTAGCCACAATGAATTCACCAGATAATGTTCTGCGGGTATAAATATTTGAAGTGTATGGTTCAAAGCACTCATTGTTGCCAAGAATCTGAGAAGTAGAAGCAGTAGGCATAGGTGCAACCAGTAATGAGTTGCGAACGCCATGTTTCTTCACTTCTTGCTTTAATTGCTCCCAATTCCAGCGATTGCTCTTAGGAGTAACCCCCCACATATCAAACTGGAATATTCCTTTGGATACAGGAGAACCTTTAAATGTTTCGTATGGTCCTTCTACTTTGGAAATTTCCATGGAAGCTTCCATTGCAGCAAAGTACATGGTCTCGAAGATGTCTTCGTTCAAGCCACGTGCTTCTTCACTATCGAATGGCATACGAAGTAAGATGAATACATCAGCAAGACCTTGCACACCTAATCCGATTGGACGGTGACGCATATTTGACTTGCGTGCTTCTTCTACCGGATAGTAGTTCACATCGATTACCTTGTTCAGGTTGCGTGTAGCTACTTTAGTGATTTCATATAACTTCTGGTGATCGAACTTGCCATCTTCAGTAACGAACTTAGGCAACGCTAATGAAGCCAGGTTACAAACTGCAACCTCATCAGGTGCGGTGTATTCGATGATTTCTGTGCAAAGGTTGCTGGACTTGATCGTTCCCAGATTCTTCTGGTTTGATTTTCTGTTAGCAGCATCTTTATAAAGAATGTAAGGCGTTCCGGTTTCGATTTGTGCTTCAAGAATTTCGAACCACAGATCCTGTGCTTTTACCTGCTTGCGGAATTTTCCTTCGCTTTCGTACTTGCTGTAGAGACGTTCAAAATCTTCTCCCCATACTTCAGCTAATCCAGGTGCTTCATTAGGACAGAAAAGTGACCACATTTCATTGTTCTCTACACGTTGCATGAACAAATCAGGGATCCACATCGCGTAAAATAAATCACGCGCGCGCATTTCTTCTTTACCATGATTCTTTTTCAGATCAAGGAATTCAAAAACATCAGCATGCCATGGCTCCAGATAAACAGCGAAGCTTCCTTTGCGTTTACCACCGCCCTGGTCAACATAACGTGCAGTCATGTCGAAGTTTCTTAGCATGGGAACAATACCGTTTGATGTTCCACCTGTTCCTTTGATGTACGAACCTTTTGCACGCACGTTATGAATGCTAAGGCCAATACCACCAGCTGATTGAGAAATCTTGGCAGTTTGTTTCAATGTATCGTAAATACCATCAATGCTGTCGTCTTTCATGGTCAGCAGGAAGCAGGAAGACAATTGTGGCTTCGGTGTACCTGCATTGAATAGAGTAGGAGTAGCATGCGTGAACCACTTTTCAGAAAGTAAGTGGTAGGTTTCCAAAGCAGCAGCAATGTCTTCACCATGAATACCTACAGCCACACGCATCAGCATGTGCTGAGGACGTTCTACGGTTTTTCCGTCTATCTTCATCAGATAAGAACGCTCCAGTGTTTTGAAACCAAAGAAATCGTAGCTGAAGTCGCGGTCATAAAGAATCGCTTCATCCAATGCAGCTGCGTTATCTTTAATCACCTTCCAGGTTTCTTTTGAAATCAGGGGTGCATTTTGTCCATTCTTAGGATCAACATATTGGTACAAGCGTTTCATTGTGTTTGAAAACGACTTGCTTGTTACCTTATGCAGATTTGAAACAGCAATACGTGCTGCAAGTTTCGCGAAATCAGGATGGCGGGTAGTCATCGTTGCAGCAATTTCTGCAGCAAGATTATCCAGCTCCTGAGTGGAAACACCATCATACAAGCCATTAATCACTTTCATGGCTACCTCTACCGGGTTGACAAACTTTGGATCTAAACCATAGCAGAGTTTTTCGATTCGGGCAGTGATTTTGTCGAACTTAACAGACTCTCTGTGTCCGTCACGTTTTAGTACGAGCATCCTTCTGGGTTGTTTGGGTAAAAAGTTGAAAAAATGTTCATGAATGTATCAAAAATCTTCGTTCAATGAAAACTTGGGCGCGGTTTCTTTTTCCGTGCTTTTCATCACT
>JBGATZ010000442.1:0-4035 GCA_044228905.1 Cyclobacteriaceae bacterium | reverse complement strand
GATTTTTCTCACGAGGGAGTTCGCAAATTGCTGATTGAAAAGAATGCTACGGTAAAAGGATTGTATGTATTCATCAAACCAACGGATGAATCACGATATCAAAACGTGGTTGATATTTTGGATGAGATGTCGATTGCCGGAATACAGCGATACTCTATTGCTGAAATCACTCCGGAAGAAAGTGTGCGAGTTAAAGAAGAAAACCTGATGAGTCAGCTTAAATAACCGTGCATCGTTTCCACAGGGACGATGCCTACCTGTTCGTATCTTTAAATAAAAAATTTGAACGCTCGTTGGCGAAGAACACCAACGAGAGAGTGTTCGTGTGTTCATAGAGATACCTCACGATACTTTCACTATCCGTAGAGTTAGCGCAGCGCTCTACGGATAGAATATGAAAGAACGTCTAGACTTGAATTTCTGCTTTAAGCCGAGTATCGTCTCCCAAAGGGGACGATACTTTTAACCCTGACGAATCCGATCAATTGCATCGTCCTTCGGAGACGATGTGAGACAGGAAGCTAACGCAAATTATCACCAACGAATAGAATCACATCAATTTGAAAGCACACCAATTTTCGCTAATATGAATACGCTTTAGAAAGACCTGCAAGGCAAGAGGAATGGTAAAGATGGCGCAGGGAAAAGTTGGCAGAGAAAGCAAATCAACAACGACTTCAAAAACACCATACCTATGAAAATTTTTAAGCTCCTCTTTGTCGTCATCGCATTGGCTGGGTGCAAACAAAGCCCTCCCGTATTTCAGGCACCGATCTTAAAAGACATTGGAAATTACAATGTGCCTGTGACCACCAATTCAGAATATTCCCAGAAGTTTTTCGACCAGGGAATCATCATGGCCAATAATTTCAATCATGACGAAGCAGCGCGCTCGTTTCGCGAAGCCGTGCGATTGGATTCTACTTTCGCGATGGGCTATTGGGGAATTGCGTACGTGCTCGGACCTAATTTCAATTCGACCGACAACATGGGCACGGTAGATGCAATCAGAAAGGCCGTTGCCAAAGCAGTGGAGTTAAGTAAGAATGCTTCTCCCTGGGAACAGGCTGCGATCAAAGCCATTCAGATCAAGTTTCCGTTGGACAACACGAATGCGGATGGTGAAGGCTTTTCCAATTCGATGAAGGAAGCATTCACTCAGTTTCCAGATAATTCATTTGTAGCTACACTTTATGCCGAGTCAATAATGAATTCGCACCCATGGGATTTTTATGAAGGCAGAGGGGGAGCACCACGACCGTGGACACCAGAGTTGGTATCGTTGCTAGAAAAGGTCATTGCAATTGATCCCACCAATCCATTGGCGAATCATCTTTACCTGCATGCTACCGAAGCAAGTGCAGATCTGAGCAAATCAATAGAAGTAGCGGAGCGATTGAAAACATTGGTTCCTTCTGCCGGGCATCTGGTGCACATGCCTTCACACATCTATATAAATACCGGAGATTATCATGAAGGATCGATTGCCAATGAAAAAGCAGTCGTGAGCGATAGTATTTACATTGCTGAATGTCAATCACAGGGTTATTATCCACAGATGTATTACACGCACAATTATCATTTTCTGGCAGCGACCACTGCCTTTGAAGGAAGAGGAGCACGTTCGATTGAAGCTGCTTACAAGACGACAGCGATCATTGATAAGAAGTATTATCATGAAGCAGGTTATGAAACAGTTCAGCATTATCTCACAATTCCTGATCATGTTCTGGTGAAGTTTGCGCAGTGGGAAAAGATCCTGGCGCTTCCGGAACCGGAAAGTGATTTATCGTATCCACAGGCTATCCGTCATTATGCAAGGGGAATGGCTTTTTCTAATTCAAATAAGCCAGAGCAAGCGAAAGAAGAATTAAAAATGTTGAAGGCACTCATTGCTACCGATTCGGTGATTGCTCAACAGATGATTTGGGGGATCAATAAAGTAAGTGAGGTATGCCAGATTTCGTCTATGGTATTGGAAGCAAACATCCTGGAGAAAGAAGGTAAGAATAAGGGAGCGATTCAGCTTCTGAGTTCCGCTATTCAAATGGAAGACAAACTGAATTATAACGAACCACCCGATTGGTTTTTCTCCGTGCGACATACGTTGGGAAATGTGTTGCTGAAAGGGAAGGATTATGCACAGGCAGAGAAAATTTACAAAGAAGATTTAAACAACTGGCCAAAGAATGGATTTGCCTTGAGTGGTCTGGCTGAAAGCTTAACTGGACAAGGGAAAACAAAAGAAGCAGAAGAAATCAAATCGCAATTCCAGGAAGCATGGAAATTGGCTGACACAGAATTGAAGGGTTCGATTGTTGATCCCGATAAACGAAAGAACCTGGCATTGAGAATTGATAACTCAACACCAAATACGTTGGTATATCTGGCGGGAGCGTTTTGTATGGCTGCTAAATAGTAATAAATCAAGTAAACAGAACAATGAACAATTTTTTCAGGTTAGTAGTCAATGTGGGGTTAGCCATTTTTCTTTTATGGTCTGGACTACTTGTTATATTTTACTTTGGAATGCTTTTTGAAAAAATTGTTCACCCTAATTTCAAAAATATGAATGGCAAGGAAGCATTTCAATTAGGGTTATTGGCAATTCTGTTTTTGGTTTTAGATATCCTCATAATTAGAAGATTTGTCAGGCTTAGAAAGAAATCAAAGTAGATTTTTGAGTAAGATTAAGACTTAACGACTAGTTTTGAAGAATGAAAATAATGATTAAAGAAATCCTTGTACTCGTAATCGGACTAGGATTGATCAGTTGTGGAAATAAATTGGAGCAAAAGGGTTTTGAAGTAGCGCCTGTTACCAGATCGAATGAAGAAGAACCAGTGGATGGGGTTTATAAAGACTCCATAAGTTTTCCTACGCGGCCAAGCAATATTCTTCTCACTGGTATTCCGAAATATCGTTTATCTACTATCTATAAGGTGAACTTCAATCGGGACAGCACTACGTTTATTGGTTCAAATGATTTTTATTATAGTTACGAAAGCATTGGAGAGACACAAGGGAACCAATGGAATAGTAATTATTTGCCTGGCCTGGAGGCGGTGTATGGATATAATCTGGTGAATGTTTCTCATTTCAACACGGAGACTCAAAAGCAAAAGCTCTTTTTCGAAAAACCTGCTTTGATTAAGACATTGTATTATCCTGCATTCTCTAAAGATACGCTGAATTATAAACCTGTAAATCGGAATTACTTTATGATTTCTGTTTATGATGAAGACACCAATAAGGATGGATTTATCAATGTGAATGATTTGAGAAGATTTTATTCTTTCGATATCAATGCGGAAAACAAGAAAGCCATCGTGCCAACCGATTATTCTGTTTACAAATCGGAATATGATCCGGGTAATGACTTTATCTACGTCTTTGCGAAGCTGGATGAAAATAAAAACGGAAAAGTTGACGAGCTTGAACCCGTTCATGTTTTTTGGGTTGACTTGAAAAATCCGGAGATTAAGGGACGGCAGTATTAACTTATCTATTCATTCAAATGAGAAAATTCATACTGTTCGGATTATTGACTTGTCTCCTTCTCTATCCGTAGAGTTAGCGAAGCGCCTGCCTGTCGGTAGAACAACCAAACTAATCACATTAAGTTTTGCACAAGGTCGGTGTTGTCACCGACCTTCTTTTGTCAGAGTTTCTCAATCACACTTAAGCTGAATAGAATCAAATCTTTTTGGATTGGAGGTATAGAGATGTCCATCAATCATCAGTCCCTGATCCTCGGTTAATATGAGCGTCTTTTTCACTTGCGCTCCATCCCGTTCGAGCGTTGCATAAAACGCATCGCCTTCACTTTCTTCAAAGCTTTTAATGGCGTAAGCTGTTGTCTTTCCGGAAGTCTCCTCTTCCCAACGATAGTTACCAGCTTCTACAATGATCTTGATGTAATCTTCTCCACCACCACAATTCAGATGTCGATAGTAATCTCCGTTGGCGCTTTCATGGAGCGGGTACCACCAGTTGATATAACTCTTAATCGTTTCTGGATTAAACCTCGTTGCA
>JBGATZ010000441.1:0-4036 GCA_044228905.1 Cyclobacteriaceae bacterium | reverse complement strand
CCACTCAGGCGCTTTACAGCAAATCTTCTCCATGATGCCATATGCAAAACCAATTCAATAATACTATGCGTGCCTCCGACTTTCTGAAAAACGATTTCTGGTTGAATGTCTTTGAGTATCTCCATGATGGAAGAGCCGTACCACGGTTGCTTGTCAAATGACTTTTCGATTAAGCGAACGATGCGATCAATTTCTGTTGCCATAATGTTCGAATTCTGAGATTGGTTAAAAATAAAAAAGTCTTGCCATCAAATAGCAAGACTCTCAATTGTAATAGATTTCCTATGCTTTAAGATATAGGACACCTAACTATATTTTTATTAAGTCAACATGCCACCATCTACCTGAATCACCTGACCAGTGATGTAAGACGACATATTGGATCCGAGGAACACACATGCATCGGCAACATCTTCTGGTTTGCCACCGCGCTTCAAAGGAATTCCATCGCGCCACGTTTGAACTACTTTTTCATCAAGCTTGCCTGTCATTTCTGTTTCGATAAATCCGGGAGCTACCGCATTCGAACGAATACCTCTTGAACCCAACTCCAACGCAATTGATTTAGTGAATCCGATAATCCCTGCTTTGGACGCAGCGTAATTTCCTTGTCCGGCATTTCCTTTCAATCCAACAACGGAAGTCATATTAATAATAGAGCCGCCTTTTTGTTTCATCATTGGCTTGGCGACCGCTTTCACTGTATTGAAAACAGATTTCAGATTCACCGCCATGATTTTATCCCAGGCGTCTTCAGTCATGCGGAGTAACAGGTTGTCCATTGTTATCCCTGCGTTGTTGACCAGGATATCTAGTGAACCAAAATCAGCCACTACATCATTGATCAGTTTATCGGCCTGAGCAAAATCAGAAGCATCAGAGCGATATCCTTTTGCTTTTACACCTTTAGCGGCCAACTCTGCTTCCAAAGCCTGACCTTGTTCCACACTTGATAAATACGTGAAGGCAACGTTAGCACCTTCTTCAGCATAGCGGATGGCAATAGATCTTCCGATCCCTTTCGATGCCCCGGTAACAAGTGCTGTTTTTCCCTGAAGTAGTTTCATTTTTAGATGATTGGTAAATCGTAAATACTTGTGGCGCCAAAAGTATTAAAAATCAACGTAATGAGATGAAATCTGAACGGGAACCTGATTTTATGAACTTTTTTAGTCCCTTAATTCTTTTTTGAGGGGCATCTGCGGTCTATCTTTGGCCGCATTAATTTAAATCTTCGCTTTTATGGCAAACTATGATCTTATCGTTATCGGCTCCGGCCCAGGTGGTTATGTAGCCGCTATACGTGCTTCACAATTAGGACTGAAAGTAGGTGTGGTGGAAAAAGCAGAACTGGGAGGCATTTGCCTGAACTGGGGATGTATTCCTACGAAGGCGTTGCTGAAAAGCGCACAGGTATTTGAATATATTCAGCATGCAAGTGATTATGGAATTACCGTGCAAAAAGCTGAGCCGGATGTAAAAGCAATTGTAAAACGCAGCCGCGATGTGGCTGCCGGCATGAGCAAAGGGATTCAATTCTTGTTTAAGAAAAATAAGATCGATCATATTGCCGGAACAGGGAAACTCAAGAAAGGTGGCAAAGTAGAAGTAACTGACGCTGCCGGTAAGAAAGTAGACTACGATGCAAAACATATTATTGTAGCAACTGGTGCACGTTCACGTGAATTACCTGCATTGAAAATCGATGGCAAGAAAATCATCGGCTATCGTGAAGCAATGGTGTTGGATCAGAAGCCACAGAAATTGCTGGTAGTTGGTTCTGGCGCTATAGGTGTAGAGTTCGCATACTACTATAATACAATCGGTGTTGAAGTAACGATCGTTGAATTCCTGCCAAGAATTGTTCCGGTAGAAGATGAAGAAGTATCCAAGCAATTGGATAAGTCATTCAAGAAAGCTGGAATGAAAATCTATACTAATTCAGAAGTTACTAAAGTTGACACTTCAGGTAAAGGATGTGTTGCAACTGTTAAAACTCCGGATGGTGAAATTAAGATTGAAGCAGACGTTGTTCTCTCAGCTGTGGGGGTAGCTACAAACATTGAAGGCATCGGCCTGGAAGAAGTGGGAGTGAAGACCGACAAAGGAAGAGTGCTTGTGGATGATTTCTACAAGACCAACGTACCTGGTGTATATGCGATTGGTGATATTGTGAAAGGACCGGCTCTCGCTCACGTAGCTTCTGCTGAAGGAATTATCTGCGTTGAAAAGATCGCAGGACAAAATCCTCATCCGTTAAATTATAACAACCTTCCTGGTTGTACGTATTGCTCTCCGGAAATTGCTTCTGTGGGTATGACGGAAGAAGCAGCGAAGAAAGCAGGTTATGAAATCAAAGTGGGCAAGTTTCCTTTCACTGCATCAGGTAAAGCAAAAGCAGCTGGTGCGGCAGATGGTTTTGTGAAAGTGATTTTCGATGCAAAATATGGCGAATGGTTAGGTGCTCACTTCATTGGGGCAAACGTAACTGAGATGATTGCAGAGGTGGTGGTTGCCCGTAACCTGGAAACCACAGGTCATGAGATCATTAAATCAGTGCACCCTCATCCAACCATGAGCGAAGCCATCATGGAAGCAGCAGCAGCAGCTTACGGAGAAGTGATTCACTTGTAACAAATAGGAATTTTCTGCGTAAAGACCCTTCTGTAAGTTCAGGAGGGTCTTTTTTTTGATCTGTGTTTTGTTGAAAGATAAATCCCACAAGAAGGAGTATTGATCCGCATCACATCAAAATGCTTCTGTTCGAAAACGAAACTTTTAAAACGAATGGCTATTGCAGGAAAACACATCTGGAACAAAAAAACAAAACAGCAAATAAAATTTTTAAAGACGAGCAAAGACACCAACGGGGAGTTGCTGGAGATGTTGTCGGTTTATCCGCCTCAGTCCAATGAGCCACCATCACATTATCACCCACTTCAGGATGAATACTTTGAAGTAACAAAAGGGCAGCTAACTGTTCGTTTAGGGAATGAATCAAAAGTCTTAACTCAGGGAGAACGACTTCATATCGCTAAGGGCCAGGTTCATTCGATGTGGAATGCATCTGAGGAAGAAACAGAAGTAAACTGGAAAGTAATGCCCGCATTGAATACGGAATATTTTCTGGAGACACTTACCGGTTTGGCGAATGACAATAAAACCAATGAAAGTGGAGTGCCTCCTGTTTTGCAAATATCTCTTACAGCAAATAAGTACAATCGCGTGTTCCGGCTAGCGAAACCTTCTTATCCTATTCAAAAGATCGTATTCACACTATGTGCCCCCATCAGCTATTTATTGGGTTACAAATCTGATTATGATCATTACCTGAATTGAAAATGGACTCGACCCTAAAAAAGGTCTATACAAACAGACACAAGGTTGGCGATCAACTTTTTTACAGTTATATTTAATGCATATACGTTTTAATTTATCGCTCCACGTATCCATATCGCTGAACCCGATCTTGTAAAAGGTCTGAAAGCCAGAAATCCGGCTTCGTTAGACTATTTATACGATCATTATTCAGCAGCCATGTATGGAATCATTTCCCGTGTTGTTAAAAATGAGGATGTAGCAGAGGAAGTACTTCAGGATGTTTTTCTTAAAATCTGGGACAAGATTGAGTCTTATGATGCATCAAAGGGGAAACTCTTCACCTGGATGCTGAATATTGCACGCAATCAGGCTATCGATAAAACACGCTCAAAAGAAATTAGTAAAGGAAGAAAAACCGATGACATTGATAATCTCGTAGGTAGAATTGACAAGGCGGATTACAACGAGTTAAGTGTTGAAGCAATTGGCCTATCGGAAGTACTCGTGAAGCTGACGAATGATCAGCGTTTTGTAATAGAAAAATTATATCTGGAAGGTTATACGCAGTCTGAAGTATCAGAGGAGTTTGATATTCCTCTGGGAACGGTTAAGACGCGCACGCGTATGGCAATGAGTGAACTACGAACGATTTTGGAAGTTAATTGAATATAGAAGAATACATATCGTCCGGAATATTGGAAGCTTACGTGCTTGG
>JBGATZ010000440.1:0-4040 GCA_044228905.1 Cyclobacteriaceae bacterium | reverse complement strand
ATAACCGACAACGGTGCTGGCGCGGAAGAATTGAAATTATTTCACAACGGCAAAAGTATTCCAGTGAATCGGGAAGAATTAAAAATGCCAAAAGACAAAGGTCAGTCCACCACATACAAGCAATCAGTAAATCTCATTGGTGGAAATAACACATTCTCCGCTTCTGCTTCTAATCGTGATCGACTGGAGTCCGACTCCCATTCTATCGATATTTTCTCCGATTATTCCTCGAAGAACAGCACCTGCTACATTCTTTCTGTTGGAATCAATCAATACAGGAATCCAAAAATGAGTCTGAATTATGCCAAGTCGGATGCAGAATCGTTTTCTGATGTCATGAATCAAAAGGGGACTACGCTATTTAAGAATGTGGAGATGCACACGCTTTACGACCAGAATGCCTCAAAGGTTAACATCCTCAGTAAACTGGAAGAACTTGCCGGAAAGATTCATCCTGAAGATGTTTTTGTATTCTACTATGCCGGACATGGAAGTATGGTAGACAATCAGTTCTTTTTCATTCCCACTGAAAGTTTACGTCTTTACGATCTTTCTTCTCTTAAGCAGGAAGCCATCGAAGCATCCGTCCTCCAGGATAAGTTCAAAAACATAAAAGCACTAAAGCAGTTGATTGTAATGGACGCCTGTCAGAGCGGTGGTTCGGTTGAATTGCTTGCTACGCGTGGCGCTGCCGAAGAGAAGGCTATTGCTCAGTTATCAAGAAGTGCGGGAATTCACGTCATGGCTTCAGCCGGCAGCGAACAATTTGCTACCGAGTTCACCGAGCTGGGCCACGGTCTGTTTACCTACCTGCTGATCAAGGCACTTCAAGGCGATGCAGACGGTGCTCCGAAGGATGGGAAGGTCACTATTTACGAATTGAAGTCATACCTGGACGATCAGGTGCCCGAGATGACTAAGAAGATGAAAGGTAAACCTCAGTATCCGTATACGTTTTCAAGAGGACAGGATTTTCCGGTTGTGGTTGAAAATTAAATTATGCTGATGCTGATTACCAATTGAACATAAGTATGATTTATCAGCAAAAGTTAAAAGTTCGGTGAGGTCTGTTCGTATCTTTGCTGTGCTGATTAAACAAAAAACAAACAACTTTCGTATATTAGTTAGTGAAAAATTCAAACCCACAAGAAATGAAAGAAGCCAGTCTGGTGAAATACTATTTCACTAAGTACTTTTTCCTGGCCTTTGGTTTACTGCAAATGGGTATCGGAGGACTTATCTATCTACGTCAGGGAGAGAACCTCAAAGGGCAATTTGCAGCTACTGTTTTTTTTACCTTAGGTCTTGTGTTTGTTTCTCTTTTTCTCCTCGTGTCTTCACGCATCAAGCGTGTAGCAATAGGAAAGAAAAAGATAACCGTCATCCACCCGTACAAATCTCAGCGCTACGAGTGGGATGAAATCAAGTTTGTCAGGCTTATGCCTGTGTTCAACCTGTATTGCATGAAAATTAAAGGCAAAAAGGAAAAGATTTATTTCCTGCCATCTGAGGAATGTGATACTCTTTTTGGCTTAATCCCAACCGCTTCGCAGTTGGCCTTCAAGAAAGACAAGTAGAAATTATTATTAGACATTAATTAAGGGTGACTTCAGAAAGTCACCCTTTTTGTTTCTATTTGATTACGCCCAGTTCTTTACCAACTTCTGTGAAGGATTTGATTGCTTTATCCAGATGATGACGCTCATGAGCAGCCGAAATCTGAACACGGATACGGGCTTTTCCTTTTGCTACCACCGGGAAGAAGAACCCGATGACATAGATTCCCTTTTCCAAAAGCTTCTCAGCAAACTTTTGCGCAAGAGGAGCCTCATAAAGCATAATAGGAACAATTGGATGCTCGCCTGGCTTGATATCAAATCCCGCTTTGGTCATTTCCGAGCGAAAGTATTTTGTGCTTTGTTCCAGTTTATCTCTCAATTCCGTTGTTTCCGAAAGCATATTGAAGACTTCAATTGAGGCTCCTGTAATAGAAGGAGCCAGCGTATTCGAAAACAAATACGGCCGGGAGCGCTGGCGCAGCAATTCAATAATCTCTTTTTTGCCAGAGGTAAATCCGCCTGAAGCGCCTCCCAATGCTTTGCCTAATGTGCCAGTGATGATATCAACCCGGTTAGCTACGCCACGATATTCTGGTACACCACGACCAGTTTTACCAATGAATCCCATCGAGTGACACTCATCAGTCATTACTAAAGCTTCATACTGATCTGCGAGGTCACAAATCTTATCCATCTGAGCAATTGTTCCATCCATAGAGAAAGCTCCGTCAGTCACCACAATAATCTGCTTCGCACCTGCTTTCTTCGCTTCTTCCAATTGCACCTTCAAATCATCCATATCGTTGTGCTTATAGCGATAACGCATGGCTTTGCACAAACGCACTCCATCTATAATAGAAGCGTGATTCAGCTCATCAGAGATGATTGCATCTTCTGCACCAAACAATGGTTCAAACACGCCACCGTTCGCATCGAAAGCGGCTGCATATAATATAGTATCTTCTGTACCGAGGAAATCAGATATTTTCTTTTCCAGTTCTTTATGAATGTCCTGGGTACCGCAGATGAATCGAACAGAGGACATACCAAAGCCATGTGTATCGATCGCTTTCTTTGCAGCTTCAATTACTCTGGGATGAGAGGAAAGGCCTAAATAATTATTTGCACAAAAATTAATTACCTCTTTGCCTTCAGTGGTTTTAATGTCGGCTCCCTGAGGAGTCGTAATAATTCTTTCCTTTTTGAAAAGACCGGCTTCACGAATGGAATCGAGTTCTTTTTGCAATATGGGTTGTAGTTTATTATACATAATGATCAATTTTCAATTTTTTATTTGGGCTTATGATAGAATTACAATCGAACACAAATTTACAAATCTCCGGGCAGCTACACCGATCTGTTTGATGATTCGTAATTTATTTAACTTGAACCCGCATTCAGTTTACATCATGAAAAAAACAAAAGTTTTGCTCATCGGAGCAGGTGGGCAATTAGGTTCTGAGCTTACTCAAGGCTTGTGGAGTTTATATGGGATTGATAATGTGATCTCTTCTGACATTAAAGATCCTCAGGGAATATTGAAAGAAGGACGCTACGAGAAGTTTGATGTAATGCAACGCGATCGGCTTTTCGAGATCCTGAAGAAAAATGAAATCACTCAGGTTTATCACTTAGCTGCATTGCTTTCCGCAACGGGAGAAAAAGACCCGCGCTGGGCATGGAAGCTGAATATGGAAAGTTTGCTTTTCGTTTTAGAAGCCGCCCAGGAATTGAAATTACATAAAGTCTATTGGCCTAGTTCCATTGCAGCATTCGGACCAACTACTCCCAAACAAAATACACCGCAGGATACCATCATGGATCCGACTACCGTTTATGGAATCACCAAACTTGCTGGTGAATTATGGTGTGAATATTATTTCAGAAGATACGGTGTGGATGTAAGAAGTCTTCGCTATCCGGGATTAATAGGATGGAAAACTCCTCCCGGAGGTGGCACAACCGATTATGCAGTGGATATCTATTTCAAAGCACTGAAAGAGAAAAAGTACGAATGCTTTTTAGCTGCAGATACGTATCTGCCGATGATGTACATGGACGATGCTGTAAAAGCCACGCTTGACTTAATGGAGGCGCCTGCTGAAAAAGTAAAAGTGCGAACGAGCTACAATATTTCTTCCATGAGTTTTTGTCCTGCTCAAATTGCTTCGACAATAAAAAAACATATCCCGGATTTTGAGATCACCTACAAACCCGACTTCCGTCAGGGCATTGCAGACTCGTGGCCAAAATCAATTGATGATACTCCTGCCCGTCAGGACTGGGGATGGAAACATCAGTTTGGGTTGGAAGAGATGACGGCAGATATTCTGAAGAATCTTTCTGCGCAAAAATCATAAGGAGCCTGTAGATTTTACTGAAATAAAGAAAGGCGCCACATTACTGTAGCGCCTTTCTAAATTATTGAAGCTTTAAAATTACCTGACTACAATACGTGATACTTTGTTGAAATCAATAGAT
>JBGATZ010000439.1:0-4144 GCA_044228905.1 Cyclobacteriaceae bacterium | reverse complement strand
GTACCATAATCTCAATGCACGAAACAGGATCCTTCTAATATCAATCGTGAAATTATTATTTACCGGTCTGCCTCCGGCAACATTAGGCTCTGGTAACTGAGGAAATCTCTCTTCGTTCATTATTTAGAAGATACGGTGATAACTAGCAGAAGTAACGATAGGGAAGAAACAAAAAGACTTAAATTCTGGCCAAAATATTTACGAAAGGGTCTTTGTTTCAGTGGAGGAATAATAAGCACATCGTTCTGATTCATGTAATAATAAGGAGATTGAATGATGTCTTCTGAAAGAAGATCAATATAGCCTACTTCAGTTACTCCATCACGCTGACGAATGATTTTAATGTTAGATCGGTCAGCTAACTCTCCCAAACCTCCTGCCAGTCCTATAGCTTCAAGTATATTAATTCTATTATTAAATGTGGTGGTGGTTCCTTCCGCAATTACTTCTCCCAACACCGTAAAACGAAAATTAACCAGACGTACTTTGACAACTGGTGAATCCAGATATTGATCAGCTGTTTTTTGAAGCAAATCTTGTATTTCAAAAACCGTAAGACCGCTTACTTTCACTTTTCCAACAACAGGAAAAAGTATGTTTCCATCAGGGTCTACCAGTTCACTTGTGACTGCATAATTTCTTGCTCCTCCGCCAGATGCCAGTGCATTAGCTTCCTTAAAAAAATCAAACTCTTCTGTAGTTAAACTTGCAAAGCGAATATACAAGGCATCGTTGGGCTGAATTTTATAATCAAAAGGAGCCGGCTGATAGGAACGTAAAACCGAATCTTTGGGGAGATCTTTTTTATTCACATCATTCTTCTGCGCATACTGCACCTTCTTATTGGTAACACAAGACGAAATGATTGCACTTAGCAAAAACAAAAACAGTATACGCTGCATCATGCTTTGTTCAGTTTCCAGAATGAATGTATTCGCTCGATGAATGCTCTCAATTCATTCAGTGGTATCATGTTCGGGCCATCACTCAGCGCCACTGCTGGATTAGGGTGCGTTTCAATAAAGAAACCATCTACCCCTGCTGCTGCTGCTGCACTAGCCAGGTACGGAGCGAAGTGACGATCACCTCCACTTTTACCACCAAGCCCGCCAGGGCGCTGCACACTATGCGTTACATCAAACACAACGGGTGTATACTGCCGCATGATGGGAAGTGACCGCATGTCCACAACCAAATTATGATAACCGAAACTCGCACCACGTTCAGTTAAAAACACATTGTTGTTTCCTTCCCCCCTCACCTTTTCCACAGCATACTTCATGTCTTCCGGGGCCATGAATTGGCCTTTCTTCACTTTCACAGCCTTGCCCGTCCTTGCCGCTGCCAGTAAAAGATCTGTTTGGCGACATAAGAACGCGGGAATCTGTAACACATCCACAACTTCTGCCACTTCCGCACACTGATACGATTCATGCACATCAGTAACGATCGGAACATTTAATTCCTTTTTTACACGTCTTAATATCTCAAGCCCCCCTTCTTTTGAAGGACCACGGTAGGAACCTGACGAAGTGCGATTGGCTTTATCAAAAGAGGATTTAAACACGTATTCAATACCTAGATCCGAACAAATTTTCTTCACAGCTGTTCCGGTTTCCATACAGATATCGAAGCTTTCAGCGGCACATGGACCGGCAAAAAGAACCATCCGGTCTCCTCCTAATGTAATTTTATCTGTAACCTGAACCTTGTCTTTATATATCTCCATGAGTATTTCTAAAAATTAACGTTATGAGGTCTTCACTATTTTGTCGAGCAATCCTTTGGACGCGAGAATAAGATCAGCCACCTCTCTCACAGCGCCCTGCCCTCCCTTTGCACTAGTCACTACATCTGCCTGGCTTTTCACGTAATGAATCGCGTCTGCAGGGCAAGCAGACAAACCACAAGCCATCAATGTTTGCAGATCGTTAATATCATCTCCTACATACGCAATCTGCTTCTTCTTCAGTTTGTAAAACTCAACCAGTTTTTCAAATACAGCATGCTTGTCAACAATACCCTGGTGGCAGAAATCCAGTTTTAGTTCGGCTGCCCGATTACTAACCACCTTAGAATCCCTGCCAGTAATTATTCCAACCAGAATCCCCGCTTTTTTCAGGTGACTGATGATGTATCCGTCTTTTACGTTGAATTGTTTGCTTTCCCTGCCAGTATCGTCATAGATGATCTTGCCATCGGTAAGCACACCGTCTACATCAAAAAACAGGGCTTTTATCTGGGAAGCCTTCTTTATCAGCTCTTTAGGATATCTTTCTAAAACTTCTTTCACACTTAAAGGGGCTATTTAAGGGAATACAAGTCCGAAAATTAGGAAAAGCTTCAGACATTACCGCAACGACATGATTGATGGCCGTTTGGGCCAATTCCTTGTACTCAGACGAAGGGAATACTATTCATGTTTCAGATTATCTACAGGCTTGCCGTTGGCGGCTCTGAACGTCTGAATTCCTGTGGTCAGGATTACCAAAATGACCAGTAAAACAAATGGAGAAACAAAGTAGCTGGTGGTGATCTCTATTCTTAACGGGTATTTCTCCAACCATCGTAAAGCCGCCCAGTAAATCACAGGCACCGAAATAAAAGAAGACAAAACAATTAATCTGAAGTACCCTTTTGACAACAAGGCAATTAGGCTGGGAACAGATGCCCCCAATACCTTCCTGATACTTAATTCCTTCACCCTGGCATTCGCCTCAGACAAAGTCATACCCAGAATACCTAAACAGGCAATGAATACAGCAACCCCGGCAAATAATCCGAATATGCGACTGAAATGACGTTCGGATTTAAATTGCTGATCATAATAGTCATCAATGAAAAAGTAATCGAATGGTTTTGCAGGAAATAGTTCTTTCCAGCTCTTTTCTATATAAGCCAGCACATCACGGCTATTGGAACCGGCTTCTGCCTTGACTGAATAATATACTTGTTGAAATCCGCCATGATTTAATGCAAAAATGGTAGGAAGAACTTCTTTCTTCATCGCTTCATGATGGTAGTCTTCAACCACACCTATAATTTTATACTTTTCAAAGTCATCGGCCCATAAGTGATAATAGATCGTCTGATTAACAGCTTCTTCAGGTGAGCCGAACCCCAGCGCATGGATAGCGCTCTCGTTTAGCAAGAGTGTTTGATAGTAATCCTTTGGGGGTTCATCTCCTCTCAGCCATCCTCTGGCATAATCAACATCCTCCCCCATTGAATGATTAAAATTTCTTCCGGCCTTTAACTTCAATCCATACACTGGTAAAAAATTCTGATCAATAAACAAGGTCTTGTAGCGCACAGGGCTATACGGATCACTAAGACTTCGCTTTAAAAGATTAATGAATGTAAATCCAATCTCTGTGCCTGGTATCGCAGAAGAGCCTGTCACCATTTTTATAGAAGGATGCTGCTGCAATTTATTCTCCAGTTGATTAAACTCATTATAACCGAGTTCAAAAGTATGCATACCTCCATAAGCGGTTGGGTTCCGGATGGCAATCACTTTCTCAAGATCAATCTTCTTGTTAGTGAGCTGCATAAACTCCATCTGACCATTAACAACGAGCAGAAAAGCGATGAGTGTAAGAGAAACTGCAAACTGCACAACTACCAGTGATTTACGTAGACCCAATCCTTTGTTCACTACTGCGAAATTTCCCTTGATGCTGTTCACAGGATTGATTCTTAAAAGAAACCAGATCGGGTAAATACCAGTCAGTGCCGAACCGAAAACAAAAATCAGCAATGCTCCTGCCCAGATATCAGGAGTAGACCATGCTACATCGTCTAACGGAATGCCCGTTAAAAAACGAAAGTAAGGCATGATAATCAACAGCAATATGCATGCTACCACAAGGGCCAGCGCGTTCAAACAGAAATATTCCACTAAAAACTGAAGTACAAGATCTGTTCTTCGCGACCCTATGATGCGTCTCACGCCCACTTCTCTTGTACGTGATATAAATCGGGCTGTTTCAATATTGATATAATTGATCCAGGCAATAACCATAATGATAAAGCCGATCCCTGCAATAATGTAAACGAGCGTCTTGTTCCCATTCGCTTCCAGTTCATCTTTCAGTTGAGACTCCAGGTGAATAGACGAAACAGGCTGAAACAAAACTGAAGC
>JBGATZ010000438.1:0-4057 GCA_044228905.1 Cyclobacteriaceae bacterium | reverse complement strand
GATGCGGAGGCTGTTGCCGGTCCATAGAACAGAAGCAGTAAGCAATAGCCCGGTTAATGCGGTCCAGTACCCAGCCATTGCAGCATCCATACGCAACCCTAAGACAAGCACAGTCATGGCCTCTTTGAGAGTAAGTGTAGCCGTCTTATCAAAATGATAGAGAAGAAAAAGGAGGCGACTTACGATAAAAAAGAGAATCCAATAGAGATAAGTCCGTATAAATAATTCGATCCGATACTTCATACAAGCCGCTAAGATAAGGCATGCGAATGGATTTAATACCCCTTGGAATCAACTCACCGTAGCTGTAGAAGGGCCATTTTTGTTCCACTTGGTGAACAGAAAAAAGCATCCATAGTAAATAACGAAAAATAGCGGGAGGGCTACTAAAGCCCACACGGCAATTCCGGAGGCAACCGCAAGGCCGGATGTCTTTAGTAATGTCCAGAAATTATTTTGAAACATGTCGATGAGCTGTTCCTTCGTGTAGTCGAAGGGTGGAAGATTAAACAGGTGAATTCCAGCTTTGATGAAAGGATAGATCAGAACAAATTGAACTGCTGTAACCAGGTAGTTTATTAACTGCATAATGGGGATGTTCAGCCTGAGCCAGGCGGCCAGAACGAGACAGAGCAGCGTAGTGGTTCCTACAATCGGAAAAATTCCAATTACAACACCCAATGCACAGGTCATAGCCAGTTTTTGAGGTGTAATTCCTTGTTGCAATGCTTTTCCGACAACAGTTAAAATATGTGCTTTGCTCAGCTTCATTCCACGGATTTACGAAATTGGCTATGTATACAGTTTTTGGTCATCCTTCAGTCTATTCAACCGCAGGAGTAACGCCTTGTTTGCAATTCTAAAAATTATGTAACATTAAGCTTTAATAACTCAAGCTGCCATGAAATTTCGTTTAGTTTATTTATGTGTGCTGATCGGTTTCTTAACAAACTGTTCATCGAAAAAGCAACCTGCAGATATCGTGATATTGGGAGGTAAAATTTATACTGCCAATGATCAGCAGCCGGAAGTAGAGGCTGTAGTGGTGATGGGAGAAAAAATTGAATTCGCTGGAACAGAAAAAGAAGCGCGCGAATGGGTTGGCGAAAAGACCAATGTGATTGATTTGAAAGGAAAGACCATGACGCCCGGTTTTATTGAGTCTCACGGGCACATCATGGGACTAGGCTACAACGAGCTAAATCTTGATTTAATGGATGTCAAAAGCTTCGATGAGATTGTAGAGCGCGTGAAAGGGGCGGTAGCCAAAGCGCAGCCGGGGCAATGGATTATTGGCCGCGGATGGCACCAGGATAAGTGGGATACGAAGCCAGCTAAAATGATCAATGGGTTTCCTTTGCATCAGGCATTGAGTGCCGTATCACCGGATAATCCGGTGTTCCTTCGTCATGCAAGTGGTCATGCTGGCTTTGCTAATGCCAAGGCGATGCAACTTGCCGGAGTGAATCAATTGTCGGTTGAGAAATTGGGTAAAGAAGTAGGTGAGGGAGGAGAGATCATTCGCGATCCGTTAGGTAATCCAACAGGGCTTTTTAATGAGCGTGCACAAGGTTTGATCTCACAGCACATTCCCGATGAAACCGAAGAGACGGATATTCAGGCACTGGAGCTGGCCATTGCAGCCTGTGCACGTAATGGGATTACCAGTTTTCATGATGCAGGTGCTTCCAGAGAAAACATTAATCTCTTCAAAAAATTTAAAGAAGAAGGGAAACTCAATACACGATTGTATGTGATGATTACCGGTTTTGATCGCGACTTGATTTATGAATATTTCAAAAAAGGTCCGGATATCGATTCATCTCATTGGGTTACTGTTCGTTCAATTAAACTCAATTGTGACGGAGCATTGGGATCAAGAGGTGCATGGCTGATGGAACCTTATACTGACCGTCCTGATTTCTCAGGGATGGCTACACTGCCAATGGATACAGTCATGAAGACTTCTCAGGAGGGATTGAAGTATGGCTTCCAGGTTTGTTCTCATGCCATTGGCGATCGTGCCAACAAGGAAATATTGGATCGTTATGAAATTGCTTTTAAAGCTAATCCTGAAAAATCCAAAGATCACCGCTTTCGCATTGAGCATGCGCAGCATTTGCGCGTTGAAGACATTCCGCGTTTTGGCCAGCTGGGTGTCATTCCCGCAATGCAGGCGATACACTTATCTTCTGATCGTCCGTGGGCAATTGAGCGGCTGGGAGAGAAGCGGATTAAAGAAGGAGCTTACATGTGGCAATCATTACTGAAGTCGGGAGCAAAAGTGATTAATGGCACTGACGTACCGGTAGAACCGATCAACCCGGTGGCCAGTTTTTATGCTTCTGTTACCCGCCAGACGTTAAAAGGAGAGCCTACAGGAGGATTTGAACCGGAAGAAAAGATGACTCGCGCTCAGGCATTGAGATCCTACACACTGGATGCAGCCTTTGGAGAGTTTGAAGAAAAAAGCAAAGGATCTATTGAAGCCGGAAAACTGGCTGACTTTACCGTCTTCTCGAAAGACATCATGAGTATTCCTGATAACGAGCTGTTGAGTACAGAAATAGCGATGACAGTAGTAGGAGGAAAAGTGGTTTATACCAAGGTGAAGTAAGCTCAACAAAAAAAGGGAATCCGTTATGGATTCCCTTTTTTTGATTTTTATTAAATCAAAAATCTATTTTAAGAATTTGCTGGCACGCTCGATCAGAAGTTTACGATCAGAAGTAATGCTTGGATCGCTATAGATGCGTGAAGAAAGTTCTGCAACTACTCCTTTTTTATAGCCCAATTTCTCGGCAATTTGCTCACAGAAATGAATCTCACTCTTAAATACGTGTCCATCACTCTTCATCAATTGGATCAGGTGATAGAGGTTTTCAAATTTTTGATCTTCAGAAAATGCAGAAAGATCTCCGATAGGTTTAGGGGTTTTCATCATCGAATCAACTTCTTCCCTGGAAATCCCGTTAGCCTGACCAATCATGTGGATAACTTTGGCTTCCTTTTCAGCTACTTTACTATCGCTGGCAGCCAGGTTGATCAAAACGTTAAGCTGTTCTTTAATCATAATAAGATTTTATTTTTGTGCGAAATTAGACGATCCAGAAAGGAAATTTAATTAAAATTAGCTTAATTCTTACATCTACCAAAAAAAATCAGGTTATGACAGCACGCAGGAAGCAACGGTTTTATCTGACCTCTGTCATTAGTACAAATATGTTTATTATGAGAAACCAGGCGTTGATTATTTTATTTTGCCTTTCGTTTTTAACAGGATTCGCTCAGCAGAGCGAGACTCGGGCGATTGGCCCATTCAAAGGAGTGAAGGTAGGAGAGGCAATTGATGTGTATCTGAAAAAAGGAGAAAAGGAAAGTGTTAAAGTTGAAGTAACGGGTGTAAGCCTGTCTGATGTGCTTACCGAATTGTCAGGTAGTTCTCTTCGTGTACACATGAGAGACGGTAACTATAGAAACCAGCGTTCGGTGAAAGTTTACGTTACGTATGTGAACATCGATCGGATATCTTCTTCCTCCGCAGCTAATGTTTTTTCAGAAGGAACGATTAAGGCAACTTCCATGGAGATCAATGCTTCGAGTGCAGCATCAGTTGAAATTAGTCTTGATGCAGAATCGGTTTCAATAGATGTATCCAGTGCAGGAGATGCTACTCTGGAAGGTAAAGCCAAGTCGTTACGAGTGGAGGCAAGCAGTGCCGGATCAATTGATGCGTACAATCTCGATTGCGAAAATGTGGAGGCCTCTGTATCCAGCGCGGGTAGTGCGAAGATAGCGGTGAGTAAATCGCTTGACGCCCAGGCAAGCAGTGGAGGAAGTATTAGATATCGTGGAAGTCCGAATAAGACAAACACCAATGCCAGCAGTGGTGGTTCAGTGAAAAAATCGAACTGAAAAGTAGGAGTAAGTAGGACTAAGGACTAAGAAGAAAGCCGGGACCGATTATCGGTTGCCGGCTTTTTTATTGTTTCCGTCCAGAACGTAGGACAATGTGAATGCTTTTTCTTCGAGTTTATTCAATTCCAGATTATCTAAC
>JBGATZ010000437.1:0-5044 GCA_044228905.1 Cyclobacteriaceae bacterium | reverse complement strand
GTAACCGTCTGACTGTTTGTATTGGTAACAATATCTACCTGGGAGTCACCGCTTCCGCTTGACAAAAACAAGGTGTAGGTAAATGGAGGCTGACCACCAACAAGATTCGCCTGGATGGAGCCATTACTTCCTCCGTTGCACGTTACATTTGAGACTGTTCCAAGGGAGAAACTTGTGATAGCCGTGCCCGTACATTGGGCATTAGATTTCAGAGATAATCCCAGAAACAGAAAAGCAAAGAATGATACTAGTATAAAATTCTTCATATCATTCAACGTCAAAAGTGATTAATGGCTTTACCAGTTTTTTACAATGAGTCTTATCCTCGTTCAGGAATTCCACCTGTACCTGATAGATTTCATTGATTTCCAGTTTTTCAAAATGGATCACTGAATTTCCTGTTCCCCGCTTTTCACTGATTTTTTCAGGGCCGCTTCCTTTTTCGATATTCAAAACGCACACATACGCTCCGGAGCCGTTTACCAACACATCAATTACCCCTCCCTTACCTGATTTTGTCTCATTGGAAACCTTTTTCAGTGAGATTGAGTTTTTGCACTGTGCATAGGATGCACTGGAGAGAAAGAGGAAAACGACAAAAAAACAAAGTTTATACATAAACTTCCTGTTGGTCATTGGACTAAATTCTAGTTTAAAAAGCTGACGAGTAAGCACTTTACTGGGTTTATCTCAATAAATAATTCAAAAAATTACGCAATTATAAATAACCTTCAAAAACACTTTGTAACCATTTAGATCAAGTAAAGATGGGGTTTACGGCAAAAATCTATTACGCAAAAAATTCCTTACCCCAATCCGAGTATGTTTTAATCAAAAAAGTAACTTTTAGAACTTAGTTTTAAGTATTTCACTCATTATGAAAGCCTTTCTGAATCCCTCCGGATCATGAAAATCCTTCAAGATCTCCGAAGCGTGGCTTTTTTGCTCAACATGCTGATAGCCTTTGAATTGCCCGAAAGTCATGTCGGTATCTTTCAGCTTCATCGTCTCTTCAAGTGAAGGCTTAGCGAATGCTTCCTGCTTAGCTCTTTCATACGTTTCGTAAATGGAGCTATCGTTGCGATGATTGTATGTGGTCTGTTCTAAGTCCTTCTCCTCTTCCTCCAAATCCTCATCATAATCCACGTACTCGGCCTTTTTAGGAACCGCTACTGGTTGAGCTGGTGTTTTAGATGCCTGAATTTCTCTCAAAAGCTCCTCAAAAGTGACCGGTTTCGGGTTGAACTCAGGTCGCTGCGAACCCGAATCATCGCGTGTGTCCGGCACTTGATGCTGAGTCTTCTTCTTGCTCGAACGAACAATGAAAGAAACCACAATGATTGCCAACCAGATCCAGAATGAGATGCCCATAGATAAGTCAAAGATATAAAAATTATGACTTTTAAAATGTGGCTAACCTCGGGATAAAATGTGGATGAATTGGAATAGGCAAAGTTTTCAAATGACAGGGCTGCGGCTATCTTTGCCGACTTACAAATCAGGTATCGAGGCCATTTCGAATCATTTTTGAGAGCTAATGCTCTGATAGCGAGAACCAAAGCCCTGAGAAGTAATTTCAACCACTATTTATCTTTTAGAGAAATGCAGTTATCCAAGCTGGAGGTTAAAGGTTTTAAAAGTTTTGCCGACAAAGTTGTAATCAATTTTGATGAGGGAATTACAGGTATTGTAGGGCCTAATGGCTGCGGTAAATCCAATGTGGTAGACTCGATCCGTTGGGTATTGGGTGAGCAAAAGACCAGCGCATTACGTTCTGAAAAAATGGAGAACGTTATTTTCAACGGAACAAGCGGAAGATCACCTCAGCAGATGGCGGAAGTTTCTCTCACCATTAACAATACAAAGAACCTCCTCCCCACTGAATATTCTCAGGTAACAATTACCAGAAGATTATATCGGTCAGGTGAAAGTGAATATCTCCTGAATGGTGTGGAGTGCCGGCTAAAAGACATTACGAACCTCTTTCTCGATACAGGTGTGGCTTCTAACAGCTACGCAATCATTGAGCTGGGAATGGTAGATGACCTTTTGAATGACCGTGATAATTCCAGAAGGACGCTTTTCGAAGAAGCTGCCGGTATTTCTAAATTCAAGAAACGCAAGAAAGAAACTTTAAAGAAACTCGAGGATACCGACACGGATCTGGAACGTGTGGAAGATCTTCTTTTCGAAATAGAAAAAAATATGAAGAGCCTGGAAAAGCAGGCGAAGCAAACGGAGACCTATTATAAAGTCAAAGAAGATTACAAAGAGAAGAGCATTCACCTGGCGAAGGTTGTGGTGAATAAGCAAAAGGAAAAATTCAGCTCCATCAACAAACAGGTTGAGACCGAAAGCGATCGCAAACTAAAAATGACAGCTGAGATTGCGGAGAAAGAAGCGCTTATCGAAAAATCGAAAGCAGATCTGGTGTTAAAAGAAAAAACACTTTCCTCCAGACAAAAATCGATCAACGAGCATGTTTCCAAGGTTCGCCAATATGAAAGTGACAAACAGATTAAGAACGAGCGGCTTCGTTCGTTAAATGATCGGGCTACTAACCTGAGAGATCAAATCGATCAGGATAAGAAGAGCAGTGAACGTGCGCGCTTCAGTATTCAAAGTCTTGAAACCGAAAGAGAATCAGCTCAGGCTATTCTTCAGGAGATTACCGACAAAGTAACTGCGCTGAAGAATGATTATGAATCACAAAAGGCAGCTACCTATACATTACAGGGAGAAGCTGATGCCTTGAGACAACTGCATCGTTCTCGTCAGGAAGAGTTTTTCGAAATCAATAAAGCTGTTGAAATTCGTGAAATTCAGGTATCCACTTTTAAACAGGAACTTGAACGCACCGCGTCCGACACCAATCAACAGAGCGCGAGCCTTGCTGAGTTTGAGAAAAAACTGGTGCTTTTACAGGAAGAAATCAACAGCAAGAACAATTACCGCGATCGTTTAAAGAACGAAGAAGAAGAAGTACTCTCACGCATAACCTCGTTGGAAAAAACCATCGAGATGATTCGTGAAGAAATGACAGAGACCGGCCGCAAACTGGACTCCCGTCAGAATGAATATCAACTGACAAAGTCATTGGTTGAAAATCTGGAAGGATTCCCCGAAGCGATCAAGTTCTTAAAGAAAAATGTAGGTTGGACGAAGAATGCTCCTCTCCTGTCAGATATCATCTCGACCAGTGAAGAATATCGCGTATCGATCGAAAACTATCTTGAACCTTATCTCAACTATTATATCGTTGAGCATGAAGCGGAAGCTTATGAAGCTATTAACATCCTGAGTGATGCAAGTAAGGGCAAGGCCAATTTCTTTATTCTAGATGCGTTTGAAAAGTTTGCCTCCTCTTCCATTCAAATGTATCCGAATGCGTTCCCTGCCACTCAGATCATTGAGTTTGATCCGAAGTATCAGCTCATGTCATTCATTCTGGATAAGGTCTATATCTACGAAGGTGATGTGTTGGTTTACCCGTGGGCGATGATAATACCTTCATCACCAAAAGTGGAAAAGTAACGAAACGCAAGTTCAGTTTATCTGGCGGGTCTGTTGGTCTATTCGGAGGGAAAGAAAATTGGTAGAGCGAAGAATCTTGAAAAGCTGATAAGGAAATCAGAGAATACACCAAGAAGGTTGAAGAAGTACGTAATTCATTGCTGGACCGTCAGCGTGAATTGGAGCGGCTGCGTAACAACACCTTGAAGCAACAAATCGAAGAAGCGCAAAATGCCATCAAGCTGAGAATGATGAATACATCTCTGTACGCAATTCAAGCAGGAACAGTTTGCACACATGCTTAACAATGCCGACTTGCGCAAAGAGGATATTCTCGAGAGTGGACACTCTTTTGACCGAGTTGGATGACATGAAGCCAAAGGCACAACATGCGCAACTGGAATTAACTCAACAGGAAGAAAACTAAAAGCAATTACTGTTGGATCTTACTGCTCAAAATGAGTTATTAAGTCAGAAGTCATCTTCGTACAACGAACAAAACATATTCTTCCATCAGCAGGAGAACAGGAGTGAAGAGCGTAGAGCAGGAAGTTCGTTTCAAGCAGGAGTCAATGGATCAAAGCATCCAGCGCGTGAGTGTCAATACCGAGGAGCTAAAAAGAATGAAGACGAGATAAAGCTCATCATTGAGACCTCACAAAACAGCGATGAGGATCTGATCGCCATGTATACCGAGAAGGAAGAAATGGAGAAAGGATTGAAAGAGGCAGAAAAAGAATATTATTCAAGCAGAGGAGAAATTGATCAGTTCGAAAAAGACCTGCGCGACATTTCTCATCAGCGTCAGAATATTGATTCACTGCTCATGGATCTGCAGGTACAGGTGAATGAAAGTAAGCTGCAATTGAACTCCGTGAAAGAACGTCTTTCTGTCGAGTTTAACGTTGACCTTGATTCCGTACTTGGTCAGGGCACACCGGAAGAAACAGAAGCTTTGCTAAAAGCAGATGAAGACAAGATACGTGAACAGGTAGGGAAAATACGTGAGCGACTGGACAACATGGGGCCGATTAACCCAATGGCAATGGAAGCTTACACTGAAATCAAACAACGAAATGATTTCATCCTTACTCAGAAGGACGACTTATTAAAAGCCAAGGATTCCCTCCTGTCAACCATCAATGAAATTGAAGGTGTGGCCAGTGAGACATTCATGGTGGCATTCAATGAAATCAAAACCCATTTCATTCGCGTATTCCGGTCATTGTTTACTGAAGGTGACGAATGTGACTTGAGACTGGTTGAACCAAGTAAACCACTGGAGTCTGATATTGACATCATTGCAAAACCGAAAGGGAAACGTCCGCTGACAATCAATCAGCTTTCGGGAGGAGAAAAGACATTGACCGCCACGGCATTGTTATTTTCAATGTACTTATTGAAGCCTGCTCCTTTCTGTATTTTCGATGAGGTGGATGCTCCTTTGGATGATGCAAACATTGACAAATTCAACAACATCATTCGTAACTTTAGTAAAGACAGTCAGTTTGTGATTGTTACGCATAACAAA
>JBGATZ010000436.1:0-4078 GCA_044228905.1 Cyclobacteriaceae bacterium | reverse complement strand
TCACTGCTGACTAATCCGATTGTGAGATCTGCCATCGAAGCATTGAATGCGGGCAACGGTAAGGCCTGGTTTGATTTGTTTACTGCTGATGTTTCGTTGTATGATGATGGCAACCCAATGGATTTTCATTCTTTCTTTAAGAAAGCAATGGGTCACGAACGGTTTGTGAGCATTGATAAAGTAGAAAACAACGGATCGGATGTATTTGGTCAGTTTCATTCCGATCAGTGGGGCGATTTCAAAACGTATTTCAAATTTCATATTAATGCCGGTGGAAAAATTCACCGGCTGGATATTGGTCAGGCTTCGTATTAACAACTGAATCATTTTCGTATGCACGCAGGAAAGCGTTACTCATTAAGGGAATTTGTTTACTGGACACGCAGAGAACTGCTGTGGCTTACCGCCATTGCTGCCACTCCTACGCTGTTGTTTCAGTTACTGCATTGGGAGTGGCTGGCCATGCCATGGGTGCCTATTGCACTGGTCGGTACAGCATCGGCATTCCTCGTGGGCTTTCGCAACACACAAACGTATAACCGCGCATGGGAGGCACGGCAAATCTGGGGAGCCATTGTAAACAGTAGTCGTTCATGGGGCATCATGTCCAATCATTTCGTGACTTCTCCGAATGCAGAGGAGGCAAAAGCACTGCACAAGAAACTGATCTACCGGCATATTGCTTGGCTCACTGCGTTGCGGTTTCAGTTGAGAGAATCAAGAGCGTGGGAAGGCATCAAGGATGATCCCGCCAACAAGGAATACGCCAAACGGTATACGATTGATGAATGGAACAAGGAATTGGAAAAAGAACTGAAGCCGTATTTATCTGAAGAAGACGAACAATATGTTCTTTCAAAAAAGAATCGTGCTACACACATCATCAACTTACAATCCAAACAATTAAAGGAACTCAAAGAACAAGGTCGCATCGAACCGCTTAATTACGTAGAGCTGGAAAAACTATTAGTCGATTTGTACGATCAGCAAGGGCGATGCGAACGGATAAAAAATTTCCCCTACCCGAGGCAATTCGCTACCATCAACCAGATGTTTGTACGCTTGTTCATTGCATTGATTCCCTATGGCATGTTGAATGAATTTCAGAAACTGGGCGACTGGGAGCCCTGGCTGACGATTCCGTTTAGTGTCATCATCAGCTGGGTATTCCTGGTGATGGAGCGTGTAGGTGAAGTCACGGAGAATCCGTTTGAAGGAGGACCGAATGATGTACCCATTACGGCAATGAGTCGCACCATTGAAATTGATCTTCGTGAAATGCTTGACGAAAAAGAGTTACCCCCGGCACTTCAGCCCGTCAATAATATTTTAACGTAAGAAGTTCCGTTCATTCCTCATGTTTCAGTTCAGGCAATTTCGTGTAGCGGATGACCGATGTGCAATGAAGGTAGGCACAGATGGTGTCTTGCTTGGGGCCTGGGCCGATGCAGGCAATGCAAATCGGATTTTGGATATCGGTACAGGATCCGGATTGATTGCACTGATGCTGGCTCAGCGTTCTGAAACAACTGCTACCATTGATGCGGTTGAAATCGGTGCGGAAGACACACAACAAGCGAAAGAAAACATAACGAATTCACCGTGGTCAGAAAAAATAACGGTGCACCATTCTTCCATTCAGGATTTTTCTTCACCTCTGAAGTATGATTTGATTGTCAGCAACCCGCCTTATTTTAAAAATAGTCTTCATTCACCCTCTGATAAGCGGACCGCGGCACGTCATACTCCTACCCTTTCCTATGAAGATCTTCTGACATCCGCTACCCGTTTACTTGCTGAACAAGGAAAGTTTGCCGTGGTTCTTCCCGTGAAAGAAGGAAATGCGTTCATCACGCTGGCCCAGTTTCAGGGACTGTATTGCAGCCGGCAGGCTGCCTTCTTTACAAAACAAGATAAGCCTCAGGAACGATGGCTTCTTGAATTCGTGCGGCAACCGGCAATCTCCAAAACCGAAAAAATTACGTTGTTTGACGGTCAGGGGTGGTCAAACGAGTATAAAAAATTGGTTTTAGATTTCTACCTTCACACACTCTAAGAATTGGCTCAATCTTTGGATTAAAAAATCCATTATATGTGTTCACATGTAATTCCAATTCTTTGTTAATTAGTAAACAATTTCAAAAACCATGAAAAAACTAAACACTTTACTGGCACTCGTGCTATTGGCTGGTGCTTCTTATGCACAAACTACCTGGACCATCGACAAGCCACATACCAAAATCGGCTTCAGCGTAATCCACATGGTGGTGTCTGAAACAGAAGGAAACTTCAAAGATTTTGATGGAAAGATCGTGAGCAAAAATGCTGACTTTGACGGAGCAGAGGTAGACTTTACCGCAAAGGTAGCATCCATTGACACCGACAATGAAAACAGAGACAAGCACCTGAAGTCGCCTGACTTTTTTGAAGCTGAAAAGTTTCCTGACATCACCTTCAAAGGAGTGTTGTCTAAATCAGGTGGCAAATACCAATTGAAAGGTAAGCTCACATTGAAAGACGTAACCAAAGATGTGGCGTTTGATGTGACTTATGGTGGCACGGTAGATACAGGTCGCGGAGTAAAGGCCGGATTTAAACTGGCTGGAAAAATCAACCGTCAGGATTACAATCTGAAATGGGCAAGCAAAATGCAGGACGGAAACGCGGTAGTAAGCGATGAAGTTACATTGAACATAAAAATTGAGTTGAATAAAGCGCAATAATAAACTCAGAGGCTCACGATGAATGTATCAGTCTGAGACATTTATCGTGAGCCTTTTATTTTGATTCGTTCTTCATTGAATCAAAATAATTCTCCCGATGGCCTTTAATCTGAAACAAGTTGTAAATTGAACACGATGAAAATCGAAGACGAAATCAAACAACCTAAATTCAGAACTCCTCATCAGAAGGCGGGTCTTAATTTAATTTTCACTGCCAACTGGCTGCTGTCAAAGCAACAGGAGTTTTTCAAGCCATATGGAATTACCGTTTCGCAGTTCAACATCCTGAGAATCCTTCGTGGTCAGCGTCCAAATAAAATTTCAGGAGTAGAAATTAAATCGAGAATGCTGGATCGCAACTCAGATATTCCCCGCTTGCTGGATCGGTTAGTAAAGAAAAACCTGATCGCAAAAACAGTGTGCCCCAGCGACAAACGTGCTGCCGATGTAACCATCACAGACGAAGGTCTTGCCCTTCTGGATAAAATCGACTTATTGATTGACGAACGCGAAGAGCTTCAGGTTCCGTTGACCAAAGAAGAGGCCGCCCAATTGAGCGACCTCCTTGATAAGTGCCGTGGCTAGATCTTCGCTAACTCTTCGCGAACGAAGTTCATTAACTCCTTGATATATGCTTTGCTGAAATCAAATTTGATTCCGGCTGCCTGGTATATTTCTGGAATCGTACGCATGTATCCCAGGCTTAATGCATTGCGATAACCTTCCAATCCTTTCTTATTATTCTTCTTGAAGTTGCGCCACACGGCAATCGCACCCAGCTGGGCCATGCCGTATTCGATATAGTAAAACGGCACTTCATACAAATGAAGTTGCTTCTGCCACAGGTAATTCTTGCCTTCTTCCAGCCCGGACCAATCGGTCGTCTTATCCGCAAAGCGATCGTAGATTCTTATCCAGTTTGATTTGCGTTCATCATGGGAATGCGTGGGATTCTCATAAATCCAGTGCTGAAATTTATCGATGGTCGCTACCCAGGGCAATGTTTCAATGAGGTCTTCCAGATGTTCGCGTTTGGCACGTTTCAATTCATCTTTATCGGAAAAGAAAATATCCCAGTGATCCATGGATATTAATTCCATTGACATGGACGCCAGTTCGGCCACTTCCATGGGCGGTGATTTAAAATCGTTGAGTTCAAGATCCTTGGTCAGGAAATTATGAACCGCATGACCGCCTTCGTGCATGATGGTTGTCATGTCGCGCAGTGTGGATGTTGCGTTCATAAAAATGAACGGCACTCCGATCTCCGCCAGCGGATAGTTGTATCCGCCCGGAGCTTTTCCTATTCGCGACTCAAGATCAAGATGCCCCATCTCTTTCATGATGGACAGGCA
>JBGATZ010000435.1:0-4698 GCA_044228905.1 Cyclobacteriaceae bacterium | reverse complement strand
ATCAGGCAATTGGAATAAGATTAAATCCCGCTTTTTCATGGAAACAAAAAAACAGTGGCGACCGGTATGTTTTTCAGTTAAGTAAAAATGAAAGCTTTACTAACCTTATTCTCAATACGGAGGTGGATAATCCAGAATTCACTCTGTCGGATTCATTGGATAATCTAACGATTTATTTTTGGCGTGTGAGCGTATCCAATGCCTCTTCCAGAGTATGGTCGCAAACATGGAGTTTCACCACTAAGGAAAATAAAATAACAGGCCTCGAACAAGGGGCTACTTCTGTTTCCATCTTCCCTAATCCTACACACGGAGAATTGAATATTCGTAATCTGAAAGATAAAGACATCTACCAGTTAGAAGTTCATGATATGTTGGGGAAACAAATTGAAAAGTTGTTTGTTCATCCTCAGCAGGAAGCTATTCTTTTAGATATGAGCAACTATCCAAAAGGAATGTATCTTGTTGTTTTAAAGGGAAAGTCAGATTTCAGAATTGCCACGAAAATAATTGTGAACTGAAACTCAGGTGGATTTAATAAAGCAGCAGATCATGATTAAGGAAAAAATGATTGTAAACGTATTGCTTCTTCTTACAGCCTGCAATAGCGGCCCCATGGACGATCCTATTCCAATTGCATCTTTCCCGAGTATTGTGGTAGATATCAATTTGCCATCCAATATTGGTCTTCGCACCGATGGCGGATTTAAAGAGGAGAAAGGCGGGGTAAGGGGAATCATTATCTATAGAGTAAATGCGTTTTCATTCAACGCCTTTGAGCGTAATTGTTCATTTCATCCAAATGAAGCCTGTGCAACTGTGAACATTCACTCATCAGGTCTCTATATGACAGATCCCTGTTGCAATTCCAACTTCTCATTCAATGATGGCAGCCCTACAGGTGGCCAGGCCTGGCAGCCTTTGAGAAGGTATCGAACTCAGGTAAGTGGTACTACACTTACTATCACTGATGAAGCTTTAAACTAAAAAGTCGTGATCAGGAGATGATCACGACTTTTCTTATACCTGATTAGCTAAGACTTAATTCTGTCCTTTTCTCAGCGTGCTGTTCTTCTTACTGTAAACGAAATAGATTACCAATCCTAATGCCATCCAGATAAATGCAGTCATCAGGGTGAAAGAATCCAATGCGTAGATAAGACCACCACAGATCAATACACCTAATATAGGTACAAGTGGTACTAATGGCGTTTTGAAAGGACGTGGAGTATCCGGATTCGCGATTCGCATAACCCAGATGCCAGCACATACGAGTACGAAAGCGAATAATGTTCCGAAGCTTGTTAAGTCGCCAGCCAGGCTGCCCGGAATAAATGCCAAAATAATGCTCACGAATATGAATAGTAATCATTTGATTTTTGAACGGAGTGCAGATTTAGGATACAGTTCAGAGAATGCCCGGAACCAGGCCATCTTTGACATTGAATAGAATACACGGATTGCCCCATCAACATCCTTAAGGATTACCTTGGAAGAGAAACCTGCAAGAATCGCTACTGTAATCAATGTTGCCAACCACTCATAACCAGGCATGTATGTCTTGATTGCATAATAGAATGCTTCATACCAGCAATTTTAAATTCCTGCCAGTTGGCAATACCTGTCAATACGTGAGAGAACAATACAAACAGAATAGTACAAACCAGCAACGATCCTAAAATTCCGATTGGCATATCGCGCTTTGGATTTTGCTTCTATTGCTGCTGTAGACACATCAAATCGATGAAGGCAAAGAATACAATACCTAGCACCTCCAAACACACCTCCATCCCTTGAGTTCCATGCTTCATGACCTGCTGTACCTTCAGGGATAGTAAAGATACATGAGAAGTTTCCATCATTAATGAAACTTCCCATCCAAGAGCAATGAAAATAAGTACGATCCGAAACTTTACAAACACAATGATTGCATTGAGCATTTGCTGATTCCTGTGTTCCTTTAATCAGGATCAAGGTCAGAATGGCCAGGATGATTACGGCAGGTAAGTTGACAATTCCCTGCACACCTGATAATGAAGTTTCCATCGGGGAGTGACACCATTGATATGGTATGGCTCCCCCTAATAAATTATTCAGGTATTCACTCCAGGCAATTGAAACGGTGGCAGAAGCGAGTGCATATTCCAATACTAAAGCCCACCCGATAATCCAGGCAACAAATTCTCCCATGGTTACATACGCATAGGCATAAGCACTACCTGCAATTGGAATCATGGACGCGAATTCAGCATAGCACAGCCCTGCGAATGCACAGCCTATCCCAGCGATAATGTAAGAGATCACCACGGCAGGGCCGGCAGCGTCACCAGCAGCAGCAGCAGTACGAACGAAAAGTCCGGCACCGATAATGGCTCCGATACCGAGAGCGATTAAGTTCACCGGCCCCAGGGTTCGCTTTAATCCCTTTTCGCCATCGCTCTGGGCGAGTAACTGTTCCAGTGGTTTTTTAATAAATAAACTCATGTGAGGTTTTAGGTTAGGTCATCTGCCCGGGGCAGTTTTTCTAATTTTAATAAGCCCTAAAAGTAGAAATAATAATGGATTCAAAAAGGCTGATTTACATGTGGATAGCCATATTTCGTTCAAAATAATGCAGGTAATTGAGACTTTCTCTGAAGGGCATAACTACCTGACAATGCTGTCGTGGTAATTTGTCTTTCCGGTATTGACAATTAGAATTTTGTCATCTTTAGGAATATCATTTCTGTTTTGCAAAAGAAGTGCAAGTCCGGCTACTCCGCTGGGTTCGCAACTGATTTTCAGGTCACGTGCAAGTGACAATGCCTCTTCCACGTACTCTTCCTCCACATCCAGAATGCCCGATGCGTGTCCTATGCGATTATTCTCAATCAATGAGGCGAGGTAACTATTGTAATCTTTCAGCGAAGGCACATGATAAGAAAAAAGTTTGTCCATCCGGGTATTGGATGTGTGAGTAGTAGCTCCAATAAAATTACAATTGCCGATAAGATTGATGTCGCCTCTGAAACGCGGATCGTGCTTGTAAATACGATTATTGAATTCACGTTCTGCAATGATTAACACATTAATAAAAAGATCTCCCGTGCCAAATGGAATGAAGCAGTGGGTCGGGTTCTCATTGAGAATTTCGTACGAAAGCCAGTCGTAATAATTGTCGTTATATCGGTCCAGTATTTCACGATAGGTGATATCAATTCCCTGAGAATTTTCTGTGAGTTCTTTTATCTCTTTTCCTGTGAGTGATTTGCGCGACAAATCTGTTTCGTAAACCTTGCAGCCAATCTTAGTAAGGTGAGCCTTGATCTGCGGGTTCATATTTTGATCAACCAATACCTTCAATACAGTTGAAACTCCATACAGGTTGAAGAAGTGCTGAATACTTACCGCGGCACTGCCTGATGAAATCAATGAAATTTCCTTGATGTTGTACCGCTTCGCTTTGATCAAAACTTCCCAGGCCATTCGGTCCTTGTGTGTGCCTGTGGGGTTGGTGCTCTCGTCTTTTAACCAAACATTGGTGAACCCGGGAACTTGAATTTTGTAGGTGGAAGAAGCAGGAAACTTGGGCGTATAAAAAGGCCGCGGTGGGAATTCCGGTTTATCCGGATCATTATGAGAAGGAACATTTTCAATAAACTCACCCATCACACCTTCATCCTGAATCTGCTTCTTTACAATTTCTATTTCCTTAGCTGATAATTTCTCCAGTAGCAATTCGGCAATCTTCGAAGCGAATGTGTCAATGCTTGGTGTGGTTATGGGTGATGCAGCTATCACCGGTTCGCTTTTATCGTTATCCAGTAAGGAAGAGAATTTGTCATTGTAAAAAGTAGAGAGGGTAGAGTTCCAATCGTGTTTCCCCTGCGTGGCATAAAAGCAAAGCAAGTCGCGTAGCGATTTGGTTGCACCCGGAGGGCTCTTCAGATTAAATGCTCGCCTTAATAAATCTTCTGTTGGACCTTTAGGGTATTGTACGCATAAATCTGGATAGTCTGCTTTATGATCCTCAACGAACTTCTGCAAAGCCTTTTGGAGGTTAGGAATAAAGCTCCACTTTCCCGTTCCTCTGGGTAATGAATTAAACTCAGAAGAGTTGAATTCCTGACGTATGAGATCGAGAATTTCTCTTGGAATAGTTTTCGCAGTGGCTTTTTTCGACATAGATAAAAACGGGACTGGCTTCCAAGATCAATGAACTAAGTTTAATATGCAATGGGAAAAGAGATGTGCTAAAAGATAAAATGATAACTGGCAAAACTACCCATGTGCCTATTTGGGCAATTTGAATCGCATGCGAACTCTCATGCGGCTATCAACGGGCTTTTCACTATTGAGTGAGGGCGACCACTTCGGACCTACTTTTATCAGGCGAATTACCTCTTCATCGCACCCTCCGCCAATTCCTTTTATTACTTTGAAATCATCCAGGCGGCCATCCGTTTTCACAATAAACTGAACAGTTACTCTTCCTTCTATTTTTTTATCAAGTGCTTGTTGCGGATACAGAAGGTTCGCTTCAAGGTATTTGTTGAATGCGCGTCTTCCTCCTGCTGGTTCAGGTAATACAACAGTAGGGAAATCTGGTTCTGAAGAATTATCACTTGTACCATATCCTACCACCACTACTTCACTTAATTGTGATACATCATTCTTTAATTGAACATTGATATTTGTCTGATCTTTTATCGGTTGTTC
>JBGATZ010000434.1:0-4091 GCA_044228905.1 Cyclobacteriaceae bacterium | reverse complement strand
ATATTTAAATAGTTAAATATCAAAATCTTAGTCCAAAGGTAAACCTTTAAAAAAAATCAGGCTGCTCTTCTCGTGTTAGCTTGAATAACACTCGAAATGCACGCCTGATTTATTTGATCATCAGCTTACGGGCTGATTGATGAGAGTTGGTCTCCCAAAGGCTCACTTCCGGGGAAGAGAGCAGTCCAGAATGACCAATTTTTGCATTGACAGTTTGTGGTATACGAAGATTCCTCGCTGCACTCGGAATGACATCAAACCGGCAATGACATTGTGGTAAAGCGAGAATGTTTTACGGGTGATACTATTCCTTCCCTCACCCTCGCAATATTGTTAAAGCTTAATGGATTCTCTTACCGTGTCGATACCGTTCTTTCCGTTTACGGCATACTGATCCACTTTCTTATTTTAATCTTTTTTCAAGCCGTCAATGTATGCGCTTGCTGCATCCAATGCCTGCTTTGAATATTTCTTTGATTTCTTTTTCAACAGGCTCTTCACCTTTTCACCTTTTGCAGGTGCAACCATCAATCCGATTCCCGCTCCAATTGCTGCTCCTAGAAGCACGCCTCCAACAACTTTAAGTGTGGTATTCATAGTAGTTAATGTTTATGTTAATTCAATTTGTTATGCACCATACATTGAAATAACAGTGCCAAAGCATAAAACAAAGCCAGAAACGAGCGCGTGGCCTCGTTTTCAATTCAATCAAGAGTTAAAAAGGGAAAAATTTCTACAGACTGTAGAACTACGTCATTGCGAGGAATTCGCCAACTGGCGAATGACGAAGCAATCCCCTAATAAGTGCAACAGACTTAAGGAGATTGCTTCGTCCTTCGTCCTCGCAATGACGTTTACTTTTTTGCGGTCCGCTGCGTGAAGAGATAGGTTTGCACCTTTACCGCAGGTAGTAAGCACACCCACAACAACAGGATCAGGTGTTCTTTGTATGTGCCACCGGCTTGAGGCATCCGATGCATGACCCGTGGCAGATAGGTGAGAAAGAAAATAAACCAGATGTAACCCAGATAGAACCATTCAATTCGTGTGAATGAAGTCAACGAGAGTTCTCCATCTCTCCATCGTGTTTGAATCCACGGCATGATAAAGATGAAAACGTAAGCCAGAAAGCCTCCCGATGCACGCAATGGATTCAATGTGCCACCGGAGAGATATTGGTAACTCAGCAACTCTGCCAGGTGAATGCCGTGAGCAATCGCAAAAATCAAAAAGTAATTTTCAGATAACCATTGCTTCGCGTTGAAGCCTTCTTTCCTCGAAAGAAAAATAATACTGAAGATCACCAGCGACAATCTTCCTGAGTAGCGGGCAATGGCCTGCATAGTCTCCATTGCGTAGCCGTGATGCATAATCGCCAGCGGAATGATTGCCGCCTGCACTACGATCAATACAAAGAGTGCCTGTCGAAAGGTCATTGGGCTGGTACTAATTTCAGTACTCTCTTTGTTGTTCCCTCCTTGTGCGGAATCATGCTTCGGAATTGTCCGGTAGCAAACAGTTCTGCCTGATCGGAATAGTGTGCACTCATTACATTTCCCGATTGACCCGTTGGTGATACGGTGATTCCTGTTTCTACATCAGCAAAGTCGGTGATCTTGCGCAAAGCGGGTCCGCTCGTCACCGGAAAATATCCGGTTGTATCAAGCGAGAAGGAAAGATTATTGATCACTTCACTTCCACCATCGACAGTAAAAGGTCCTACATTAAAAATTTTATCCAATGGCTTCACTGCAGCAAGCGGATGCGCATGCGTGATCGTATGGATCTTATTCCAGGTCCATTGATCCACCGCTGCTCCGCTGGTCTTCGTTAAGATAGCAAGTGTATTCTCAGCAGCCTGCTCCATAATCTGCTGACGGGTTTCTTTTACTTCTTTCGTTTTCACATTGTCCCACCATGGAGAGTTCTCATTCTCCAGAAATTGTAAATACGAGTTCTTAACTATGGAAGTAGCCATGATCGATTTGAATGCGTCCTGGCCCAGCTCATCCTTCATGGCAAGAAACATAATCTGCGAAAGCATATTATAAAATACAGATGGCCCCACATCGGTTTGAAGATGATTGCCATCCCAGGTTTGTAACGTTTCAACAATGTCTTTGAATTTTTCATTCTTCGATTGCTGAAGAATGTTCGCGATCACCTTCGCTTCGGCAGGATGTGTAATAGAAACGACATCCACATCCATTTTCTTCACGTCTTCCATCGTCCACTTCTTGTTTTCACTCAGCAATTGAATAATTCTTCCTGCGCGTGCTTTCGGATAATAATAACCCGGAAACAAAATTCCATTTACAGTATCAGGTTGATTGTTGGCTGAATACACAAATCCGTTGGGTGGATTAATCGACTGTGGGTTCTTTGAAAAATCATGAAAGCCAAGGTGCTCATCGTTACCGGAAGCTCCATTCAGAAATAATTTCGATTGAATGTGTGGGGCACGAATCGGCAATTTCGCTACTGCCCACCACGCAATGTTTCCGGCTTTATCGCCATACATGACATTCAACCCCGGAGCAGAGAATAACGAAGCTGCTGTTCTCGCCTCTTCAAAGTTGGTGACGTGATTCAATTGATACGCTGCCTGCAATGCATGGTTCTCTTCCTGCGTTAAGATCCACCACAACGAAACAGGTGCGTCCGTTTCTTTCATCTCACCAAGAATCCCATTGATGATATTTCCGTGACGGGTTGATCGCACATTCAATTCTACATCAGGCTGACCTTTTACCTTAATAATTTCCTTTCGCGTTTTAATTTCTTCCCACTGATCTTTGAACTTCACCTGATTGGCATTATCCGGATTTAAAGTCTCCTGGAAAAAATCGGTGTCGTCATTTTCAAACATGGTGAGTCCCCAACCGCTGAAATCATTATTGCCTAGCAAGCCAAACGGAATTCCAGCAAGATGATGACCATAGAAATTAAATCCGGGATATTGAAGATGTGCTTCATACCAGACCGCTGGTTGTGAGAATCCAATGTGCGTGTCATTGGCAAGAATAGGAAAACCGGAAGCAGTACGATCTCCGGAAATCACCCAACCATTGCTCCCTTGCCACAACGGAGTAGGTAACTGAGCAAGTGCTTCATCAATGGCAGAGATCAGTGAATCGGTCTTCAATGTTTTCACGGGTCCCTGAAAACTTTTTATTCGTTCCGCATCAACAGGAGTTTGAATGGCAAGGTCTTTCAGGTATTCGTCACCCAACTCAGTCTTTATTTTCTGTAACACGGGATCAGCACGCAATCCTTCTGCAAAACCAAACGACATGTAACCTACTGCGAGATAAATGTCTTGTGGAGTAAATTCTGTTTTAGGAATGCCTATGATCGAAAACTCCAAAGGAGTTTTGCCCGTACGGATATATTCATTCACTCCTTTTTGATACGCCAGTGCTGCCTTTTGAAAATCGGCTGTATCGCTGCTTAAGAACTGCTGCGCATGTGCTTTCGCAAATTCATTGATTCCTAATGTACGGAAGAGCTTATCTACTTTAATTAAGTCAGGACCCAATACTTCGGAAAGTCGTCCGGCAGCGGCACGTCTCAGCATCTCCATCTGGAACAACCGATCCTGCGCGTGTGCATAGCCTAATGCGAAATAGGCATCCTCTGCATTTTGTGCTACAATGTGCGGCACGCCATAATCATCATAATGAATATCCACTTCATTCTTTAATCCCTGCAACGTCACTTCACCTGAGTATTTCGGTTTCTGTGTTTGCAGGTAAATCGTTACTGCGAGAATGACGAGCAGAATAACAGCAGCAATGCCAATGAGGATTCTTTTGAGTATTTTCATGATTCTGAATTCGATAGAAAGTTAACTCAACTTAAATGAAAAGAAATCTTCTCATTCTCTTTTTTCTGCCTATGACACTACTGGCACAGAATAAATACGGCCTCAAGGCCACTACTTACGAAGGATACAAGGAAAGTGTAAAGGCACATCCGGAAAAAGAACTGGTCAATCTTGAGAAATTCATTCCCGGAATCATCCTGGAAATTCGTTATGCTACGACTAACAATTTCACCGGTGAGGTGATCTATAATTTGCCGCGCGCTTA
>JBGATZ010000433.1:0-4096 GCA_044228905.1 Cyclobacteriaceae bacterium | reverse complement strand
TTTCCAGATTACATCAGCAAAATATGGTGCCTACAATCCTTCTGTATCCAATGACGGGCAAACAATCTACTACAACGAGCAAACGCGTGATGGATTTGATGTAGTGAAAATACCATTCGATACTTTTTACTGGAAGCCAATAGATGAAGTAAAGGACAGTAGTATCAAATTCTATGAACATTTGGTGGAACAAGAAGGCAGACCGGGACTGCTGGATAGTATTCCAACTCAAACATATGCGTCAATAAAATACAGCAAACTAAAAGGAATTATAAATCCGCATAGTTGGGGGCCATTTGTAAATTCAGATTTAACCGGACTAAACTTTGGAATTATCTCTCAGGATTTGCTGAGCACAACTACGATTAGCGGAGGTTATTCGCTTGATGCCACGGAACGCACCGGATTGTGGAATGCGAAAATAAGTTATCAGGCACTCTATCCTGTTCTCAATTTTAAATTCACTAATGGCGATCGTTCAGTGGATGAGGGAGATTTTCGTTATGGCCGCATTTCAGGTAACGATACCGTCACTACGGTTCAAAATCTTACTTTCAAATGGAAGGAAACCAATGTAGAAGGAGGAGTCAGTATACCTTTGCTTACCACGCATTCAAAGTATGTCAGTAAGATCAATGTATTCAATAATGTAGGATATACCCACACCACTCAATTTACAAACAGTATTGACGGCAAGGGGAGGCTGGTTCCTTATAATTTACCTCAGGCCTTTTATCGTGAGTACACGGATCATGGCAATTTGCTTTATAATCATTTTGGGATCACTGCTTCCAGCTTGCTGAAGCAAAGTCGCAGAGATATTAACAGTAAATGGGGACAGGCCGTTTATTTAAATATTAACTCAACTCCTTTCGGAGGGGACTATTCCGGGCAGCAATTTTCAGTCTACGGAATTGCTTATTTCCCTGGCCTCTTCAAACACCACTCTCTATGGGGATACTGGGGCTATCAGCAAAGTCAGATCGACAGGGTGATTTTAAGTACCAGCCAAGGATTGGATAATTATACCTTCCGGAACGCCATTCCACTTCCACGCGGACAATCCATCGGACGTTTTGAGAAAACTTATTCAATGTCAGCGAACTACACACTGCCACTTTGGTATCCGGATATTGCCATTGGACCACTCGTCAATTTTCAACGCGTAAGAGGAAATGCCTTTGTGGATTATGCAGCAGGAAATAGTGCATCATTTGGTGTGAGTCAGGCATATACCTCAATCGGTGGTGAACTGAAATTTGACGTGAATATTATGCGTTTCCTGCCTCAGTGGAACTTTGGGATTCGCTACACCTATGCAGTTGAAATCCAATCTCCGAAAGTAGAGGTGATTCTGGGAACCATTGGATTTTGATATTTCCGCATCTTGCCCGAATATCAAATAATGGCTTCGAAACGAATGAAAATCGGGCTGTTTCGGTTATTTTTGAACCCACCTCCGGAAGGTGGGGTTGATTTTCCTAAGAGATCATTTTTTTTGAATTGTAAATCACTAATAGTCAGATCAAAATGGCAGAAATAGTACGGATGCCCAAAATGAGCGATACCATGTCTGAAGGGGTAATCGCGAAATGGCATAAAAAAGTAGGTGACACCGTGAAGTCGGGTGAGTTGATGGCGGAAATTGAAACCGACAAAGCCACCATGGATTATGAATCTTTCAACACGGGCACCGTGCTTTATCTGGGTGCAAAAGAAGGGGAGGCCGTGCAAATCAATGGTGTACTGGCAATTATAGGAAATAAGGGAGAAGACTATCAGGCATTGTTGTCGGGCGCACAGCAAAGTGGTGGAAAAACAGACACGAAGTCAGAGGCTAAAGCTGAACCGAAACAGGAAAATGTAGCAGTGGCTGAAGCTATTGATACGTCCGGAATCAAAGCAGAGATTGTGCTGATGCCTAAAATGAGCGACACCATGAGTGAAGGTGTTATTGCAGCATGGCACAAGAAGACAGGCGATTCCGTGAAGTCAGGAGAGCTAATGGCGGAAATTGAAACCGATAAGGCAACCATGGAGTACGAATCGTACAACACGGGAACACTGCTGTACATTGGAGCAAAGGAAAAAGAAGCAGTGCCTGTAAACGGAGTGCTTGCTATTGTAGGTGAAAAAGGTGCTGATTGGGAAACATTATTGAAGGCACACCAGGCGAAAGGAGCGGGTGGCGGAGCTCAACAGAAGAAAGCAGACGCGCCAGCAGCTGAAACAGCTACCTCTTCATCAAACGGACAATCAGCAACAACGTCTCACGATGCTTCATCCAATGGAAGATTAAAGGCATCTCCATTAGCAAAGAAAATCGCAAAAGATAAAGGCGTAGATATTTCTCAGATTAAAGGAAGCGGAGACAATGGTCGAGTAACTAAATCTGATGTAGAAAATTATAAGCCATCTGCTACTCCGGCAGCAGGAGCTTCGTCTGGCAAAGCAGCAACTCCTTCAGTGGTATTGCCTCAGGTTGTTGGACAGGAAAGTTTCGAAGATGTGAACCTTTCGCAAATGCGCAAGGTGATTGCCAAGCGTTTAAGTGAAAGCATGTACACTGCTCCTCACTTCTATGTGACGATGGAAATCAACATGGATAAAGCCATTGAAGCACGCAAAAGCATCAATGATATTTCTCCTGTGAAGATATCCTTCAATGATATGGTGATCAAAGCAGTTGCGGCTGCATTACGTCAGCATCCGGACGTGAACGTGGCGTGGTTGGGAGATAAGCTTCGCAAGAATAAGCACATCCATATCGGTGTAGCTGTAGCGGTGAAAGATGGTTTAGTGGTTCCTGTGATTCGCTTTGCGGATAATAAATCATTGTCACATATCGCAGTAGAAGTAAAAGAGCTCGCTCAGAAAGCGCACGATAAGAAAATTCAACCAGCGGAAATGGAAGGCGGAACATTTGCTGTTTCCAATTTAGGTATGTTTGGTGTAGATGAATTCACAGCCATCATCAATCCTCCGAATGCATGCATTCTTGCAATTGGTGGAATTAAGGAAACGGCTGTAGTGAAGAATGGCCAACTGGTACCTGGTAGTGTGATGAAGGTAACTTTATCAAGTGATCACCGTGCAGTAGACGGAGCAGTAGCTGCGGCCTTCCTCAAAACCTTTAAAGGCTTGCTGGAAGATCCCGTTCGCATTTTAATCTGAGATATCAGGTAGTAATTCAATAATATTTAGATCAAGTCCGGAATCCGGACTTGATCTTTTTCGTTCTAAAGGAAACCTGTCGAGCCTGAGTTTATCGAAGGCAATCAGGCTTTGATAAACTCAATCTGACAAGAACAACATGGAAAAGATACACGCAACAACAATATTAGCAGTCATGCACAACGGGCAGATCGCCATTGGAGGTGATGGTCAGGCTACGATGGGAAACACGATTGCAAAAAGCAACGTGAAGAAGATTCGTAAGCTGCAGGACGGAAAAATTCTTACGGGCTTCGCAGGATCTACTGCCGATGCATTTACATTATTGGATCGCTTTGATGAAAAACTCAATGCGTACGGAGGTAATATGAAACGTGCTGCCATTGAGCTGGCTAAAGACTGGCGCATGGATCGTTTTCTTCGCAGGCTGGAGGCAATGCTCATCTGCGCTAACAAAGATGAGATTCTGATCTTGTCCGGAACGGGCGATGTGCTGGAACCTGATCATCAGGTAGCAGCTATCGGATCAGGATCCATGTATGCGCAGTCTGCAGCTTTAGCCTTAAAGAAACATGCTCCTCATTTGACAGCCGAAGAAATGGTAAGGGAGAGCCTGAACATCGCTGCGGATATTTGTATTTACACGAATCATAATCTGGTGATTGAGAAGCTTGGTTAGAAAAATTAACCGCAAAGGACACGGAATTATCTGAGGTTAAATCCTGTAAACTCTGTCTCTGCGGTTAAGGAATACTAAGAAGGGGTGATCTGGTCCGGACTGGCTGGTGGATCAACTGGAGTAGAATGATCTACGCTCGACTTATCTTCCAGTAAGATTACGAGCGGTCTCAGTGAAGGTGAATAGCTGAAAAGTATCTTTGCAATACCAATTCCGGGAACAGCCAGGATCATTCCGGCAATT
>JBGATZ010000432.1:0-4105 GCA_044228905.1 Cyclobacteriaceae bacterium | reverse complement strand
TGTATTGAGATCCAGCCAAGCCAGGTGTTTTGCTTCCTGCGGAAGCTTGGTTACGTCCATAGCAATCTTTGTGTAGTGAGCAGCAATAGCAGCACCCATACCACGTGATCCCGAATGAGAAAGTAAAGCAAGGTATTTACCGGGAGCAACGTTATACTCATTCACAGTCGACAAAATTTCCACAATACCAAATTCAACAAAATGATTTCCTCCGCCCGATGTGCCGATTTGTTTCCACGCGCGATCTTTCAATTCTTTTACAATCTTAATATCATTGAATTCAGTACGTTGAAATATCTCATGATCCTTAGGCTGTTTGAACACGGCTGTTCCGAATTGCGTATTATTGATTAGCATCTTTTTCAGCTGTTTTTTCTTTTCATCGATCATGGAAACCGGGAGATCATACAAAGTCAAACACATGCGGCAACCAATATCCACACCTACGCCATAAGGGATCACTGCGTTATTGGTTGCCAATACGCCACCGATAGGAAGTCCATATCCCTGGTGTGCATCGGGCGTCAATGCTCCTGCGACTGTAACCGGAAGTTTCATCGCGGTAGCCATTTGATTCAAAGCACCTTGCTCGATGGCGTCCGATCCATAGATCGAATAGGCCTGTGCTTGCTCGTTGAGCGCGATCGTTGAGTCAATAGGTTTGATCAGTTCTTCAATTAAAGAAGAGAAACGTGCATCATTGGCAAACTCTCCGGGAGTTTGTAACACGCGCTTAAAAAGGTGAAGTTGCTCTTTTTCATTGAGATTGCTCAGCTCGCCTTCTGCAAGAGTTAACGCCATCCCCAATGCCTTTCCTTCTTCAAATCCTATCGCTATTAGGTCATTTCCTGTTACTTTCATGTTCTTATTATTTAATGACTCAAATGTCTGTCGGCTCTACGCATTCTTTCTGCGCAGCCGAATTTATCTTAAAACTTTTAATAAAAAAGGACGCCTGGATAAGGCGTCCTCTGTGAAATATCAGCGTTTACTATTTTTTAGGAACGAAGATATCCTTCAACTGATCCAGGATCTGGTTACCGCCCGACAATGAGATACTGTTGATCTTGTCGGTGATTTTTTCCACGTATTCCATTTCTTTCAATTTGAATAACATGGAATTGTCTTCCATCAACTTGGCGGTGTTCAACAAGCTTCTGGTTGAAGCTGTCTCTTCCCGCCTCATGATCACATTGGCCTCAGCTTTCTTCTGGGCAATCAATACCTGGTTCATGATTTCTTTCATCTCACCTGGCAAAATGATATCCCTCACACCACAGTCTCTGATCTCTACCCCTAAGTTGGCAGCCTTGTCTTTCAACGCGGCCAGCACGTAAGCAGAAATAGAGTCCTTCTTCTCCAGCAATTCATCTAAAGACAATGTTCCGATGAACTCCCTCAATGCCAACTGCATCAGGATGTACAATTGCTTTTCGTAATCTTTGTTATCCATCAATGCTTTGATGACATCAGTCACCTTGTATTGAGTGAAGAAGCTGATCCGCAAAGCGGCTTTATCTTTAGTCAGAATTTCCTGACCAGATACTTCCATTTGCAATTGCCTCAAGTCTGCTTTAGCAACAGAAACGTCTTTCGCATTTTTCCAGAAGTAGTGTTCTCCTGGTTCTAATACTTTGATCATCTTATTGTCGATAAACAAAATACCTTTCTCGAAAGAATCGATTTTGCTCACCCTGATATAAGGAACTAATTCTTTTCTTTTGGCTGATTCCAGATCAATGTTCTCTGTGATTTCCACTTTGCTCAAGTCTGCCTTCTGAAAAGTGTAATCAACTAATCCTTTCCAGAACGCATACCTTCCCGGAGGCAATACGTTTTTGAAGTTGCCATTTTCGTATTGCAATACAATCTCGTTGTCTTTCACCTCAATGACGTTCAACAAGTTTGCCAATTGCTCATCCTTCAATAAAATATTCAATTCAATGGAAGGATGGAATGGTTTGGCCATGTCGTATATAAACACTTCCTCATTAGGGAGCAACCAATACGCACCTTCCGTCACTACTCTTTTGTAGTCACCATTTCTGAACACCAATCCGATTTTTCCGGTGTTAATTCTGATCCTTTTCATTGTTATAAAAATTAATAGTTAATAAAACTCATTTTAAAGAAAGCAGCGCGAGACAAACCATCTTCTGAAAACGGAAGTGTAATTGAGTACATCCCATTTCGGTTAGTTTTTTGATAGGCTCTGTTTGTTGTTACATCTTCTCTCGTGTGATGTATCCGACAAACGTCCACTCAAAAAAGTAAACGTATTTCGTTAACGGTATCCTTACGCATGCAAAGCTTACAGAAGACTGTCTGAAGATCCGAAGACGATCAAACCAGCTTGCCTCTTGCTGCTTTCGGGCGACCTTTTTTTAAGAAGAGGCCAACTTCTTACTTAAGAGTGGATTTATAGTCCACGGCTTGTTACTCTACCCACTGAGCTATCTGTCGTTTGAGGTACAGAGAGGGAGTCGAACCCTCGACACACAAGAGGAGAAACAACATCGAACCAAGCAGCATGTTGTATTAAACAATTAATACAACACTATGGAGTTATAACAAACTCTCATCAGGTCTTTAGCTTCCTGTTTTTCCCACGCATCGGCACCACATTACGTTTGTGCCGAAGATCTTAAGCCCTGATCCTGTCAGGACAATAATATTATCAAAGAACTTTAGTGGCCTTACCCAGATTCGAACTGAGATTCCCTTTGACAGGCAGCATGGCTCTAAATGCGCTTCCCTACTTTGCTTCTTCGATTGGCATTTCGGTGCAACTGCAAAATCTATCCGCTACAACGCGCAGTCGTAGCGGAATCATCCATGCACTCTACGGAACGTCAAACTTTTACCGCAGACTTTTCCTTTTAAGCTATAAGACCTTTTCAAAAACCGCTCCTTCCATCTGAAGGAGCGGGCGGTTATCATTTATCCCTTTCCGTTTAAATGATGATTCAAAATTGAAAGGCAACTACGCAGTCTTTTTGCGTAGTGAATATTTTTTCGTTTTTTTCTGAAAATATTTTTGAATGCCTGTTACCCGCAATGCGCTGATTCGATACCGAACAATTGATAACTGCCTGAGAAACAGACAACGTAAATGGACATTGGAGGATTTGATCGATGCCTGCTCAGAAGCCCTTTATGAATATGAAGGCATTGATAAAGGGCTGAGTAAACGTTCCGTGCAGATGGATTTGCAGGTGATGCGGAGTGATAAGTTGGGTTATAATGCACCTATCATTGTGCTGGAAAAGAAATACTATACGTATGAAGATCCGGATTACTCAATAACTAATATACCTTTAACCAATCAGGACCTTGGGAAACTCACTGAAGTGGTAGAAATACTTAGGCAATTCAAAGGATTCAGTCACTTCCAGGAGTTGAGTGGCATGGTGCAACGACTGGAGAATAAAATTCATTCAGCCAAAACCAACCAGGAACCCATCATTGATTTTGAAAAGAATGAAGGGCTGAAGGGGTTGGAGTACATTGATTCATTGTATCAGGCTATCATTAAGAAGTGCGCGGTGGAATTGTGTTATCAGTCATTTAAGGCACGTAATGCAAATACATTTCATTTTCATCCCTACTACCTGAAGGAATACCGCAATCGCTGGTTTGTGATTGGCGTAAAGAAGAAGAATACACCTGTGCTTACACTGGCACTGGATCGCATCGTAAGCATTAGTGAGTGCACGGTTAAATATGTTCCAAAAGATAAATTCAATCTGTCTCATTTTCTCAATGATGTACTTGGAGTAACTGTGAACCCCAATGGACACACTGAAAAGGTGATGCTCCAGGTAGATTATGAGACGGCACCTTATCTGCTCACTAAGCCGATGCACCATTCTCAACAGGTGGTGGAGAGGTTGCCTAATGGAATGATCCTTTCTTTACAGGTTCAATTAAACTTTGAATTGGAACGGGAAATCCTCGGATTTGGTGATCGTATGAAGGTCATTGCTCCAGAGAAGTTAAGGAGACGAATCAAAGATATCTTTGAGAATGCCATCAATTCGTATCAGTACGAGTTAACAACTGCTTCTTTGGAGAATCACATTCAGAAGTTGAATTATAAAGGGTT
>JBGATZ010000431.1:0-4109 GCA_044228905.1 Cyclobacteriaceae bacterium | reverse complement strand
AATAGTGCTCCACTTCCAACTGGTGCAATCAGTGGTCAGGGCTTAACAGGTGCTTATGCGCAAAGACTGGCTAACAATCAGCCATTGTTCTCTTACTACGTACGTCAATGGGGTGGTTTTGATGCGATGGGCTTGAATGCTGGTGGTGATACTCAGGAATTCATTGGAAAATCAGCAATTCCTAAAATTAACACTGGTTTGTCTCTTTCAGCCCGTGTTTACAAGTTTGATGTAGCAGCTTATTTCTACGGACAGTTTGGACACTACGTGTATAACAACATTGCAAATGCGTACTTCACTAAAGGATCATTGGCAAATGCGCGTAACGTAACACCTGATGTTGCTAGTTCAACTGAATCAGTGAGCAACTCACCTGACGTATCTACCCGTTTCCTTGAAAAAGGTGACTTCATCCGTATGCAGAATTTAAGCCTTGGTTACAGCACAACACTGAAAGACTTCCCGATCAATAAAGTTCGTTTTTCAGTAAATGCTCAGAACTTGTTTGTGATTACCAACTATTCAGGAAGAGATCCTGAAGTGAACGTAGATAAGAACCTGGATGGAGTGCCGTCATTGAATATTGACTACACGTCTTATCCACGTGCTAAAACACTTTCTTTTAGTTTGAATGCTACTTTTTAACAAGGTTTAAGATATTAAACACATGAAAAAGAGAATATTAAGTTTTATTACAGTAGCAGGTATCCTGATGGCTGCCTGTACTGACCTCGAAGTGAAGGAAACGGACTCGATCCTGATCACTAATGACACCGGAGAATTTCAAGGAGTTGACGCAGCTTCAACTCTTGTTTCAGCTTATAATGAATTGAACTGGCAGAACACGCAGGAAAACCTGTATGCCCTTAATGAAGCCACTACGGATGAGGTTTTCATCCCTACCCGTGGTACTGACTGGGGTGATAACGGTGTATGGCGTGACCTTGCAAAACATGCTTGGACTTCAGCTCACCAATTTAACTACAGAACATGGAACTATCTGAACGCTAACGTTTATCGTGCGAATCAGATCCTGCACCCTAAGACAACGAAGACTGCCTTACAAGAAGCAGAAGCTAAGTTTGTCCGTGCCTACAACATGTTCTGGATCCTCGATTTATGGAGACAGATTCCTTTCAGAGCTGCAGACGAAGGTCCTGCGATTACGCCTAGTGTAAAGAACGCTCAGGAAGCTTTTGATTTCATCGTGGCTGATCTGGAGGCTGCGTTGCCGGTATTACCTGCAACCAAAGCAAATGCAATTGATGCACAAGCAAAAGCCTCAAAAGCTTCTGCTAATTATATGCTTGCAAAATTGTATTTGAACAAGCATATCTATTTAGGTGGCGAAGCTGCTGCTGCGGATATGGATAAGGTAATTGCGGCTGTTGATGCAATCACAGCTGACGGTTACAAATTGCAAGACGGGTTCTTCGGAATCTTCGCTCCATCAGCTGACTCTGAAACGATCTTCTGGTCTGTTGGTCAATATGCTTCACGTGTATGGGGTAGCTTGCACTACAACCAGGGAAGAGAAACGGATAACACTGGTGGTGGCTGGAACGGTTTTGCGACTACAGCAGATTTCTACAACAAATTTGAAGGTCCAAAAGATAATAACGCTCCTGGCGTAGGACAAGAAGAAAGACGTGGATATGTACCTACTGAGAGTCTTGGTATTGGTTTCCTTATCGGAACTCAGGGAGGTCCTGGTGGAGCAGTAAAGGCTCGTTCAGGAAAAGACCTGGTGTTTACTTTGGATGTACCTGCTTTGACTGGTCAACCTGACTACACTGGAGTTCGTTTGTTGAAATGGCACCCAGTGATCAACATGCCTGGTTCATGGGCTAATCACCTTGTCCTGATGCGTTATGCAGATGCTCACCTGATGAAGGCTGAAGCATTATTCAGAAAAGGCAATGCTGGCGTTGCGGGAACTATGATCAATGAGCTTCGTGCTCTTCGTAAAGCAAGCCCTTTAGGTGCGATTACAGCTGATAACATCCTGGATGAAAGAGGCCGTGAGCTTTACATCGAAGGATGGAGAAGAAATGATATGGTTCGTTTCGGAAAATTCAACACGAAGTTTGCGTTTGTTGAAGCTACTGAAGCAGACAGAAGTGTATTCCCTATTCCTGATAATGCATTAGGTTCTAATCCGAACCTTAAGCAAAACCCAGGTTACTAAGCCCTTTTGTTTTCATTATATACTGAAGGCACGTATGTTTACGTGCCTTCTTTATTTATTTTTAGGCCTTTTTAAGGACTGCTTTTCATGAGCCGATACGTTGTTTTTTTGTTTTTTATTTCACTTTTCTCCTGTCAAAAGAAAGATGAAAAAAGTACTGCTTACGTTTCTTCCCCCGATGCACTTTTTAAACGTCTTACGCCAGCGCAAACAGGTATTGAATTTGTAAATGCCTTAGAGCTAAAAGATGATTTCGATGTTTTTCGTTATCGGAATTATTACAATGGTGGAGGGGTAGGCATTGGTGATTTTAACAATGATGGATTGGCAGATGTTTACCTGACTTCTAATATGGGTGACAATAAACTCTATTTGAATAAGGGAAACTGGAAGTTCGAAGATATCACAGAGAAGGCTGGGGTGAAAGGAAACCGGATATGGTCAACAGGGGTAAGTATTGCGGATGTAAATGCCGATGGGTTGCTAGACATCTATGTATCTAATGCAGGTGATGTTAAAGGTGGGAACCGCGAGAACGAATTATTCATTAATAATGGAGATCTTACCTTTACTGACAGAGCTGAAGAATATGGATTGGCCGATAAGGGTTTCAGTACACATGCTGCCTTCTTTGATTATGATAAGGATGGCGATCTCGATTGTTACGTGTTGAACAATTCTCCCAGAGCGATCTCCACGCTTGGCTATAGAAACCTACGAACTACGCGCGATGAAACAGGCGGACATAAATTGTATCAGAATAACAATGGAAAATTCACCGATGTAAGCGAACAAGCGGGAATATTTGGCAGTGTTATCGGCGTTGGAGTGGGGGTTACCGTTGGGGATGTGAATCAGGACTCATGGCCTGATCTCTACATTAGCAACGATTTTTATGAACTTGATTACTTATACATAAACAATCAAAAAGGCGGGTTCGATGAAAAGGTAGAGTCGCACATGGGGCACATCAGTATGTTTTCTATGGGAGCCGATCTGGCCGATTTAAATAATGATGGATATCCCGAGATATTCTCAACAGATATGCTGCCTGACGATGAGTATCGGCTGAAGACACTTATTGCTTTTGAGACGTATGATGTTTACATGCTTCGATTAAAGAACGGATACTATCATCAATTCATGCGCAATATGCTTCAATTAAATAATGGAGATGGAACGTACAGCGAGATCGGCCAATTGGCAGGCGTAGATGCCACTGATTGGAGCTGGGGTGCAGTCATTGCGGATTTCAATAACGATATGAACAAGGACATATTCGTATCGAATGGAATATATAAGGACGTAATTAATCAGGACTTCGTTGAATATCTGGGAAGCAATGAGCAGATGCAGGCTGCTATTGATGGCAAGAAAATCAATTACAAAGAGTTTGTCAATTCAATGCCATCACATAAGATCAGCAATTATGCTTTCAGTAAATCCGGTGAACTATCTTATAAAAATGTATCTGCAGAATGGGGCCTGGATGAACCTTCTTTTTCCAATGGAGCTGCTTACGGTGATCTGGATAATGATGGTGATCTTGACCTTATTGTGAATAATGTCAACCAGGAACTCTTTGTCTATCAGAATCAAACCCGCGAAAAACAGGTAAATAATTATTTGTCACTTGTTTTAAAAGGTAAAGACAAGAATGTATTCGGTTTAGGTGCTAATGTGAAAGCATATGTGAATAATCAGATCATTACGTATGATCATATGCCCATTCGCGGATTTCAGTCCAGCATGGATTATAAAATGATTATGGGTTTGGGTAAGGTCGAGAAGATAGACAGCCTATTAATCAGTTGGCCAGACCAGACGAGACAATTGCTGACTGACGTAAAAGTAAATCAGACTTTGATAGTTCAGAATGCGGATGCAAAGACAAGGCCCGACTACAGGGTGAAACACAATC
>JBGATZ010000430.1:0-4111 GCA_044228905.1 Cyclobacteriaceae bacterium | reverse complement strand
GTGAGCTCTGTGCAGGGTCCGATGAAATCAATGAGCTATTTCATGCCAGTGATTTTCATGTTCGTACTAAACAGTTTCTCTGCTGCGCTAAGCTTCTACTATCTTGTATCCAACTTAGTAACATTTGCTCAGCAGGCAATCATCAAGGCCTTTGTGGATGATACCAAAATCAAGGCGGTAATGGACGATCATCGAAAGAAAATGGAATCAGGTGGAGGCACTGGTAGCAAGTCGAAATTCATGACTAAGCTTCAGGAGGCAATGAAGGCAAGCGAGGAAGCACGCAAAAACGCCAAAAAATAGACATTTGTTAACAAATGTGTTGAGCGTACGTGGATAACTAACGTTCCACGCACGTTCCACGGCATTCAGATAACTGTATATTTGTGACCCTGTCAAAACAAATTTGACAGGGTTTATTTTTTTAATCTTAGTTAAATGGGCAAGATCATTGCAATTGCGAATCAAAAAGGAGGCGTAGGCAAAACCACCTCGGCCATTAACCTGGCTGCCAGCCTCGCTGTACTGGAATTCAAAACCCTAATAGTAGATGCCGATCCTCAGGCAAACTCTACTTCCGGTCTGGGGCTTAATCCCAAAGACGTGAAGCTCAGTATTTATGAGTGCATGGTGGATGGCATTGATCCACGTGAAGCGATCGTTAAGAATGATCTTAAGTTTCTGGATGTCCTTCCTTCACATATTGACCTTGTAGGTGCGGAGGTTGAAATGGTGAACATTGAACACCGGGAAGAGAAAATGCGTAATGCGTTAGGTCGTGTAAAGGATGAATACGATTTCATTATCATCGACTGTTCTCCTTCTCTGGGCTTGATTACCATTAACTCCCTGACCGCAGCAAATTCAGTAATGATCCCTGTTCAATGTGAGTACTTCGCTTTGGAAGGATTAGGAAAATTATTGAATACCATCAAAATCATTCAAACACGTTTAAATCCAAATCTGGAAATAGAAGGTATTCTGCTCACACTTTATGACTCACGTACATCGTTGGGTAATCAGGTAGTCGAAGAAGTGAGAACACACTTTAAGAATATTGCATTTGATACAATCATTCCAAGAAATGTGAAGTTAAGCGAGTCGCCAAGCTTTGGATTACCAGCTATTGTTCACGATGCGGAAAGTAAAGGAGCAATCAGTTATTTGAACCTGGCTCATGAAATCCTCAATAAAAACGGCAAGTCGAAATGAAGAAGAAAGCATTGGGAAGAGGGTTGAGCGCACTGCTAAGTGATACTCCCTCAGATGAGAAATTGGAAACAGATATTGTTGCTACGGCTACAGAAGTAGTTAGTGAAACTCAATCCGCCACCCCTACCAGCAACATTAATGAAATATCGGTTGATGAAATCGAGGTGAACCCTTTTCAACCTCGCATGCATTTCGATCAGGAAGCACTGAAAGAACTTTCTGAATCCATCAAAGTGCATGGCATAATTCAGCCCATCACAGTAAGAAGACTAGCTTATAATCAATATCAGCTGATCTCTGGTGAAAGACGTTTTCAGGCATCAAAGCTTGCCGGGCTAAAATCAATACCCGCTTACGTAAGATCGGCTGATGACCAGCAAATGCTGGAGATGGCGTTGATTGAAAACATTCAGCGCGAAAATCTTAATCCGATAGAAATTTCGTTGAGTTATCAGCGTCTGATTTCTGAGTGTAATCTGAAACAGGAAGAACTGGGTGACCGTGTGGGCAAAAATCGTTCAACAGTTACCAATTATCTTCGCTTGTTAAAGCTTCCACCTGACATTCAAATCGCACTTCGCGATAATCAGGTTTCGATGGGGCATGCTCGGGCATTGATCAATGTGGAGAATCCAGATTCCCAACTCTATTTATTGAAGAAAATTCTTTCCGAAGATTTATCGGTGCGCAAAGTAGAAGAACTGGCCAGAGAGATGTCCACCACTTCGAAAGAAGAAGGTGAGAAAGCCCCAGCGACTTCATCGAATGGAAATTCTAAAGAAATTACTCAACTTCAGTCACAGCTTTCATCTCACTTTGGCACGAAAGTTAATGTAAAGAGTGACGGTAAGAAGGGGGAAATTAAAATTCCATTCCTTTCCATTGAAGATTTAAATCGTATTCTTGACATTCTTAAACTTTAATTCAGGCTTGAAGCCAATGGGAATAATAAGAGCAGCACTGATCATTGCTTTAGCTTTACTGTTCTTTTCGTCTAGTGCCCAAGACCAGCCCAAGCTCGTGCAGGATTCTACCGCATTTGCACAGGATACCGTGCTTATTGAATCATTCGCCAAGCGTTACAATCCACGTAAGGCCTTATTTTTCTCTGCTGTTCTTCCCGGGATGGGGCAGGTTTATAATAAAAAATACTGGAAGGTACCCCTCGTATACGGAGGATTTATAGGAGGCATCTGGATGATCAATTTTCAGCAACAGCGGTATTTAAAATACAAAGGGGAATTGTTTGATCTCTTGAACGAAGGAGTGACAAGTGTCACTACAACTTTACCAAACGGTACCACCACTACTACGCCTGTATTATCACCAAGCAATTTCACGCAGGATCAATTAAGAACTATTGTCAACAAGTCGCGAAGAGAGCGTGATTATTACAGTATTCTCACCGGATTGTGGTACATCCTTCAAATGGTGGATGCGCATGTGGATGCTCATCTTAAGGAATTCGAATTAAATCCACAACTCCATGTGAAGATAGAACCGATGGTAGAGAGCGACCAACTCGTAGGGAGGAATAGTGGAGTGTCATTAAAACTTAAATTCAGATGAACATTTTATTGTTGGGCTATGGAAAAATGGGCAAGACTATTGAAGCCATTGCTTCAAAACGCGGGCACGTGATTACCGGAAGGATTGATAATATTGCTGAGCGTAGCGCGTTCACTGATTTCAAAAATGTAGATGTAGCTATTGAATTTTCACAACCTGAAGTAGCCGTAGATAATTTAAAATTCTGCATCGATCATGCCATTCCTGTGGTCTGTGGCACAACCGGATGGCTCGCTGAAAAAGCATCGGTAGACGATTATTGTACGCAGAAAAACGGGACTGTTTTTCAAGCATCCAACTTTAGTTTGGGGGTGAATCTCTTTTTTCGTTTGAATGAATATCTCGCGGGTATGATGGATAAATACAGCGAATATACCGTCTCTATCGAGGAGACACATCACACCCAAAAAAAGGATGCACCAAGTGGTACCGCTATTTCACTGGCAGAAGGATTGTTGAAAAATCTGCAAGCAAAGAAGTCATGGAAATTGGGTGAATCTGCTAATCCAGACGAACTATCTATCCATTCTTTTCGCATCGACCCAGATCCGGGCACTCATGTAATCAAGTATCAATCCGTTGTTGACGACATTGAAATCAAACACAAGGCGCATTCACGGGAAGGATTTGCGTTAGGTGCCGTTATGGTAGCTGAGTGGATAAAGGGGAAGAAAGGAATTTTAACTATGAAGGATTTTTTGGGTTTCTGAAATGCCTTAAAAAACCTTTTCTTTGCACCGTTCTTAAAACCAGTTTAACACAGTGAGCACGATCCTTATTATTTTTCTGGTCATCCGTCTTGGCGTGACTATCGGATATTGGAAAATTTTCGAAAAGGCAGGCATTGAAAGTTGGAAATCACTTATTCCTGTCTACTCAGAGCTTGAGATTATCAAACTTGTTGGTAAACCTACCTGGTGGATCATTTATATCATCATTCCTTTCGTTAATCTTTTTGGATATTATATACTGATTTTTGATTTGCTTCGCTGCCTGGGCCGTAATTCACTGCTTAGTCAGATAGCTACGTTAATTGCGCTGCCCATCTACTTGCCAATAGTAGGATTTAACCCCAATGTAAAATATATCGGCAAACTGAATGAACTCCCTGTGGTTCGTAAAACAGCCGTGGCCGAATGGACCGAAGCAATTGGTTTCGCAGTGGTTGCCGCCACGTTGATTCGTTGGTTAATTATGGAAGCGTACACCATTCCAACTCCCTCCATGGAGAATTCATTACTCGTTGGTGATTTCCTGTTCGTCAGCAAGTTTCACTATGGCACACGTACTCCTGCCACTCCTATTCAGATGCCATTAACTCACCAGAAAA
>JBGATZ010000429.1:0-4116 GCA_044228905.1 Cyclobacteriaceae bacterium | reverse complement strand
GACAGGTAGATGTGCAAATCCCTGTCATCTTTACCACGGCTTATGATCAATATGCCATTCGAGCTTTTGAAGTGAACAGCATTGATTATCTCCTAAAACCAGTTCAAAAAGACAAGCTTGCGTTCGCACTTCTGAAATTGAAACAACGGGAAGAGACCAACCCTGTTGACTATGATTCAATACTAAAATTACTTCGGTCACAGCTACAGGAGTATAAATCCCGGTTTATGGTCCGCATCGGTCAGCGCATTATTGCCGTGCCGGTAGAAAAGATTGCTTATTTTTTCAGCGAAAGTAAGCTCACTTACATCGTTACCGAAGATAATCGCAGGTATCCCTTTGATCTGCCACTTGACGAAATTGACTCACAACTCAACCCAAAATCATTTTTTAAAATCAACCGTCAGTACATCATCAGCTTTTCTGCTATTGCCGAAATTCATCCGCATTTCAAAGGAAGAATCAAACTCAGGCTCAACCCCGACCAGCAAGACGAAATCGTGGTCAGTGCTGAGCGGACTCCTGAGTTCAAAAAATGGCTCGACCAGTAACTGTTTGAGTAACACTTAATCCCGATTCGGTGGGTCTGCGTTCCGTTTGGTCTGTAAAGCCCTGAATTACTTCTCCCCGACCTGCATTTTTGCGTGTAAGAACCAAGAAACACACTACTAATCACACGCAAATGAAAAAAATATACTCGCTATTCATCACCCTGTCAGCATTGCTGCCTGGAATTTCAGCGTCAGCACAAGACGAAGGTTTCATCTATGGAAAAATCTATACGGATGATAATCGTACGTATGAAGGTCCGATCCGCTGGGGAAAAGAAGAAGTGTATTGGGTAGATATCTTCAATGCGGGCAAAGAAGAAAACGACTTCATTCATTACCTGTCGCATGAAGAAAAAGACCGGCTTGACGAAAAACGTATGTGGAAAAACGGAAACTTCACCGCTTCCTCCACGCTACGTTGGTTAGGATTCGGGTATACCAGTGATCGCTATTACGAACAGGATTACACACATCAGTTCAGTTGCCAGTTCGGAGAGATTAAATCTATTCGCATTCGCAGCAGCAAACGTGTAGAAGTAGAATTACAGAGTGGAATCACGGTACAGGTAAATGGAGAAGGCTACAATGACATCGGTACAGATGTACGAATTGTAGATAAGGAAATCGGTGAGATGGAGCTGGATTGGCACAGTATTGAAAAGATTGAATTCAAAGCAACGCCTTCGCATCTGGCACAAAAATTTGGTGAACCGCTCTATGGTACGGTAGAAAGTTATCAGGGCAAATTTACCGGATACATCCAGTGGGATCATGACGAACGTCTATCTACAGATAAACTCGATGGATACTCTGAAGACGGAAAAGTGGGAATTATGTTTGATAAGATTGCCTCACTGGAACCTTCCATGAGCAGATGTAAAGTCACACTCAAATCCGGAAGAGAACTTGAACTTCGGGGATCCAATGACGTGAACTCTGAAAATCGCGGTATCATCATCACTACCGAAAAAGGCACTGTAATCGATATTCCCTGGAGAGAATTTAAAAAGGTAACATTCCAGCCCGTGTCTTCGGCTCCTGCTGTAAAGTATGACAATTTCAAAACTCAAAAAGAATTGAATGCAACAGTCGTCACCAGCGATGGCAGAACGATATCCGGAAAACTGATCTTCGATCTCGATGAAGAATATGATTTTGAATTATTACAAGGCAAATCAGATGATGTAGAGTTTGCATTCCCTTTTCGCAGTATAAAGAGAATTGCTGTAAGCAGTGGATATCGTGCAGAAGTAGCACTTTCCAATGGAGAGAAGTATACATTGGAGGAATCGCAGGATGTCGGTGAACTGAATCAAGGTGTGCTTGTATTCGTCAGCAAAGATCAACCGACCTATGTGGCGTGGGAGAAGATAAAAGAAATACAACTTAACTAGACTTCCTTAAATCTTCATACAATTTGGGAATAAGGCATGGCCTTTAGACGAAAGGCCTGCCTTTTGAATAACTGTAAGAGTTTACTATTCAAATAAATCTTAGTTCAGATAGTAAAAAAGAAATCCCCGAAGTCCTGGACCCCGGGGATTTACTTTGTCTATAGTTGGCTTTAATCTTTAACAAAGATAGTTGTTTATTAATTTGCACTCACAGCCAGGAGCAAATTAATTTCATGGAAATGTTTTTAGCATTCTAAAAATAACTCTAAAGGATTACCCCTTTAAGTATTTACACGTAGTTTAGATAATGCCATGCATGACTTACTAAAAATGGCTTTGAAGGGCAAAAAATGAGTTTGAACTTGCCATTTATCAAACATTAGCCAGGTATTTTGATCCTAGTGCGCAGGTTGATTTTGACAATTATATATTGAACGGTCATTTAATTGATTTTGAAGATCAATTATCGGATGTATTATCACTGGAAACACACGACAACATAAGCGTTTTTAAAATCAATCCTGATGCTGATCCAGCGACACTAAAAAGCTGATGAACTGCAATCATTTCAACAAAACTTTTTGGATAAGAATGACACCTTTTGAAAAGTTATTTACTTGGTCTAACCTATGATTTCATTCAGTATGAAATTGGAGCGCGCTCTTACATCTAGTTTTGGTACACGCACAAGTTCGTAGCCCAGATCGGTATAAGCACTAACGATATAGTCGTGAAACGACAGAGTAGCTTCATAACTCATTGTCCTTTCCGAATCGTTTTGATAGATATCCTTCCACGGCAGGAGAAGAAATATTTTTGGATTGTAACGAAACTGATTGGCTACAACGTAGAGTGATTGTGTCTCCACGTTGCCGGAGTGTGCATACGCAATGCAATCCGGGATGCCTCTGTCGAAAAAAGTGATATTGGTGCCCGCATTCCGTTGAAAGTTCAAAAGGGAATATTCCAGCAGGAGATTGATAAATCCATCGCGGTCTTTCTCCCACAGGGCAGTTCCGTTCATACTACGTTGCTCAGCGATTATTCTACGTGCTGGCTCTTCAACGACCTGACACGTATTACTGAGTTCATTTAGCAGTGATGACTTGCCTGTGCCGGGGGCACCAGTAAGGATGTAGCAGTTGTTTTTTATCATTATGAATCAGGTATTATCAGATCACATTCATTATCTATTATTCAGGAATTATTTAAAACGTCTTGTTTACCAACAATTGTCCCTATTTCTCCAAATAATTTCACTTAGCCTACCCTCTCAGATTAGTCATATTGCACAAAATCAATTATCTGTCTTCCGAAAATGAAGATAGGTTTAGGTGAAGTACTTAAGCCGCTAAGTTACTTCTAGGGTAAAAGTAAGGCAGTCAGCAGACGGTTGTCTGTCTTACTTTATTTTAATACTGACCGCAAACGCACTAAAGTTTACAACAGGCAAGCGTTACAATGCGCGATACTATTAAGTCACTATTTTACTACACCAATTATCACTCCGAAATTTCCGTCCAGTTGTTGCCAGTTGTCTTCGGGCAGGTAGGCACGTGAAACAAACCCATCGAGATAAAGTGCATTACGGCAGCCTTTGCTTTTGAAAAAATCTGCGAAGTCGTAGAAATTGATTTCCTTTTTACTCATGACAAACAAAACCCGGTTGTCGGGAAGAATGCCCACACCATTCCTGATATTCAGGTTGGAAGAACCTTTTTTAAATGCCGGATGAATTTGTCCATCGATGATTAGCATCGGTCCTGATTGCGTAGCAAAATGCACTTGTCCGTTATCAGCGAACTCTACGGTCTGACAAACCACAGCTTTACCTTCCCTGGTAATATAAAAAACCCCGTTGGGTTTCAGGTAAAAATTGCCATTGCCTGATAAAGTATCGAGTGTTTTATGCACCGTGCCCTCCTGAATGAACAGACCCTGAGGTGAATTGTCTTTCAAATACATGCCTCCATTCATGGCAAAGCGTAATACCTTGTTTTGGCTGTGGAGGAAGTGTTTTAGGGTCTCAATATTTTTTAATATCTGACCTCTATCATCTTTCCAATACAACTGAACAAAAGCAGGATCGGTGACAAAACTCACGAACCTCTCGTCCTTGTCCTGAGCTAATGCTATGCCGCTAGGTAAAATAAAAAAAAGCAGACTAATGA
>JBGATZ010000428.1:0-4129 GCA_044228905.1 Cyclobacteriaceae bacterium | reverse complement strand
CATCAAAAACTCCGCTCAGAATCTTAAATGTATCATCTTCCTTTCGCTGGGTTGTAATTTTTGATTGTCCCGGCTTTCGTCTGCTCAGTTCTGATTGAATAAAAACTTCATCTATCTCCAAACCTGCCGGGCAACCATCAATGATTACTCCGATGGCAGGTCCATGCGATTCTCCAAATGTGCTGATCTTAAATAAAGTGCCGTAGGAACTACTCATCCGTTAATTCAATTCAGTTTTAAAATTAGTATTTACTTTTCAGGAATGTTGAATTCTGAATCAAATCATTTCTTAAATACAAGGTAAGCCGATCCACCCAACATCAGCAGAATAAAAAAGTTGATTCCAATCTTTGCCCATTCACTCCTGGCAGAGGAGGTTCGCAATGTATTGTCCGATGAATCAATACGATCATAGAATGATCCTGTGTCGTTGCTCTCAATTGCCTGATTCTTCTGGCTCTCGCCTGTAACGGTGAGCATTTGCTTTGACCTTAGTGTATCATATCTCTTTTTTGCAGGATTAAAAAACACCCACTGAATGTAATCTCCAAGTTTATAAGTACCTGGTTCTTTAGGGATCATAAAGTAGCTGAATGACTTGGCTCCGGTAACACGCGTATTCTCGCGATTGATGTTCTGTTTTACGTTCGGCTCATAGAAATCAAAATTGTTATCGCGTTTTACAAGCGGCTTTTCAATGGAAGAAATATTCCCTTCGCCATAAATATTGAACTCGTAACTCACGCTCTGACCGGTATTCGCTGTATTGGTTGCGATGCGCTCATCCAAACGATAATCGCCCACACCAACTGCATCGCGTAATGGATGAGGTGGCAATTCTTTTACTTTAATTGTTTTTGCTTTTGAGTAAAATTTCTTGAAATCTTCCTGCCGGTTCTGTCCGAAGAAAGAGGGATTCTTCGCCACTTTAAATTTAATCATCTCTAACCCTACACTCGGAAATACCACCGGCTTGGTATTTAACGGATAGAAAGTAGCCTGATAGATTTTATACTGCGTATACCCCTTGCCATTGACCTGGATCGATTCTCCTTCAATGTTTTCGATGTTGAAGTTTTCTTCCCAGCAATTGGTAGGCTTGAGTTTTTTCAGAATATCCGCTAGCTGTTTCCCCAATTCATAAAACTGCATGGGTGCACGGTTATTATCCGCGACCAAAAAGGAAAGTGTCGTAGTAAATCCTTCACCTACATACACTTCATCTTTATTGGTAGTCACCGCCAGTAGCGCGTCCTCCTTCACATCCACAAATTCCGTTTCCCCCTTTCCAAAGAAATCATTGGCAGGATCCCGATTGAAAAAGCTTTTGAACGGGTCGCTTGATTGTGTTTGTGCCGCTGCACCCACTTTCACTTTTTTTCCGGTAACAGAAATCATCTGATCATTGACTTTCATCTTGAAAGAAGGAACGTTGATCGTGCCTTGTGCCATTGGAACATAAGTCATGATCACACTTTGTGAGGAGCTGATCTGTCCATTGACAATACTGGTTTGCGACTGCGTGGATGTACCTCTCTTTTTAAAACCATCAATGTCAGGAAAATTATCATAGCTTTTTAATCGCTCATTATTGGCAGATATTGTAATGGTCCACGCCTGGTTTTCACCTACCTCATCCGGCCCGAGTATTACCTGGATTTGAGAAAAACCAAGCAACGGAAAAAAGCCAAAAACGATCGAATATAGAATCTTCTTCATTACCACCTAACTTATCAATGTTCTAACTCATTTCTAATAACGTCAAAAATAGTGCCTCACAATCGGTTTTTTTAAACTTTTTGACGAGAGTAAAGATTTTTCAAATCAACCTCTTCACTATGCTATACTTATTTTTTATATTCATCGTTCCATAGCAAATGTGGAACGAAAGGTTAAAGGTCGTACTTAATTTTTTGCGATGAAAATGTTGAACTATTTCAAAACGATCCTCTCCAGAGTAAGTTTTGACGCACGGCTCTTTGAAAAAGAGCTATTGAAGGCAATCAAATCGTTGATTGCAGACGAGATACAGGAGCTCAAAAACTGGTGTTATACCAATTTTGGGAATGAACATGAGGCGATCCTGAATCGCTGCTTTGTAGTAGCCTAAAAAAATGATTAAAAAGTAACTGACTGAAGCCCCTCACCGGGGCTTTTTTATTTTCCTGTAACAAAAGCGATATTTCGTTTCAATCCTTCCAGCCTGGTGCGTTTCACAGCCGAGTCTTTAAATAGTTTTTTGAAAACCTCTTCCGTTACTTCCTGCCAATCTGATTTGGTCATTCCATGCAACTCATCATGCGGCTGAAATTTTGCCTCTTTGTTAGGTGTTGAAAATCTGTTCCACGGGCAAACGTCCTGGCAGATGTCGCAGCCAAAAATCCAGTTCTCAAACTTACCCTTTACTTCAGCAGGAATCTGCTCTTTCAATTCTATCGTGAAGTAAGAAATGCATTTACTTCCATCCACTACATACGGTTCAGAAATGGCATCGGTAGGGCAAGCATCCATACAAGCAGTGCATGTACCACAATAATCTTTTGTTGGCTGATCGTATTCCAGGTCTACGTCAATGATCAGTTCAGCCAAAAAGAAAAAACTTCCCATCTGCTTGTTGAGCAATAAACTGTTTTTTCCAATCCAACCTAAGCCACTGCGTTGTGCCCAGGCACGTTCCATCACCGGAGCGGAATCAACAAACGCACGTCCGTTGATTTCGCCAATAGATTCCGTGAGGCGATCAAGAAATTCTTTGAGTTTATCTTTTACTACGAAGTGATAATCTTCGCCATAAGCATACTTCGCAATCTTTAGATCACTTTGTTCTGTAAAATCCTTTTTGGGGTAGTAATTATATAGGAGACTGACTACTGATTTAGCTCCTGGCACAAGTAGTGTTGGATCAAGGCGCTTATCGAAATAATTTTCGAGGTAACTCATTTTACCCTGATAGCCACGCTTTAGCCATTCCTCCAGACGTGGAGCTTCCTCCCTTAAGAATTCTGCTCTGGAGATACCACAAAAGCTAAAGCCAAATTCCTTCGCGAGCGCTTTAATTAGATGAGTATGGCTTTGCTTGTTCATTTTTTTGCCACTAAGTCCGTTAGCTATCGGACACAAAGACACAATTAATTAATCAAACAATCCTCCTGTTTTAGATGTAGGAGGAATAGCCTTCAGATGCTTGTATGCTTTCTCCGTTGCTTCACGTCCACGTGACGTGCGCTTAAGATATCCTTCCTGAATTAAGAAAGGCTCGTACACTTCCTCTATCGTTTCTGCCTCTTCGCCAACCGCAGTAGCGATAGTAGTGATTCCTACCGGGCCGCCTTTAAACTTCTCAATAATGGCCTGAAGAATCCGGTTATCCATATCGTCCAATCCGTTCTCATCCACATCCAATGCATTCAATGCCATCTGTGCAATCGCTTTGGTGATGGTTCCATCACCTTTGATCTGTGCAAAATCCCTTGTGCGTCTTAATAAGTTGTTGGCGATACGTGGTGTTCCGCGACTTCTTCTCGCAATTTCAAACGCAGCATCATTATCAATTGGCGTACTTAAAATCTTTGATGATCGCTGTACAATTTTGGTGAGCAATGCAGAATCATAATATTCCAGTCGTGCATTTATTCCAAAACGGGCACGGAGTGGTGAAGTGAGTAACCCTGCGCGTGTAGTCGCTCCGATCAATGTGAATGGATTCAATCCGATTTGTACTGATCGCGCATTCGGACCGGAGTCCAGCATAATATCAATGCGAAAATCTTCCATCGCTGAATACAGGTATTCTTCTACGATGGGATTCAGGCGATGAATTTCATCGATAAACAAAACATCATTTGTCTCGAGATTGGTGAGCAATCCTGCCAGATCACTTGGCTTATCTAACACCGGTCCGGAAGTAATTTTTAAATGCGAGCCCAGTTCATTAGCTATGATGAATGATAATGTTGTCTTGCCTAGCCCGGGAGGGCCGTGCAACAAAACATGATCCAGCGATTCTCCTCTTTGCTTGGCGGCCTCAACGAATACCTTAATGTTTTCTACTGTTTTGGCTTGACCCGTGAAATCGGGAAAAGAAAGGGGGCGTAATGCTTTCTCAAACTCCTTTTCGGATGTATTCAAC
>JBGATZ010000427.1:0-4132 GCA_044228905.1 Cyclobacteriaceae bacterium | reverse complement strand
TTCTCCATCACGCCAAGTTTGCCGATGACAAAGCATTACTTTCACGCATCGCTCCCATTGCTGCGAAAGAAGCTTCTGAACTGGGCGCACACATTGAAGCATCGCGGCTTTATGCCACTGCGATTGAATACACAGACAAGACGGATTCCGGATTGGTAGAACTCTACGAGCGACATGCCTATGAATGCTATCTTACCAATCAGATCACCTCAGCAATAGCTTCCCAACAACTGGCATTGGCGATCTGGCGCGAGCGAAAAGACCCGCTGAAAATTGGTGATACGCTCCGTTTCCTTTCACGCATTCTGTGGTTTCAGGGACAATGCGATACAGTAGATGAACTGGCGCTTGAATCTATACGTGTTCTGGAAAATGGATTTCCTACACGCGAACGCGCTTTATCTTATAGCAATCTTTCCCAACTAAGTATGCTCTCCGATAATCCGGAGATGACACTCGAATGGGGAAACAAAGCCATCGCGCTTGCCGAGCGAATGAATGATCCGGAAGTACTCTCGCATGCTTTGAATAATGAAGGATCGGTACTAATGAAGTTTACGACCAGTGAAGCGGAAGGAGAAGTAAAACTGAAAGAAAGTCTGAACATTGCACTGAAACATAAACTGCACGAACACGCGGCACGCGCCTACACCAATCTCTCTACAATGTCGGTCTTAAGCAGGCAGTATGAAAAGGCCAATTCTTATTTCGAACAGGGATTGAAATACTGCGAAGAGCTCGATCTCAATTCATGGACGTATTACATGCAAAGTGAAAAGATCAAGCTATTGCTGGAAAAAGGAGTATGGAAAGAAGCGGAAACAATTGCGCAATCATTGTACGACAATCACTTTCATCCTTCCATTGTGCGTATCGGGGCGATTGCCATTCTGGCGAAACTAAAAATCAGGAAAGGTGAATTTGATCTGGCACTGTCATTAATCAATGAAGCAAAGCCTATGGCAAAGCTCACTGGTGAAGCACATCGCATGATTCCCGTTCTTACCGCACACCTGGAACTTTGCTGGGCAAACAACGAATCCATTCCAATGGAAGAAGTGCAGGATGCCGAGAACAAATTATTCTATCAGAAAAATCATTCGTGGCACTATACTGAATTCGCTTACTGGAAACGTAAATGCGGTCTGTCACTCCATTCAGAAATAGTTTACAATGAACCCTTTCGTTCTGAATGTGAGGGTAATTGGAAGAGTGCCGCTGCGCAATGGAAAGCGCTTGGCTGTGGTTATGAACAAGCCCTTGCCTTATTTGAAGGTGATGAAGAACATCAAAAACAGGCATTACTCATCATGGATGAATTGGGCGCAACTGCAGTTCATGAGTTGCTAAAAGAGAAATTAAAAACAAAAGGAGTAAAACGGATTCCGCGTGGCCGCAGGGAAAGCACGCGCAACAATCCTGCTCAGCTTACCAACCGACAAATAGATATTCTGATTCTGTTGAAAGATGGATTGCAAAATGCAGAGATTGCTGACCGGCTTTTTATCTCTGCCAAGACCGTTGATCACCATGTATCTGCCATCCTCTCCAAACTGGGCACCAACACCCGCACAAAGGCCGTGACGGAAGCCAAAAAACTAGGGATTCTCAATTAATAAAACCATCAAAACAGCTCAATTTGTTTGATTTTATGGTTTAACAATCGTTTGTTTGGTTTTATTACCTAATTTTAAAGACTCAACCAGTTAGTGGTTTTGAGAGCCTTACGAACCGTATTTTCATCATGGAACTCAACGAAGTAACCAAAAAACTTCCCGCACATCTTTTACAATTTGTAGTCGATCAGCCTTACAACGAATATACCCCGGTTGACCAGGCTGTGTGGCGCTACGTGATGCGCCAGAACTATCATCATCTTACCAAGGTTGCACATGAGTCTTATATAAAAGGATTGAAATTGACGGGCGTTGAGATCGAACAAATTCCTACGATGTATGGAATGAATCGCATCCTTAAAGACATTGGCTGGGCAGCCGTGGCGGTAGACGGATTTATTCCTCCCGGAGCATTCATGGAGTTTACCAAATACAACGTATTGGTAATAGCTGCGGATATTCGCACACTTGAGCACATCGAGTACACCCCTGCTCCTGATGTTATTCATGAATCAGCAGGGCACGCTCCCATTCTGGCTGTACCTGAATTTGCCGCTTATCTTAAGCACATTGGTGAAGCAGGAAGTAAAGCATTCTCGTCACAAAAAGATGTAGAACTCTACGAAGCCATTCGACACCTTTCAATTATTAAAGAAGATCCCTCCACCGTTGAATCAGAAGTAAAAAAAGCGGAAGAAGACATTGAGCGCATCCAAAAAAACATGGGACCTCCGTCAGAGATGGCCCTCATCCGCAACCTGCACTGGTGGACAGTTGAATATGGGTTGATCGGAACAGTGAATGAATTTAAACTATACGGTGCAGGCCTTTTGTCATCCATTGGTGAAGGCATGAGTTGCCTGAGTGCAGGCGTAAAAAAATATCCGTACACCATTGAGGCGATGCACTGCAACTACGACATCACCAAACCTCAGCCCCAGCTTTTTGTCACGCCCGACTTCGCTCATCTGAATAAAGTACTTGATGAATTTAAAAAGCTGATGGCCTGGACTACGGGCGGGCTTTCTGCAATACAAAAGGCAATTGATTCACAACATACAGGTACACTTGTTTTCAGTTCGGGATTACAAATATCCGGAACATTCACGCGTGTGATTGAAAGCGAAGACAAACCCATCTTCTTTGCCACCACAGGCGCATCTGCATTGAGTGTCGATGATATTCAATTGAATGAATACGGGAAAGAAAAATTCCCCAATGGATTTTCTTCTCCTGTTGGAAGACTGGCTCAACCATCCGTTTTTCTGGAGAATAGTTCGGAGGATGATTTGAATAAAGCCGGAATCAGATCCGGTAACTCTGTACATCTTCAATATGAGAATGGAATTGAAGTTGACGGAGTGTTGCGGGCGGTTATTCGCAGCAAGGCAGGTAAAGTAATTCTACTCGACTTCGCCAACGTGACAATTAAACATAATGGAAAGATGCTGGTGGATACTGATTCCTATATTATGGGTGTCGGAGAAAAAATCACATCTGCTTTTGCCGGCCCTGCTGATTCAGAAGCATTTCAGCCGACCATATTTATTCCGAAAGAAAAAATGCACAAGTTCACCTATGACGATAAAGCACTGGAACTTCATGATCTTTATCGCTTTGTGCGAAAAGCCAGAACAGACAAATCCCTTCTGGCGTCATTACCCGACAAATGGAAAACGGTGATCAGTCATTTCCCCAATGACTGGTTATTATCCATGGAGATTCTCGAGATTCTGCAAGTGAATACCTACCAGCCTGAATTGCAGCTATCGATATATCAATATCTTGAAGAGAAAAGAGAAAAAGAACCTTCTTTGAATAAGTTGATAACAAATGGATTAAATCTACTCAACACCTCCTTATATAAGGAGCGCGTGTAGTAGTGTAGTCAGTAGTAATAGAATTTGCAGGGATCCCATTCTTTGCTGCGCACGGTGTGAGCCGGTTTAACTTCTCCTTTAAAAAGGGTAAGTGCATTTTTTGAATCCCGGGTGGCAGACGTTGACAACGACTTTTTCAACAAATTGATGTTTTTCAATTGTCGCTTTTCTGATCCGAGTACCTCCGTTTTTGTCATCATCAGTTGAATTGGTCATTCTATAATCTATAATAGAGAGGACAGATAGAATTAAAAATCTGATGCCAGCCATTGCATGAAACAAGAATCCCGAAAGGAGAAATCGGAGTAGGCGAATGCGAAGCCGGTTTGAAGAAACTTTATTTGCAGTCTATTTTCCTATTACACAGGTACTTCCGTTTGCTTAAAGGTTGATTTTTTTAATAAAAAGCTATTTTATCCCTGACGGAATACGGTATATTTGAAGCCCGTAAAAATATGAACCATCCAGCACCTCAATTCAAGTCGTTTGTCCTGATCGGGATATGGGTGTTTCTGGCGTGTTTATCATTTCAAATTATTGCTAAGGAAAGCCAGGCTTCTAAAAAAGCTCCTAGTGCAACTGAAAAACAAAATTCAGCCTCCAAGGAGGTGATTTTTGAACTTAGTGAATTTTCCC
>JBGATZ010000426.1:0-4146 GCA_044228905.1 Cyclobacteriaceae bacterium | reverse complement strand
GAAGATGATGTAATCGTCATCTTTAACATTGTAGTCTTCGGTTCCTGCAGGGAAAGGAGTACCTGCCATGAAGTGTGCGCCCGCTACGTTTAATGCTCCTGGTGTAGAACTAGTACCAATAGAAAGTGCCTTGAATCCTACGGCCACATCTCCACCCGCATTGTTTCCACTGCCTAATACTGAAGCAAGTCCCTGAATTTCATTACCTGAATCATTGTCATTATCTGCGACACTGAACGTAACTCCGGTACCATTAGTGATGTTGATAGTCCGGTTTGTTCCTGCCGGTGTCACACTCAGATTTTGCACATCCGCATCTGTAAAAGATCCTCCTCCTCCGGAGAGAGTAACCGTAGTTCCGGTTTTACTTATTGTCTGGATAGATGGAGTTACCCAGGTAGGTGCTGCTGCTCCATTTGATTGCAGTACTTGCCCTGATGTGCCCGCTGCGGTAAATGCAAAATTGGTTGTTCCTCCATACGCAACTGCACCGGGAGTTACTGCTGTGATACCAGAACCTCCACGTGTAACCGGAAGTGTACCGGTTGTGATCTTTGACGCATCTACTGTTGATATGTCTGCATTGACGATTGTGCCATCGGTGATTTCTGTTGAGCTCACCGCTGATAATGTTGCTAAGGTTCCTAATCCAAGATTGGTTCTTGCTCCCGCAGCGGTGGTTGCACCCGTTCCTCCTACCGTTAACGGCAGAGTACCTGTTGTAATTTTTGATGCATCCACATTGGCAATGTCTGCATTCACGATCGTGCCATCGGCAATCTTTGCAGAGGTAACTGCATTGGCTGCGATGTTAGGTCCGGGATAGGAGCCTGTTAAATCTCCGCTCGCTGTACCATTCGGAGGTAAGCTTGTTAACGTTGTCCACGTAGGAACTCCGGTAACGGTAGAGAGGAATTGGCCGTTTGTTCCGGCTGTAACTTTTGAGACGCTGATGCCTGAAGCAATTTTTGCATCCGTAACGGAAGTATTAGCGAGGTCTCCTGTCGCAATTGTTCCATCCAAAATGGCTGCTGATGTTACTTTACCTGTTGCAATGGTTGGATTAGGATATGTTCCTGTCAAATCACCTCCTGCTGTTCCTGCCGTAGTGATCGTGGTTATTTGATCACCACTCAATCTGCTTATTGTCAACTGACCATTACTTGCATTATAGGATAAAGTCTGATCATCTGAGTTTGTGCCCATGAAAGGAGATAAGTCAACTGCCGTTGCACTCGCATTGTTAGTTATCTTTAAAGTGCTTCCTGAAAGTTGTAAATCCTGTATTTCATTCGTTGCACTGTTATCGGCAAGGGTGATGGGTGTTGCACTGGGATTGCCCGTTATGCTAAGCTGATTACCCGTTAATTGCAGTCTTTGCGTTTCATTAGCCAAAACGAGTCCTGAAAGGTCAATGGTAGCTGAAGTCGGGCTTCCTGTAATTTTTAATGTATTGCCTGTGAGTTCCAGTTCCTGCAATTCATTGGTCGCACTGCCATCGCCATCGGGCACCGCTGCAATCACTCCGTCAGTGATGGTGACACCTGTACCTGCGGTAATCGAAGAATCGGTACCCGAGCGGATAGGAAGCCATTGATTGGCCTGCCAGTAGTAAAATTTCTGATCATCGCTGTCGAAAACAAGGAGACCCGTTTCTTTGGCCGTAAGGCTTCCGGTAAAGGAAGCAGCGGTCCGTTGTGCTGTGGTAAGGCGCGGCACGAGCAGTCCCTGATTATTGCCAGGAGAAACCAGTTCTAAAACTGCTTTTGAATTAGGAGTTGGTGTGCCTATTCCCACCGAATTCTGAGCATTTGCCTGGAGCATTACAAAGAATAAGCACGATAGAATTGCACCCGTAATATTTCTTACCATTTCAATTAGATTTAGGACCTTGAATTTATTATAAAACGGCTAAGGCTGAATACGTTACGGGAGAAAAAAGTAAACTTATCCGCTTTTCAGGCTATTTTGCGGTGAGGAATTAAATGCCCATGGCTAAAATCATTTCATTTATCAGCAGAAAAGGTGGCACAGGCAAAACCACCAACGCAATCAATGTGGCGACATCTCTTTTCCAGGCAGGCAAAAAAGTGATGCTGGTGGAGACCGATACCAACTACACATTAAATACGCTTCGAAAAATGGAAGCCTTCAAAGCCAAAGAGCAAAAGAAGAGCTTTGAAATCGTGGGCTCGCAGGATGACCTGATCCGCATTAAAGCGGAAAGAAGGATAGATTATATCATTGTTGACAGTGCGGGTAAAACAACCAATGAGGGGATAAAGAAACTCTGCCTGGTCAGTGATGTGGTGATTGTTCCCACCAGTCTTACACAAAATGATTTACTGGTTACATATCAGACCGTTACTGATCTGGCTCCTGCCCAACAATTAAATACCGGGTTAAAAATTTTGATTTTACCGAACCGCATTCACAGCGGTACCGGATTGCATACGGTAAGAGACAGTTTGAAAAACCTGGATGCACTGGTATTGCCGATCATTGTTCCTCAGAAAAACCGGTTTGTCAACTTCAGCACTATGGATGCGGAAAAAGATTATCAGCCGGTATTCAAAGAAATATTAAAGTACATCGAATGAGTAAAAAGAAAAACACACTCAACGACCTGGAGGAGTTTTTAAAACTTCAGGCTTCTTCTTTGGTCACTCCTTCTTCTTTAACGGAAAAAGTACCCGTGAAAGAAACCACCGTTCCTGTTGAAGTCACGAAGGCAGAACCGGTCAAAGAAAAGGAACTTCTGAAAGAAGAAAACCTGGTCGAAAAGGTGCAGGCATTGGCGGCAGATAAAAATGCGTTCTACACTTTTATCATCACCGTTACAGAAGGGTTGTCGAATAAAACCAAAGAAGACACATTGCTGATCAATACTGCGTTGTATCTCAAAGGCGGTCACAACTGGAAAGAAGTGGTGGCCGATTACTGGAAAAACAAATAATCAGAAAAGAATCAACCAGGGTAAAACGGCAATCAGCAGGGCAATTAAAAACAAGATCCATAGTTTGCGATTCGATCGTTGACTTTCCGTCATAAAAAAACTGGTTGATAACTGAAAGCAGAATACGTTGATCCACATTCCGGGTTATCCCCGTGCGCTACTTTAACAACTACTTAACAGGCAAATCACGCTGTATGCGGGATGTTCAGGCAGTCAGAAAAAAATTATGCATGTTTGCAGTTGATTACTTCTTCAATTCGTAATTAAGATTTTAAAATTTATAGCAATGAAATTCGGAACAAAAGCTGTTCATGCCGGTGTAGAACCTGATCCATCTACCGGTGCGATCATGACCCCTATTTATCAAACCTCTACCTATGTGCAGGAATCACCTGCCAAACATAAAGGATATGCCTACGCGCGTGGAGCGAATCCTACGCGCAATGCGCTTCAGAAAAGTATTGCAGCACTGGAGAATGGCAAATACGGAATCTGCTTCTCTTCCGGAATGGGAGCAACCGATGCGGTTATCCGGTTACTCAACCCGGGAGACGAAGTCATTACTTCCAATGACCTGTATGGCGGATCGTATCGCATGTTTAAGAAGGTGTATGAGCGATTCGGAATCAAATTCCATTTCATCGACTTATCGAACGCAGGCAACATTGAATCACTCATCAACAAAAACACGAAGTTGCTCTGGATTGAAACTCCTTCCAATCCGCTGATGAATATCATCGACATCAAAGCGTGTGTCGACCTGGCGAAGAAACATAAAATCATCGTGGCAGTCGACAATACATTTGCTTCACCTTACCTGCAGAATCCGTTGGATCTGGGAGCAGATATTGTGATGCATTCGGTAACCAAATACCTCGGTGGCCACAGTGACGTAATCATGGGAGCGCTGGTAACCAACGATGACAAGCTGAAAGATGATCTTTCATTCATTGCAAATTCATGTGGAGCAGTACCTGGTCCTCAGGATTCTTTCCTGGTATTACGAGGAATCAAAACATTGCATCTGCGCATGGAGCGTCATTGTCTGAATGGAAAGAAGATTGCGGAGTTCTTACGCAATCATTCCAAAGTGGGCAAAGTGTACTGGCCGGGCTTCTCTGATCATCCGAATCATGACATCGCTAAAAAGCAGATGCGTGATTTCGGAGGCATGCTTTCTTTCGTTCTAA
>JBGATZ010000425.1:0-4156 GCA_044228905.1 Cyclobacteriaceae bacterium | reverse complement strand
ATTTAATTGCCCATACGCATTCTTCAGTCTTTCTTTTACCTGATCATATACCTTTTCGTGGATGATCAATCTTCGGGTGGTGGTGCATCGTTGTCCGGCTGTTCCCACTGCGCCAAAGACTGCGCCAATAATGGTCATGTTAATGTCTGCATATTCGGAAATGATGATGGCATTATTTCCGCCCAATTCAAGTAAGGCTTTGCCCAACCGTTGGCTCACCGTTTGTGCTACTGCTTTGCCCATTCTGGTTGAACCTGTTGCTGATACCAATGGAATGCTTTTGTTGGACGACATCCACTGGCCTACCTGGTAATCTCCATTCACTAAACAGGAGACTCCTTCCGGAACATTATTTTTCTTGAAAACCTTACTCACAATATTCTGGCAGGCAATGCTGCACAAAGGAGTTTTCTCGGATGGTTTCCAGATGCATACGTCTCCGCATACCCAGGCCAACATGGAGTTCCATGACCAAACGGCTACCGGAAAATTAAATGCGGAAATAACTCCTACAATTCCAAGCGGATGGTATTGCTCGTACATGCGGTGATTGGGTCTTTCTGAGTGCATGGTTAATCCATGCAATTGACGAGACAACCCAAATCGCAGATGTCAATCATCTCCTGCACTTCACCCAGTCCTTCCTGATAGGATTTACCCATCTCATAAGAAACCAGCTTGCCTAATGCTTCTTTATTTTTTCTTAATGCTTCTCCAATCTGACGAACGATTTCACCTCGCTTGGGAGCAGGTATCAATCTCCATTCTTTAAATGCACTTTGTGCCTGTGCAACTACTTTATTGAATGTCTTTTCATCGGCCATTTGCACCCGTCCGATTTTTTTTCCGTCAGCGGGAGAAAAAGACTCGATATAACTGCCGGATGATCTGAGCCACTTAGTTCCTGTTGAAACTCCGGGATTAGATGAACTAATTCCCAATGTTTTAAGTGCTTCAGCGATTCCAAAGTTGTTCATAAGCATATGGATTGAAGGTGCAAATTAGAAATTTACTTTGAGAAGGTATAGTGGCTTAAGAAGCACTGTCCATTCGTTGAATGTCGTTGAGTTTGCGATATACGCCATCCAATTTTAATAATTGGTCATGATTTCCTCGTTCTACAATCTCACCCTGCTGAATAACGATAATCTCATCTGCATTCTGAATGGTGCTTAAACGGTGAGCAATCACAATTGACGTTCTGTTCTTCATCAGGTTGAACAAGGCTTCCTGAACCAGTTTTTCAGATTCTGAATCCAGCGCAGAAGTAGCTTCATCCAGAATCAAAATCGGTGGATTTTTTAGTACCGCACGGGCGATACTTAATCGCTGGCGTTGTCCTCCGGATAATTTTGATCCACGTTCTCCGATCAGTGTCTGATACCCTTTTTCTGTTCTGGAGATGAAGTCGTGTGCGTTGGCAATCTTTGCAGCCTGCATCACGGATTCTTCTGTAGCATTGGGAAGGCCGAATGCAATGTTATTGAAGATGGTATCATTGAAAAGAATAGACTCCTGAGTAACAATACCCATGTGCTTGCGCAATGACTCAATCTCGTAGTCTGTGATTGATTTTCCGTCAATACAAACTTCTCCCTGAGTAGGGTCATAAAAGCGTGGCACCAGATCAGCAAGCGTTGACTTTCCGCCCCCCGAAGGACCAACCAATGCGATGGTCTTTCCTTTCTGCACAGTGAGATTGATGTTCTTCAGTACAAGATTAGTCTCATAAGCAAAGCTTACATTTTTAAACTCAATGTTATTTTCAAACTGTTGAAGTACAATCGCGTTTGGTTTATTCTGAATAGTTGATTTAGTATCAACGATTGTAAAGATTCTTCGTGCCGAGGCAATCCCCTTTTGCATGGATGTAATGCCATTGGAAAAAGATTTTGCGGGTTGAAGAATTTGCGCGAAGATGGCAATGAAGATGAGAAAAGACGCAGCATCGAGTTCGTTGGACCCATCCAGAATCAGCAAACCTCCAACATACATAATGATAGAGATAATGATTACGCCCATAATCTCCGACACCGGTGAGGCCGATTCGTTTTTATAGGCCATCGATAAGTTTACTTTGCTGTAGTAATTATTCTCCTCATTCATTTTTTTGAGAATGTACCCACGTGCGTTGAATGCTTTCACTACGCGCATTCCGCTAAATGTCTCGTCCAGGATGTTTACGGTACGACCCAGTGATTCCTGACTTAGGGTTGCCTGACGTTTTAATCGCTTTACAATTTCAGCGAGCACACCGCCTACCAGCGGCAGAACAATTACAGTGAACAAAGTGAGCTTTACTGAAATGAGAAATAAGAGAATGAACGAGACGATGATTGTAATCGGTTCCTTAAACACCACTTTCAAACTGTTGACTACAGCGTTTTCTACTTCCTGTGCGTCATTAGTGAAGCGGGATATTAAATCACCTTTGCGCTGATCGTTAAAATATCCGATGTTGAGGTGAGTGATCTTTTCAAAGAAATCGCTTCGCAGATTTCGTACAACCTCTACGCGAAGTTTGGAAGCCACAACCCGCTCAACGTAGTTGAATAGATTTCCCATAAAACGGAAACCTACTACACAAAGGCACACAAAGAGCAATGCGGAAGACTTACCACTGTCGTTAATAATGGACATGAAATAATGTTGAAAAACACCGATGGCATAGTCAGTGGAGAAAGAAAAAGAGGGCATCGGAGGTGTTGGAGTCTTTTCTACTTTATCAAACAATACTTTAAGTAATGGGATGGCAACAACCATCGTCACGGAACTGAAAATGGTGCCTAAAACTGTAAACAGAAAAAAATGGATCAGTCTCTGCTTGAGCTTTTTTGAGTAACCTAAAACGCGAAAGAAGTCTTTCATTAAATTATCCGAAGAGATTAAAATTCGTAGGTGCGTTGCGCGATATTCCAACGCAAAGCTAAAGAAGTTACAGACGTATTAGAACTATAGGCAGCAGGCAGAATGGGTGTAGCCTTGCTGTCGCGGATGATGTGCTTAATATCGATAAAGAAATTGTGCCGCAGCATATATGATGCGCAGAGATCTACATACATGATTTTATTTACTTCCCCCTGTGCGACCTTATTTCCGTATTCATTGGAACGTGTTGTATTGCCTTTCAGAATATCTCCTCCGTTATTTTCTCCGGCAGAGGCGTCCAGTCCTTTTTTTGCATAGAAGGATTTGGCCACCAGGTTCAAACGGGGGAGAGGTTGATAGCGGACAATAGCAGCCAACTCATAAAAATTTGATCCCAGCGGATGAGCCATCGATTGGTCATAGTTTGAATAGCTTCCATAGTCAGAACCATGCGAATAGGTAAACGGACGAACCATATTTCCTTCCAGCTGCAAGTCAAGGTTATTGACGTTTAGGACATCAATATATTTTAAACCTGCCTGAAGGGCGTATTTATTTGCCCACCAGCCATCACGCGCTTTGATGTGATCAAGAACAAACTCATCGAGAACCGCCTGGCCATAAAAGGAAAGATGTTTGACGGCATTCCATTTAAAATCAGTTCCAATCAGTACATTATCCGTGCTGCCAAACTGTTGCTCAATAGCGCGATAGAAGATCACCGGATTTAAATAGCTTGGATCGAAATGACTGGAAGAGTCGGCATCGAATACAACAGATTCAAACAATCCAAGATTAAACTTCTTACCGATGTTGATACTGGCATGGTGAAAGGCAACATACTTAATAGGATAGGGCCCGCCCAATGATCCTCCGGCATTTGCATTGACATCAGCAGCAACACGATTTAACTGAAACAGGTAATTGATTTTCCACACCTTTAAATTTGCTTTCAGAAATAAAGAGGGAGGAGCAAAATCGGATAGAATTAACGAGCGATAACCATTACCAATATTGGTTCTGTCCTGCCCGAATTGCATGTAGATGCTTTTTGTAATGTTGAAATCGATGTATGCGCGCGCCTGAAAAAAATCCACTCCGTTGTCTTTGAATCTTTTCCAGAACAATTCGTGAGGAACAACCGGATGACTACTCATGCCGTATTGCACATAGCTTGGAAGCACGGATTGATTTTCCCCTAGAAAAGTATAAAATCCTACTTTCTTGTCAATCATTCCCCGTATCTCAGCACCTCTCAGATTGATGAAAACAGGATCACTTAAGTTGG
>JBGATZ010000424.1:0-4157 GCA_044228905.1 Cyclobacteriaceae bacterium | reverse complement strand
ATAACTCCATCCACCAATGACCATCTTATCCGGATCAACTGCTCCTGTCTTGATTAAATAATCAACTGAACCAATCAGATCAACCACTTCTTTATTTCCCCAATCTCCGGAAATAGCATTACTATATGCCAATCCACGACCATTGCTTCCCCGATAATTAACTGTAGCTACTGCATAACCTTTGGCTGCATAAATTTGAGGAATGAAATCAAAACCGAAATCATCCTGTGAAGTTGGGCCTCCATGAATCCATAGCACCAATGGAAGTTTATCTTTATTTGTTTTGCCCGCAGGAAGAATAAGTAATCCATTTACTTTGGTACCATCCTTACTGGTGGATGTAAATCCTTCGACCGAACCTAACGCCAACGGTTTGAGGAATTCATCGTGTATGTGTGTGAGTCTTCTCGTTTTACCCTCTTCAATTACATAAATCTCATTGGGAGTTTTAGGGTCAGTTGACATTGCTACCCAGCTAGTTGTATTGCCTACGCGTTGCAACGAACCAAATACGCGGTCACCAGAAGTAATTGCCTTCATGTTTCCATTCAAATCAAATGAAGTGACATGACTTCTGCGATCATCATCCACGATTACAAATACCGATTGACCATCGGCAGCCCAACGTGGCGCGGACACGTCACGATCAAGTTTTGCATTGAGAATTTTGGGCTCACCACCTTCTGAAGATACCACTGCGATCTGTCCCTGATCATATACATCGTATTGAGGAGTTTGAGATTTCAGATAAGCAATCCATTTTCCATCAGGGCTCCAGGAGGGGCCAACATCCGAATCGATCCATTTTGTGATTTGTTTTTCCCTGGCTCCTTTCTTTGCTTCAATGGTCCAGATGTCCGTGTTGCCGTTACGATCCGGATCGGCAGTTCTATTACTTACAAAGGCCAGTTGTTTGCTATCGGGCGACCAGGCAGGACTGGAGTTATCGAAATCACCTCTCGTGAGCGTATCCAGTTTTTTTGTTTCTACATCAAATACATATAAGTGACTGCGCTTACGTTCCATGTAACCTTCACCATCTGACTTGAAGTGATAGCGGTCCATCACGATTGGTTTGGCTGACTTCTTTTTGTCTGCTTCATCACTCGATTCCTGATCCTGAATGACCAATGCGATCTTCTTCGCATCCGGACTCCAGGTATAATCGCTGATACTGTATTTTAATTCGGTCAACTTTACAGCTTCACCACCTCTGCGATCCATCTTCCAGATTTGCGAAGACTTGGTATCGTAGCGTGACGACATGAATGTGAGATACTTTCCATCCGAAGACCAACGCGGTCTGCTTTCACCTTCCGGGCTTGCTGTCAATCGAATCGACTCGCTTCCATCCCAACTGATCATCCAGATATCAGAATCAGACTTATCTTTTGCCGAATCAGGTGTTGATAAAACATAAGCAATCCATTTTCCGTCAGGCGATGGTTGCGGATCGCTCACCGATTTCAGGCGATACAGATCAGAAGGAGTAATGCCTCGCTGTGCGAAAGCAAAAGCAGGGAGGATAAAAGCCAGGAATAGAAGGCGCTTCATATTTGCGATGGTTTAGGATTTAAGCGAAGCAAAATAGCATTTTATAATATTATTCTCTGTAGTCATTTTACAAAAAGTATTATCCAACTAAATTGGCAAAAGTGAAAAAGAAAGACTCTAAAAATTTACCCGTTTACAACATCGAAACTTTTCGTAACGCGAATAGTAAAAGCTCTTTCTTCGACATCAAAATACTACAACAACATGATCGCGAACGACAGGAGATTCATCAGCCTCATCGCCATGATTGCTATCTGATGCTGTTTGTTATGGAGGGGACGGGAAAACATTTCATCGATTTTGAGACGTTTGAGATCAAACCCTTTACCGCTTTCCTTCTTACTCCCGGACAAGTGCATTCCTGGGAGCTATCGCATGACACAAAAGGGTTTGTGGTATTCTTTACATCATCCTTTTACCTGATGCATCACCAGGAAAAGCAATTGAGTAATCTGCCCTTCGTTCCAACCGGAGGAATTCAGCTGGATTCAAAAAAAGAGAATTCATTAGTTGTCTTGCTGAATGAGATGCTTAAAGAAAATTCGTCAACTGAAAACGGGAGAGACGAATTGCTACGCAGCAGTCTGGATATTTTATTGATCCGGTTGTCGAGGTACCATTCAACTGTTGCCACATCTTCCACATCTACTATTACAATGCAGATCCGGCAATTGCAATCATTGATTGAAAATCACTTTCTGAAGTGGAGATCACCAGGTGACTATGCGAATAAGATGAACATCACCCCCAGCCATCTGAATGATGTCTGTAAGAAAGCACTTAACAAAACAGTGAGCGATCTGATTCATGAACGCCAGCTTTTGGAAGCCAAGCGACTCCTTGCGTACACCAATACCACTATCAAATCCATTGCTGATCATTTAGGTTTTAATGACAAATCGTATTTTAACCGGTTTTTCAAGAAATACATGAGCATTCCGCCTGAGCAGTTCCGGGAAAACGAGCTGAATGTGCAACAGCACCCGTAATTTGTCCACCCCAAAACTCCAGGCACGTACGTATAATTGTAGAGGAATTCACACTAACAATTTCGTTATGGAAAAGGGAACAAAACTGTACAGCATATTTCATGAAAAATGTCCACGTTGCCAGGAAGGAGATATGTTTGCCGCTCCGGTTTACAGCCCGCAATTTTCAAAGATGAATGAAACCTGCTCACATTGCGGATTACGTTTTACTCCGGAACCTTCTTTCTTTTTTGGAGCGATGTATGTTAGCTACGCTTTCCAGGTAGCAATTATGGTGGCTACTTATGTTTTACTAAGAATGACTGTTCAACCCGAAACATGGGTGTACATTGCTACTTCATTGGGATTAACATTGCTCACCGTACCTATCAGTTTCCGCGTTTCGAGAAGTGCCTGGATCAATATCTTCGTAAGCTTTAAAAAACAACTGAGTAATTAGCCCTCACTCCGCTTTCTTAAATGAGAAGGCAGAATTACCTTCTCGATAAACGTAAAAAGAAACTCAATGAGCAGTGCCAGTATTGCAGCCGGTATTGCACCCTGCAGGATCAGCGAAGTATTATTCAGTGCAAGGCCTGTCACAATAAATTCACCCAATCCACCTGCTCCAATAAAAGCGGCAATAGTAGCAGTCCCCACACTAATTACTGCAGCAGTACGAATACCGGTAACAATAACAGGCAGCGCTAAGGGAAATTCAATCCATCTTAATTTTTGCATGGGTGTCATTCCCATACCTAAAGCGATCCTTTTCAGTAACGGATCAACGGATTGTAATCCTATCAACGTATTTCTTACAATGGGAAGCAATGCATAAACAAACAAAGCAATAATAGTTGGCAATGCTCCTATACTCGTAAGAGGAATCATCACTGCCAACAGTGCAATAGAAGGTATTGTCTGAAACAATCCGATCACATATAATATAGTATTTGAGACGTGAACATTTCTGTAAACAACTATTCCTAATGGGATGGCTACCAATATGGCCAGCAAGAGGGCACTAAAAGTGAGACTGAGATGACGCCATGTTTTCTGAAGGATCTCCGAAAAAACAGACTGATGTTTAACAGGAGTCGTATCAGTAGTGAGTCCTTCGGCCTTTAGAAATTCGCCAGCTACTTCAGCAAATGTCTTCTTCTCAAAAAGTACAGACGCATTCATCTGTTGCATTTCCTTTTCACTGATCCGCCCGGTTAGTCGTGCAACTATTCCCTTTACCTTAGGGTCAACATCGGCATGATACAAGGCTACCGCTTCGTACTTAGGAAAGAAGCTGCGATCATCTGTCAATACATCCAGGCCGTATTTGCTTATTTCCCCATCGGTTGAATAAGCATCTGTTACGTCAATGTTCCCGCTATTAAGTGCCTGATATGCCAATCCATGTTCTAATCCATAGGGCTTCTGCCTGAGATTGTACATTCGGGCAAGATTAAACCATCCATCATTACGTTTTAAAAATTCATAGCTCAGTCCGACTTTAAGATTAGGATAATTTTGTAACGAGGAGATAGACTGAATCTGATCAATGGCGCCAGTTTTTCGCTTAACTACCAGCGCATAGGTATTATTAAAACCAAAGGCAGGAGACATCTCCATTTTTTTCAGGTA
>JBGATZ010000423.1:0-4158 GCA_044228905.1 Cyclobacteriaceae bacterium | reverse complement strand
AAAAGATAGTAGAAGGAGGCAACTCACAAGCTGAATTTGTGATCTCGCCAAAATCGTCAAGACTAATTGTGGTGTTGCCAGCCGAAAGCAAAATAGAAAAGAAAGGTTCTGTATTTAGCGCCTCTGGAAAAGTAGTGACCTATAGTGCACCACTGACTAAATAATAAAAGACTTAACGAATAGACTATGGAGATAAAAAAATACTATTTATTAATTCTGGCAACGATTTCGATCAGTTTGTGTGCCAATGCACAGACTATGATCAAAGGAAATGTTACTTCCACATCGAAGGAAGCATTGATTGGTGCTAACATCCTCGTGAAGGGGACAACCACAGGTACGGTCACCGATCTTAATGGTGATTTTCAATTACAGATTCCTGACGCGTTAAAAGATTCAATACTAATCATTTCTTCTATCGGCTATGTCAGTGAAGAGTTTAAAATTGGTTCACAGACTGTATTCAATGTGATACTTACAGACGATTTAAAACTTCTGTCGGAAGTAGTTGTGACCGGATATACCTCGCAGCAAAAAGAAAAAATCACAGGTGCAGTAGCTGTGGTAAAATCAGAAGAACTAACGAGGCTCCCTGTTCCTTCCATTGATCAGGCATTGCAGGGTCGCGCACCGGGTGTAGTAGTCTCTCAAAACACAGGTGCACCTGGTGAAGGAGTTTCTGTTCGCATTCGCGGGGTAGGATCGCTCAATAGTAACAATAGCCCGCTTTATGTAGTAGATGGTGTGCCAACGTTGGATATCAGCGCCATCGCTACTCAGGATATTGAAAGTATTACTGTATTGAAGGATGCCAGTGCTTCGGCCATGTATGGATCACGCGCAGCCAACGGAGTTGTGATTGTGGTTACTAAAACAGGAAGCAACACCGCTCCGAAAATTCAAGTCAACAGCCAGGTAGGTTATCAGGAGCCAAGCAGGAAAATAAAAATGGCAACAACTGATCAATATGTGCAAATATTCAACGAAGCAGCCACCAACGATAATGCTACCAAAACAAATCCCTTGTTCTTCAGAAAACTCATCACCAATGATATTGCCGCTACACTTCCAAATGTAGATCAGGTAGACGCAATCATGCAGAAAGGCATACTGCAAACGCATAGTGTTTCTGTATCTGGTGGAAATGACAAGACGCGTTACTTCATTGCTGGAAATTACTTCAATCAGCAGGGTATCGTTAAAGCAAGTGATTACGAACGTTTATCAGGTCGTGTCAATATTGATTCAGAAATTAAAACATGGTTGCGTGCAGGAGTGAATCTAAATCTATCCAAAGCTACTACCGACCTTATCGGAAGTTCAGGTGATGGTGCTGGTGGTAATGGTGGAAGTGTATTGCGTTACGCATACTTCAGAACACCTGCCATTCCTGTTTATGATGAGAATGGGAATTTCACCGACAAGCCAGAACGTTTTGACCTCTTTGGAGATGGCTACAATCCGGTTGGTATGCTTGCTTACAATCAAAACAGAAGAATCAACAACCGGATCTTTGGTAAGACCTATGTAAACATCGAACCGCTGAAGGGATTGAAATTCACTTCAAGTCTCGGCTTCGACTTTGAAAATTCAAATCAGCGGAGGTTCGATCGTACATGGGGAACAGATAACCGTATTAATGGAATAAATCTATTATCGGTAAATACCTATCGCAACCAGACTTTCACATTCACCAACTTTGTTACTTATACCAAGTCATTCGACAAGCATAATCTCAATTTCCTTCTTGGAACAGAGGCCATCAAAGTATCGAATTACTATTTTTCTGCAGGACAGAAAAATTTTCCTGATCAGGATAAGAGCCTTGTTTATTTAGGCAACGGGCTTGGATTGATAACCAGCGCGGAGAGTAATGCCGGCAATTCTTTAGCATCTTTCTATGGCAAAGTAGACTATGATTACGGGAATAAATACATCGCATCTGCTACCGTACGCAGAGATGGTTCATCACGTTTCGGTCCTGACAATCGCTGGGGAACATTTTATGCAGGTTCATTGGGATGGAGATTGGATACCGAATTTTTTGAAGATAATGCAAGCATTGATAAGTGGTTAATAAGGGCAGGATATGGATCGATCGGAAACCAGGAGATAGGAAATTATGGATACACGGATCTGATCAACCTGAACTCCTATTATCCCTACGGCACGGTGCGCACCCTTGGTTCATCCATCAGCAGCTATGGTAACACCCAGATAAAATGGGAAACAAGTAACCAGCTGAATGTAGGAACAGACATTGAACTATGGAGCGGAAAACTTACTGTTTCACTTGACTACTTCCATAAACAAACTACAGACATGCTCACCAAACAACCTTTGGCTGCATCGGTGGGATTGAAAGACTTTGCATACGCCTATGCGAACAATGGAAGTATGCTCAACACAGGTTTTGAACTTCAGTTAGGTCATGCCAACTCAATCGGAGATTTTCATTACTCCGTAACTGCAAATGGAGCTACGTTAAAGAATGAAATCACCAAACTTAGCGGAGGAACTATTGCCGATGGAGCTGTAGGTTCCACTTATCTCACCTTAACTGAAGAAGGTTATCCGATCGGGTCATTCTACCTGTATGAGATGGAAGGCATCTTCCAGAATACAGCACAGATTTTTACACATGCGAATCAGGGAACAGGTATCAAGCCCGGAGATGTAATGTATAAAGATCAGAATGGCGATGGATTTATTACAGGTGCTGACCGGGTTCATGCAGGAAGCCCGATTCCGAAAATTACCGCAGGCCTAAACATTTCCATGTCGTACAAAAACTGGGATCTGTCAATGTTCTTCCAGGGTGCTTATGGTCAGAAAGTATTTTCTGTATTGAACCGTGACATCGAAGGTTTCTATCGGCCATTCAATGTAACAGAACGATATTATGAAAATCATTGGACAGGTGAAGGAACCTCCAACATCTATCCTCGTGCATCATGGGATGCTTCCGGCAATAACAATTTATTCTCAACACGCTTCCTAGAAGACGGCTCATATACACGTCTGAAGAATCTTCAGCTCGGATATAGCGTACCGAAATCCATTCTCGAACGCTATGGGTTCAGTGCGGTACGAATTTATTTCTCAGGAACCAACCTTCTAACATTTACAAAATTCCAGGGTTCAGATCCGGAGATGACCACCAGTGACAACGCCAAAGGTGCGGGCGACCGCGCGGCAGGAATTGACTGGGGCACTTATCCTGCAGCACGTTCTTATAATGTCGGAGTTAACATCACTTTTTAATTGAAAAGCAAAATGAAGAAAATATATACTCCCATTTTATTTTTATCTGTATTCCTCACCAGTTCATGCACTGACTTTCTACAGGAAGATCTACAGGGAACGTATAGTTCAGAAACATTCTATCGTACGTCCGCTCATGCTGAACTGGCATTGACCGGGGCATACAATGCGATCTCGTTCAATTCGACCAACAACGCTTTATGGGTATTTGGCGATGTGGCCTCCGATGACGCGATAAAAGGCGGACTAGCCGGAGACTTATCTGATGTACAATTCCTGGAGCAATTTAATTACTCGCGTGGTAATGAATACCTCGACAAAATATGGAGGCAGTATTATGAAGCAATCACCCGTGTAAATCTGCTGCTTTACTATGGCTCACGCATTGAAATGGATGAAGCCCGCAAGGCAGAAATAGCAGGAGAAGCCAAATTCATTCGTGCTTATCTCTATTTCAATCTTGTTAATATTTTTGGAAACATTCCGCTTCGCATTGAACCTCCGCTAAATACGGAAGCCAATGCAATGGCGGCTTCTGCTCCTGACGCTGTTTATGCGCAGATCGAAACAGATCTTATTGAGGCGGCTGCCGGATTAAAAGTTACTCCCACACACGTAGGTGGCGCGTCAAAAGGCGCGGCTTACGGATTGCTTGCAAAAGCAAGATTATTTCAGGGCAAATGGCAGGCAAGTCTTGATGCCATCACGCTGCTGGAAGGAACAGGAGTGTATTCGCTACAACGTGTGTACAAAAATAATTTCATCGACTCCACACAAAATAACAGCGAGTCGGTTTTTGAAATCCAACACCTGAAAGGACAAACTCCATCATTAGGAAGTTTCCTCAACCAATACTTTTCTCCCGCTGATGAAAATGGATATTACTTCAATCAG
>JBGATZ010000422.1:0-4160 GCA_044228905.1 Cyclobacteriaceae bacterium | reverse complement strand
GAGGAGGATTCATTGATGACGCCAAAAGAAAACAGATCGCTGCCAAGTTTGCACGTTATTCCGGCCTATCTGAAAAAGTAGTTTTGGAACACAATCTTTCTGTGCCTACTCAATTCTTTTGGAAAGAATTATTAAGAGATAAAGGTTTTACTGTAGGCCGGCTGGATTCACGCTACCTTGGTATTGATAAACAACAAGCAGGAACAAGTCCTGATTATAATTCAGAGTTAACGTCATGGCTGCATTCTTTCACTCCTGCAATTAATTATTACTTGCGTGACGTGCTGAAATATAAAACAGATATCATGTACAACATGTTTGGCCCGGTTCATCCGTGGGATAACAGCAACGACAAAACGGGCGAAAACCTTCGTTTGGCTATGGCTGAAAATCCTTATTTACATGTCATGATTCAATCCGGCTATTATGATGGCGCCACTACTTATTTCGATGCGAAGTATTCCATGTGGCAATTGGATCCAAGTGGTAAAATGAAAAGCCGCTTGCGTTTTGAAGGATATCGCAGTGGTCATATGATGTATCTGCGCGCAGAGGATCTTGTTACTTCCAATGAGCACATTCGTGATTTCATTAAGAAAAGTACTCCTGCTACAGGTCAGGCAGCTAAGTATTAATTTACTGTGAAACACGATTCAAAAATCCCCTGGAGTATTCCGGGGGATTTTTATTTAAAGGAATTTTATAATCTCTTCAATATTGGTTTCACCATTAAACTGCTTCACCAGCTTTCGCTGTGCAGAGTAGATGTAGACCGATGGCGTTGGAATTGCACCAAAAGTTTGGAATACCTTTCCTCCGTCTACTTTTCCAAATTTCACATTTGACTGATCATACAGTTTATAATCTTTAGCAAATTTTTCAATCTCCTGCTCAGTGTTAGACGACAGGAAGTACAACTCATATTTGCTAAATGCATTTATCTTTTCATGAATAGCCACTGCTTCCCGCTGGCAATGATCGCAATCGGCAAAAAATAAAATCAGGATACTATTACCAGGTAATTCACGGAGATTTACTTTTTCACCATCTATAAGAGAGGTCGTCAGATAGGGTAAATCATTTACCTCAGACTTCTGGGCAACCTGTTCTTTTTGTTTTGTTGAACATGAAAACGCGAAACTCAGGATCACTCCTAAAATCAAAAAATTCTTCATCATAAGGTTTAAAACAATTTGAGTACGAAATAGACAATTAAAAAAATCAGAGAAAGAGAACCATAAATCTGAAAAACCTTTTTTCGATTCTGTACATCTTCCCACCAAAGCATGACCCACGGCTTAAACAGGCCAATGATTAAAAACAAAAAACAAGCTCCGCTTAATAGTAATACGAGCAGCCTTACATTGTTCATAACGTCAAAGGTATAAATTCCCTTCAAACCGATTTGGACAAGGGCAATGGTGCGTTTACTTTTGCATCTTCTTTTTTGAGAGGTTGAAGGCGAACGATTTTCTAAGTATTTATAAAGCCGACAGTTTAGTACAAACGCTTTCGGAAGGGATTCGTACGTTCAAACCAATCGCACATCGTATCAAGGGATTAACCGGGAGCCTTGATACAGTAATTTTTGCCGCCACTTTCAAGGCAAGCCATTCCAGCCACGTTGTTATTCTTCAGGATAAAGAAGAAGCAGCATTCTTCTTAAACGATCTTCAAAATCTTTTAGGGGACAAAAATCTTCTGTTGTTTCCAATGTCGTTGAAGCGACCATATGACTACGATGAAATTGAGAACGCAAATATTTTGATGCGTGCCGAAACACTCAATCAGCTGGCAAGTCATCCCGATTCGCAAGTAATTGTTACTTATCCGGAAGCGTTGTCGGAAAAAGTAATTACTCATAAGTCGCTTTCGTCCAACACGTTTATTGTCAAAGTAGGAGAGAAACTTGACCGTCAATTTCTGGAGGATTTTCTACACACGTACGATTTTGAGAAAACAGAATTTGTTTATGAAGCAGGTCAGTTTGCCATTCGTGGTGGCATTATCGATATTTTTTCTTTTGCTCACGAATTGCCTTACCGCATCGAACTTTTTGGAGACGAAGTAGATGGCATCAGGAGTTTTGATCCCGGCTCTCAGCTTTCAGTGGAAACATTGGATAAGGTCAGCATAATGCCTAACGTGCAAACCCGGTTAGTGCAGGAGGAAAGGCAATCATTTTTCGATTTTATTCCCAATACAACCCGCATCTGGGTCAAAGATGTAGAATTGACCGTAGATATCATCGGAAAATCCTTTGATCGCGTTACTCAAAGTTTCGATAAAATTCTCCGCGAAAGCGGACAAACCAAAGTAGTTCTGCAACCGGAACATCTCTTTGATACTTCTGAAGTATTCAAGGAAAAATTTCAGAAATTTCTTCGCATCGAGTTTGGAAGCCGCTTCTTCTATCCTGCGGAGAAAACTTTCGATTTCAAATCTTCAGCACAACCTTCCTTCAATAAAAATTTCGAATTGCTGGCCAAAGATCTGATAGATCATCAGAACAAAGGTTATGGAAATTTTATTGCGGCAGAACAACAAAAACAACTAGAGCGGCTTCAGGGTGTGTTTGATGAAATTGAGCATGGGCTGAAATTTCAATCACTTGAGTTTTCGTTGCGGCAGGGTTTTGTTGATCATGCAGTTAAACTGGTCTGCTACACAGATCATCAGATCTTCGAACGGTATCATCGCTATAGAAGCAAAGAAAAATTTTCTAAATCAAAAGCAATGACTTTCCGGGAGCTGCAGACTTTGCAGCCTGGAGATTTCGTTACGCACATTGATTATGGCATTGCAAAGTTTGCCGGACTGGAAAAAAAGAATGTTGACGGAAAAGAGCAGGAAGCTATTCGTCTGGTTTTTCGTGATGATGATTTGCTTTATATCAATATTCACTCTCTTCATAAAATCTCAAAGTACTCAGGCAAGGATGGGGCTCCTCCTCCAATAAGCAAACTGGGTACAGGCGAATGGGAATCCAAGAAATCAAAAGTCAAGAAGAAGGTTAAGGATATTGCTAAAGAGCTTATTGATCTCTATGCTAAGCGGAAAACCTCAAGTGGCTTTGCTTTTGCTCCTGATGGTTTTTTACAAGTAGAATTGGAAAGCTCTTTCATTTATGAAGACACGCCTGATCAGGCAAAGGCTACAGAAAACGTGAAAAAGGATATGGAGCAGCCTCATCCAATGGATCGCCTGGTTTGTGGAGATGTAGGGTTTGGCAAAACGGAAGTTGCTGTTCGGGCCGCCTTCAAAGCAGCTACAGAAGGAAAACAAGTTGCTGTGCTGGTGCCTACTACTATTCTGGCCATGCAACATCATCGCACCTTTTCCGAAAGATTAAAAGGGTTTCCTGTCAAAATTGAATACGTGTCCCGCTTTAAAACGGAAAAAGAAATCAAGCAGATTATAAAGGAAGTAGGCGAAGGAAAAGTAAATATCATCATTGGAACACATCGAGTAGTGAGCAAGGATGTAGAGTTCAAAGACCTTGGTTTATTGATTATCGATGAAGAGCAGAAATTTGGTGTAAAGGTGAAAGACCGGTTGAAAGAATTAAAACACAACGTGGATGTATTAACTCTTACCGCAACACCGATTCCTAGAACACTTCATTTCTCTCTTATGGGTGCCCGCGACCTAAGCATCATCGCCACACCTCCGGCTAATCGTCAACCGGTTACTACAGAACTCCACACGTATCAGGAGGAAATTATTCGAGATGCGGTAAGTTATGAATTAAGAAGAGGCGGTCAGGTCTTTTTTGTTCACAATCGTGTAAGTGATATTGAGCAGGTGGCAAATGTGATTTATAAACTTGTTCCCGATTCGCGAATAGGAATTGCACATGGTCAGATGGATGGTGACAAACTTGAAAAGGTAATGGTCAAGTTCATTGAAGGAGAATACGATGTTTTGGTTTCCACCAACATTATTGAATCCGGATTGGATATTCCGAATGCAAACACAATCATGATCAACCAGGCCCATATGTTTGGGTTGAGCGATTTGCATCAAATGCGTGGACGCGTTGGCCGTTCTAACAAAAAAGCATTCTGTTATTTACTCACCCCGCCCAGCTCTGTACTATCATCCGATTCGCGCAAGCGACTTTCTGCATTGGAAGAATTTTCAGATTTGGGTGATGGATT
>JBGATZ010000421.1:0-4429 GCA_044228905.1 Cyclobacteriaceae bacterium | reverse complement strand
GCCCATATATCTTTTCTTATCGTTGTCACGAAGCTCCACTGCTTCATGGCTACCGGTAGACGCACCTGATGGAACAGCTGCGCGACCAAACGCTCCGCTCTCAGTTAACACATCAACTTCTACTGTAGGGTTACCACGGCTGTCCAGAATCTGACGGGCGTGAATGCTTTCGATTAAACTCATTTGATTTGTGATTTAGATTGCAAAATTAAATTTTAGATAATATAAAAGATGCCTGATCACCCAGGCCTTGCTTGTTCAGTTCTTTAGCTTTTTGATTGTAGTGGTTTTTCTTAAGCTTTCGCTTAATCAAATTTAACAAACCCTTCTCTTTTGGCGCATTGAGAGTAATGTTTTTCAGATAACGCTCACTGCCTGTAAACTGTAAGTGAGTAGAATCGTAAATAATATGATCCAAAGAAAGAATGTTCTTAGCCATGAATTTTATACTCTTGGGGGAGTGAAGAAAATAATGACGCGGGGCATCCAATTGAACCCAATGTTCCCGATAGTGAGTCCAGGCAAAACACGGCACTGTTGGTATTCGTAGCACACACACTCCCTTATCAGACAGCAATGAGTAGACTTTATTCAGATTCTCCTTGGGATTACTGACATGTTCAAAGGAATGATCATAAATAATCACATCCCATTCACCAGTCATTTCAAATACTTCCTTCTTTACTATTTTCAGTCCATTGTTATATTGAATTTCTTTTTCAATAAATGGATCGCAACCCAAAATATTCCTGAAATTCATTTCCGCCAACGGATACAAAAACTTATTGCCGTTTCCACACCCCACTTCAAGTATCCTGGAATCTCTCGAAATATTCAGTGGTTTAAAAAAATCAAACTGATGAGCAGGAAATAAGAAAGCGCTTGATTTCTGAATCAAGTTACTTCTAAAAAGATACGCATTGTACGACCACGTTTTCAGTTTCCCACTGAAGCCTTTAAACTTTCTCCCCAGAAAGTTGGAAAAACTATAATAGTTCTGCGGGTAGTATTTCGCAATATTCTCAGGAAAGGCATCGATTTGCAATGCTTCGCATTGTGCACATTGAAAATACCGAAACTCATCCCGAAAGCCAATCATCATCTCCTTCGCCTTGTACCAAGTGGTGTTATTCGAAAATCCACAAATTTTACAAGCTTGAGAGTTCATAACATTTACTTCTTGACTCCTGCTTTTAATGAAGCATTAACCATTTCAACAAACTGATCGAACAGGTATCTTGAATCATGAGGCCCCGGAGAAGCTTCCGGGTGATACTGTACTGAAAATGCTTTCTTATTTTTCAATCGAATTCCCATGATTGTCTGATCATTCAAATGAACATGGGTTACTTCCACATTTTCATTTTTCTCAATGTCTTTATTGCTTACTGCGAAGCCGTGATTTTGAGAAGTCATTTCTCCCAAACCGGTGATCAGGTTTTTAACCGGGTGGTTCAATCCACGATGACCATGATGCATCTTATAAGTACTTAAGCCATTTGCCAATGCCAGTAACTGATGACCCAGGCAAATTCCAAATGTTGGTTTATCAGAAGCTACAATTTCTTTTACCGTCTTAATAGCATAATCCATCACAGATGGATCTCCCGGACCATTAGAAATAAAGTATCCATGTGCATCCCATTTCTTCATCTCATCGAAAGATGTCTTTGCGGGGAACACCTGAATGTAACAGCCCCTTGCAGCAAGACTTCTTAAAATGTTAGTTTTGATGCCAAGGTCAATTGCCGCAATACGAATAGGCGCTGTTGGCTCACCAACGAAATACGCCTGTGTAGTACTTACTTTGGAAGACAACTCCAGTCCATCCATGGAAGGAACTTTCTTCAACTCTTCTTTCATCTGATCAGGCGTAGCACAGATGAGATTAACGCATTCATCGCACCCTTGCTGCGAATGCTGGCACACCAGCATTCGCGTATCGATATCCGAGATACCGACCACCCCATGCTTCTCTAAATATTGCTGCAGACTTTCAACTGCGGTTTTGCGGCTGAATTCATCGGAGAATTCATTAATAACAATTCCGCTGATAGTCGGCTTTTCCGATTCCTGCTCAGCATCCAGTGTTCCATAGTTGCCGATGTGTGCGTTAGTGTTTACGATGATTTGTCCGTAGTAGGAAGGATCAGTGTAAATTTCCTGATAGCCCGTCATACCCGTATTAAAACAAATCTCGCCACCAGAAGTGCCTTTTTTTCCGATTGCTCTGCCCTCTACAAGCAGGCCGTCTTCCAGGAGTAAGTATGCTTTTTCGCTCAATGTAATAGTGGTTGATTTAACAAAAATAGGATGTCTGGCAGACTATGACCTTAATGTCATATAATTTTTTAACAACCGATTTCAAGCCAAATAAAAAAGGGATTGAACATCGTCCAATCCCTTTCATATCGTTGAAAGCGTTCACTTATTCGTCTTTCTTCTTAGTAGCCTTTTTGGCTGCTTTTTTAGGCTTTTCTTCCGCTACCGGAGTTTCGGTTGCTGCCGATTCAGCTGTACCATCTGACTTCTTGGTCTTGCTGCGGCTTCTGCGGGTGGTTTTTGCTTTCTTCTCCGCACCTTCTTTCTTGTAGATGTCGTTGAAGTCCACTAATTCCATCAGGCACATTTCAGCATTGTCGCCAAGACGAACATCTGATAATTTGATGATACGTGTATAACCACCTGGTCTGTCTCCAATGCGTCCGGCTACCTCTCCGAAAAGAGTCTGAACCGACTCCTTGTTTTGAAGGTAAGACATCACTGTTCTGCGAGAGTGAGTGGTGTTGTCTTTTGCTTTTGTAAGCAAAGGTTCAACGTATTTTCTAAGGGCCTTAGCTTTGGCTACCGTAGTTGTGATTCTCTTACTAAGAATCAACGAGGACGCCATATTTGAAAGCAACGCATCGCGGTGTGCTTTCATGCGACCCAGGTGATTTACTTTCTTACCGTGTCTCATTAGTCTTCTTCCAGTTTATATTTGGCAAGGTCCATTCCAAAAGTAAGGTTCTTTTCAGCCACGAGTTGTTCCAACTCAGCCAAAGACTTCTTACCAAAGTTTCTGAACTTCATCATATCAGATATATCTAACTGCACCAGGTCTCCCAATGATTTCACATCAGCAGCCTTTAAGCAGTTATATGCACGTACCGATAGATCAAGGTCGTGAAGTGCAGTCTTCAACAGCTTACGCATGTGAAGCATTTCCTCATCCACTTGTTCTACTTCGCTGTCTTTACCAGTTTCGAGTTCGATTGATTTATCAGAGAACAGACGGAAATGCTGAATTAAAATAAATGCAGCTCCTTCCAATGCTTTCTCCGGATGGATTGAACCATCGGTTTCGATGTCAATAACTAGTTTTTCGTAGTCAGTTTTTTGTTCCACGCGGGTATTCTCCACGCTGTATTTCACATTCTTGATTGGTGTGAAGATCGCATCAATCGGAATGAAACCAAATACTTGTTCATTAGGCTTGTTCTCTTCAGCAGGAAGATAACCACGGCCCTTCTCAACAGTCAATTCAATTTCAAACTGGGCTGATTCATCTAGGTTGCAGATTACATGCTCAGGGTTAAGAATTTCAAAAGCAGCAGTTGACTTAGCGATATCGCCAGCTTTGAATTGCTTTTGTTTCTTAATGCTTACGGTAACCTTGCTTTCGAAGTTATCAGCCACTTTTCTGAAGCGCACTTGCTTCAGATTAAGTATAATTTCTGCTACATCTTCCACTACACCTTCGATGGTGGAGAATTCATGCAATACACCAGGAACTTTAATGCCGGTGATCGCATAGCCTTCCAGCGAAGACAAAAGAATTCTGCGCAACGCATTACCTATCGTTACTCCATATCCTTTTTCAAGAGGTTTAAAAGTGAAGAGACCGTGAAAATCGTCCGACTTCTCCATCACTACCTTCTCCGGCATTTGAAATGCTAATATTGACATAGGCAATTTTGATTTACGTTAATGGATTACTTAGAGTACAATTCGACAATCAACTGCTCGTTGATGTTTTCTGGAATATCCTCACGAGGCGGCAAATTGATCAACTTACCAGTCATCTCGTTCATGTCCCACTCCAGCCAATTGTATTTTTTTGCTCCCTGAATAGACAAGCTATTAGAGATTGATTCCAATGATTTAGACTTCTCACGAACACCAACCTGGTCACCAGGGCGGAGAGAGAATGATGGTATGTTCACCACCTCGCCATTTACAACTATATGCTTGTGCACAACCAGTTGACGAGCCGCTCTGCGTGTAGGTGCAATACCTAAACGATAAACGGTGTTATCCAAACGTGACTCATGATCGGCGCGGCGATAAAAAACATATTCAATGGTCGATAATTACGTCGGAACGCAATGGAAACTTGACCTAACAGGGCATATTTATACCGTTGTTTGGCAACAGGATATACCAGAAG
>JBGATZ010000420.1:1986-4179 GCA_044228905.1 Cyclobacteriaceae bacterium | reverse complement strand
GCAAATTGATAAACATTACCTCTGTTTTCCCCATGGAAGATCTCATTGGTTCGTGGCACGTGTTGATATTGCGCTCCTTCAGCTCCTCCGTGAAAAGAAACGATCACGATATCGCTAATTGAGTCAAGATGCGCGACAATTTTTTTGGCCCCTTCCAGATCGTTCAGATTAACACAGCCTCCGTTGGGTGCGAATGCGGCAAAACCATAGCGAATGTTGTCTCTCGTGAAGGTCGTGAATGGTCTCGTTGTCTGCCCTGCGTATTCGAGGCCTGCATTGCCAAGTGTTTTCATACTGCTTTTCCTTCCAACGTCTCCAAAGTCGCCAGCATGATTGTTGGCTACACTCATTACATCGAATCCTGCATCTACCAGATTTTGAACGTAGTTTTCGGGACTGCGAAATACATAACAGACTTTAGGGTCTTTGCAGGTTTTGGGTGTTCCTCCTTCATTCAATAATACTCCTTCCAGATTTCCCATGGTTATGTCTGCGCTGCTTAGCACCGGGGCAACCTCTTTCATTAATGTTGACCCATTGTCTGGTGGCAAAACACCGCCATTGGGATAATTGCTCCCCATCATCATATCACCAACACCAATTACCGTAATGGTATCTTTCTTCTGTGCCTTAATCAATGTGCAGATGAAGAATAAACAGCATACTAAAACAAAACGCTTCATAAACTCAGTAAAAAATTGAGAGTGCAAAGAAACAAGATTCAATAGAAAGGTAAACGAAAGAAGAGAAGTAATATTAATCAATCCAGCGAGGAAACTGACTTTCCGCCTAACTCAATCAACTTCTCATATTCTTTGTTGTTGAGATCTCGCTGAAAGAAGTTGATTGGATTGATGTGATCTCCTTTATAAAGTACTTCGTAGTGAAGATGTGATCCTCCGGATAATCCGGTGCTGCCTACATAACCAATAACTTGTCCGCGTTTTACTTTTTCTCCTGGCTTCACAATATAACTTGTGAGGTGAGCATAACGAGTCTCAAAACTATAACCGTGATTGATATAGATCACGTTTCCATACGATTCGGAACGTTCTGCATTAATTACGCGCCCATCACCAGTAGCATATACTGGAGAATTTTTAGGCGCTGTAAAATCCAGTCCTTTATGAGGACGAACATAACCAAGGATGGGGTGGGCACGCATACCAAAGGTAGTGTGGAGATGTGTAAGGTCCTTATTGTCTATTGGTTGAATGGCGGGTCGGGATGCCCACATCTTTTCTTTGCCTTCGAGTTCCTTCAGTAATTGCTCGTAGGATTGTTTTTCCACGCTTACCCGATTCAGAATTTTATCTGCCTGATCATAAGCGATTTTAATAAGAGGATAATCAATAGAGGCGTTTTCCTTTTCACGACCACCCGAACCTGCAAGGCGCTCTTCTGTGGAGAGCGGACTTAGATCCAAAATTGCCCTGTAGTTTTCGTCATCATTGGCTTCCAGCCGGGCCAGTTGATCAGAAACCTGATTGATATCCTTATACAAGGCTTGCCATTCTGTTTTTAATGAATTATTCTTTTCACGAAGAAGAAGTTCATCCCACAACGGATATTTTATGTTGAAGTAAACCAGTCCGATTATTCCAATAAAAAAAGAGATAGCAAGGAATACGCTGGTCCTTCGAATAAAGACCTTTCCGGATACAACAACAGGTTCGTACTTACAGGTTTCCGGATTATAATAATAACGTTGCTTCGTCATCAGTCGAGGGATTGATTAAACTTACGACTTGCTTCAGCCATTTTACTAAACTGCTCTGCATCCAAACCTTCTACAAATACATTTACCGGATTGATATTCTTTCCGTTTTTAATTACTTCATAGTGCACATGTGGAGCAATTGAACCCCCGCTTATCCCTACCACGGCAATCGCCTGGCCTTTGTTTATTTTCTGTCCGATACGCGCTGTAATTTCGCCAAGATTAGTATAGCGTGTTACAAAACCATGACCGTGATCAATCTCGATATAATTGCCAAAACCGGCTTGTAATTCACTTCTTTTCACCAATACAATTCGCCCGTCACCAGCAGCCAGCACATTCGTTCCGCGTGCAGCGGCAAGATCAACGCCATCATGATCATATTTGCCCTTGTGCCATGGATTAATACGTGTGCCATAACCGGAAACGAGTTTCCCATAATCGAAATTCTCAATAGGTACAATCGCTGGCAA
>JBGATZ010000420.1:0-1923 GCA_044228905.1 Cyclobacteriaceae bacterium | reverse complement strand
GTCTACACTTGCATAGAGATAGTAGTAATTGCTTCTCATTTTTGCCTTGTTGAGAAACTCTTGGAGTTTTATAGTAACGGAGTTAACGCTTTCATTAAAGTCACCCGTGTTGGCGAGAAGCATTTGTGGGTTATGTTCCTTCGATGTATTTGTTTCCAGGGGAGCATCAAACAGTTTTTGGTGGAGGTCTGCTTCACTGTGTTTGACTTCAGTAATCAGTGTTTGTGCTGTTTCAAGCTTTGCGAGCAATACTTCCTTATGTATTTTAAGCGCTTTATTCTCCTGGCGGAGCGCTTTCTCTGCAGCTGTGTTGATTACATAATTCTGAATGAGAATGAATGCGCAGAAGAAGAGAAATCCGAAAACACAAACGGATACGATATAGAATACAGTGTTAGGTACAGATATTCCGGCACGTTCGAAACGCAGCGTTTTTACATTATATCTGTACTTTATCTTTAGCATTCGTCAATTCTCAATAGGCTTTGCTTAAAACTGTTACCATAGGCTCACCTCAATTTTCCCTCAATTCCTTTACTAATGGCTTATTTGCGCTAAATTTGGCAGTTAAAGCGGATAAAGATAAAGAAAAAATAACGACCGCAAAGATTAGAATGAGCTTAGAAGTAATGGATTCGGGTACAATCAGGCGCAAATTCCTCGATTTTTTTGCAAGCAAAGGCCACCAGATCGTGCCTTCAGCCCCCTTGGTGTTAAAAAATGATCCTTCACTATTGTTTACCAACAGCGGGATGGTGCAGTTTAAGGATAACTTCTTGGGCAATGCCACATCCAAGTATAAGCGCATAGCCGACACACAGAAATGTCTTCGCGTAAGCGGTAAGCACAATGACCTTGAAGATGTGGGATTGGATACCTATCACCACACCATGTTTGAGATGCTCGGTAACTGGAGCTTTGGTGATTATTTCAAGAAGGATGCCATTGCCTGGGCGTGGGAGCTGTTGACCGAAGTATATCAACTTCCTAAGGATAGATTATATGTTACTGTCTTCGGTGGTGATAAAGGAGATAACCTTCCGGTAGATGAAGAGGCAAAAACATTGTGGAAGAGTTTTGTAAGCGAAGACCGGATCATTCATGGTATTAAGAAAGATAACTTCTGGGAGATGGGAGAGCAGGGACCTTGCGGACCTTGTTCGGAGATTCACGTTGACATCCGTCCAGAGGAAGAAGTAAAGAAAAAATCAGGTAAGGATTTGGTGAACAGTGATCATCCACAAGTAGTGGAGATTTGGAATCTCGTGTTCATGGAATTCAATCGCAAGGCCGATGGTTCATTGGAAAAACTTCCTGCGCAACATGTAGATACCGGAATGGGCTTTGAACGCTTGTGTATGGCGATTCAAAAGAAGACCTCCAACTATGACACGGATGTGTTCCGTCCGTTGATGGACTTCATTGCTATTCAGGCGGGAGTAACCTATGCAGGTTCAACACCAGGCAAAGGAGCTGCAACTGAAAAACAAGACATTGCTATTCGTGTAATGGCCGATCATATTCGTGCGGTAGCTTTCGCTATTGCCGATGGACAATTACCAAGCAACAGCGGAGCAGGGTATGTGATCAGACGGATTTTAAGAAGAGCAATCCGTTATGGATTCTCTTATCTGAATTTCAAAGAGCCGTTCATTCACCGTTTGGTGCCTTTGCTAGCACTTCAATTGAAAGACGTGTTCCCTGAATTGCATAAGCAGGTAGAGTTTGTTGGGAAGGTGGTGCATGAAGAGGAGATTTCTTTCTTGCGTACGCTTGAGAAGGGATTAAAACGTATAGAGAATTTTGATAAAACAATTTCAGGAGAACAGGCTTTTGAATTGTATGATACATACGGGTTTCCATTTGATTTGACTTCTTTGATTGCTCGTGAGAGAGGCTTTTCAGTTGATGAAAAGGGTTTTC
>JBGATZ010000419.1:0-4247 GCA_044228905.1 Cyclobacteriaceae bacterium | reverse complement strand
CCCTTTCTTCTTTGGGGCAGTCGTCTGAAAATCCGTGCGTTGTGAAAGCTAAAAATGCAATGGCTGATATACCGGAACTATACAGTCTGCGGGAAAACGATAAAGTTGACTCGATATTAAATGACTGGGAGTACAAATGCGGACGAACCGAAATGAGTAATCGGCTGAGAACTTTACTGCAAATCAGAAAAGGCACTTTCCAGGAATATGATTTTGATTTCTCTGACTATCACCGTGCTTTGGAATATCTTCAGGATGAGCGGTTCGTACTTCTTATGGACTCGGTACATGAAAATCCAAGAGAACTTTACCGGACTTATTTCTCAGAGCCAGACTTATTCTTCGCGTATAATAAATTCACCAAAGACCTGGCCAAAGAAATTGCAGCAGAAAAAGGCGTAGATCTCAACGCCTCCACCTGTGATACGGAAGTGATGCTTCTGCAACTATACTCGAATCAGTTTAAACCCTTTCTGCAATCTGTTAAAAATCCAGGCTGCAAATCCATCCTATCAGTAAATTATAAGTCGCAGGTACAAAATGTTGAGAATCGTTCGAAGTTAGATATTGCTCTTGTTGGCAGTTTGTGGATGCCGTATGGAAATACTTCTATACTCGGCAATCATGGTGGCTTCGGATTTCTGATTGGCTGGGGACATAAGAAAATGATCTTTGACTTCGATTTCGATTTCAGAATGGGCAAATCAAAAAACACTTACAATGTTCTTTACAACGATGTCATTACCCCCACCAATGAATATTTCGGAGTCTACCTCGGTTTTGATGTGGGTTATGAATTAGCCAAAATAGGAAAGTCAAAACTTTACTTATTAGGAGGTATTGGCGCTGATGGATTTGACTGTATTGAAGGTGATCCTAAAAAAGACATTGAAAGTAAGTCTATATTTTCTCTCAATATTAATTCAGGATTAGGCTGGAGAATTTACAGCAGAGACGGAGCTTACGTTGGGCTCGAGGTGAAGCACAACTTCATCAATTATAAAAACCCGCAAGGTACACCCCTGGACGGAAATGCGGTGGGTGTACGACTACTGGTTGGCCTACTTAAAAATGAAAGCTAAACCAGACAACTCGCTCAATTGAAAAATATCTTTGATTAAAATGAGAATAACAACATTTATTAGTATCTGTTTTATTTTTCAGTCATGTGCATGGCTGGGTAGTAAAGCAGTTATCAGAAATCAACCCACACAAAAAATAAAAAACGTAGCTGTCATTATTGCGCAGGATGCAGTTTTCGAAACAAGTAGGACTGACGGGGAATATTTTTACGTGACAAAAATACTGGCAGAAGAACTGGCCAAGAAAAAAATTTTCAAATTCACTATCCTTGACAAAAAGATTTCAGCAGGATCACTTGATCAATTAGGTATTGGACTATTAGGAACAGAGCTTATGTCGCAATATGATGCCTATCTGATCTGCATCCCCAAAGCAAGAGGAAGAAACTACAAAGTGGAATTAATGTTATCACAAACTAATCCCGTGAAGGAATTGATCTATGCTACTCACAATACCGGAATGGGCAACAGCTACACTTTCTATCAGAATTCCACTATACTTCTCAACGATGCCACCAGGGGTGCCTTGGATATAATGGAGAAGAGGTGGAAGAAAATGAATGCTCTAAACTGAGTTATATCAATCCCGGACTTATTGTTCAATCAGCTTACCTGCGGATGTATCCACGGACCGCGATAGGTGCGCTGCAATAGCGCTGTGGCTTCCGGATCACCAGTCACAATCTTTTTTACAGGGTCATAAGAAAGTGACCGGCCTGTCTTCAACGACATATTTGCCAGAATACAACTTGCTGTTGAAATGTGTCCGTCTTCGATATCGGCAACTGGTCTTCCTTTTTCAGCAATGGCCTGAAGAAAATTAAGCATATGTAACCGGGTGGCAGGAGCTGCATTGAGTTCAATGTCCTTTTCTTTCAGGTCTTCCGGATACTTCTCTTTTTCAAACACCACATCCTGATGAATCTGTTTCACATTTTTATCTACCGGAATAAAATCATAACGCATCGTGCTTGCTTTCAGTGTTCCTTTTTCACCATAAAGAATAAAGGCCCACGGGTAATCAGGATCAGCAGGAGTTCCCCAGGAACGGTGCTGCCATACACAATTCAACCCATCATATTCAAACACCGCAGACTGCGTATCCGTAATATTCGACTTCGCATCTTTATAAACATAGATTCCTCCTTCTGAACTGATCCGTTTTGGCCAGCCCAGCTTTAGCATCCATCGAACAGTATCAAGCATGTGAATGCACATGTCTCCCATAATGCCATTGCCATATTCCATAAATGCTCTCCACCAACGGACGTGGGGAATCCCATCGTAAGGCCGCAGTGGTGCAGGTCCGGTCCACATATCATAATCCAGAAAATCGGGAACGGTTTGTACAGGCGGATTACTGTTATTGCGCATTGAGTAGTAGCAACACATCTCCACATGAGAAACTTTTCCCAACAATCCGGCATCAACAATATTCTTTTTTGCATCCAGCAAATGAGGTGTGCTCTTACGTTGAGTTCCTACTTGTACCACTTTTCCATACTTGCGAGCTGCAGCCACCATTGCTTCACCTTCAATGACATCTACGCTGATTGGTTTTTGTACATACACGTTCGCTCCCGACTTTAATGCCTCTATTGTTTGAAGAGCGTGCCAATGATCAGGCGTCCCTACCAACACAATATCGAGCTGATGATCCGCAAGCATTTTCCGGTAATCACCATAAAGCTGCGGAGCCTTGGTTGACTTGCTTCGTTCCATTACTAATCTGGAAGCTTCATTCAATTGATTTTTATCTGCATCACAGAGTGCCACCACCTCAACGGGTGCCACCTGCATCAACCTGAACAAATCGCTTTTACCATACCAGCCTGTTCCGATCAACCCAACCCGTACTGGCTTCTGCGGGTTCACTATATCCAGTCCGTGAGCCCCGATAGCAGAAAGCGCCAATGAGGCAGTGGCCGTTCTCAGAAAGAGTCTTCGGTTGATGTTGAAGTCATTCATGGTTAATTCGGTTTACATACGAATTTATCAAAGTACTCATTCGATTGCATAACCGTTGGTAGAAAACTAAAACTGATGAAGGCGTTTCAAACTGATCTGATCAAATCAACTTAAACTGAAACTGTTATTAATTCAGGAGATGAAATAGTTTGCATCGTTAAAATCCTGATACCTTTATAGCTTGAACATAATTCCTATGGCAACCAACAGCGAATTTCTCTCCAACTGTAGCATTCAGACACAGGCTATCCATACAGGTTACGAGCCAGCTCCGGATATTTCGCAACCCATTCATCTAACCACTACATTCGAACGCAGAGACCACGAGGCAGCCGGAGAATACACCCGAACAGGAAATCCTAACAGGCGTACGCTCGAGAAAAAACTAGCGATGCTTGAAGGAGGTAAGGAAGCGATCACATTTGGTTCCGGGATGGCAGCAATCAATGCACTATTTGAAGGCATTCTGAAAGCGGGAGACCATTTAATTTATCCTGATGATTGCTATCACGGTACCAGGGCCTTGCTGAAAAATTTCTTTCTCACCAGAAATATTGAAGCTACTGAAGTAGACATGACTTTAGTGGATAACATTGCGAAAGCAATCACTCCAAAAACAAAACTGATCTGGACAGAAAGCCCATCGAATCCCAAATTAAAGATTACTGATCTGGAAGCGGTAGCTCAATTGGCAAAAAAACATAAGCTTGTTACCGCCTGTGATAGCACCTTTTCTACACCACTATTCCAGCGGCCACTGGAACTAGGAATTGATTTTGTGATGCATTCCTCAACCAAGTTTTTCAGCGGCCACTCCGATGTACTAGGTGGCGCAGTAATCGCCAGGGAGCAAAGCGAGATTTACAATCATATCCGACTGTATCAAAATGTTGCCGGAGCAGTACCTTCTCCGTTTGATTGCTGGTTGCTCAACAGAAGCCTTGCTACTTTTGCATTACGTGTACCCGTGCAAAGTGCCAATGCACTGGAAGTCGCAAGCTTCCTGTCAAAACATCCGAAGATTGAAAAAGTATATTATCCCGGATTAACCACTCATGAAAATCATGACATTGCAAAAAGGCAAATGAAGGGTGGATTCGGAAGTGTGCTGTCAATTCTTGTGAAAGGCGGAAAAGCAGAGGCAATAGACCTGACAAAAAAATTACAAATCATCAACCATGCTACCAGTCTGGGTGG
>JBGATZ010000418.1:0-4185 GCA_044228905.1 Cyclobacteriaceae bacterium | reverse complement strand
AATGGCAACAACAACTTATTTACCAAATACCTGAACAACGTTGACCGAAAGGCGAGTGATCTTTCTTCGCAACTTACAGGCTTCAACGCAGGAACTGATTATGAATTGGTTACCAGCGCACGTAAACTATCCAGCACCGAATATACCTTCCATAAAGAACTGGGCTACATTACACTTCAGAGAAAATTACAAAATGATGAAGTGTTGGCCGTGGCTTATGAATACAGCTATAACGGTAGAACCTATAAAGTGGGTGAATTGAATGGTGATTATGCTGACGTGACCGAAGATCAGGCTGTATTTCTGAAATTATTAAGACCACGTAAAATCAACATCAAAGATTTATCAGGCAAGATCATTCCCACCTGGAATCTGATGATGAAAAATATTTACAGTCTGAACGTCAGTGGGCTTACCCGTGATGGATTCCAGTTGAGAGTAATCTACCGCGATGATAAAACGGGTATTGATAACCCACAGCTACAGGAAGGAGATTATGCACGTACTAAACAATTGGTTGAAGTATTAGGTCTTGACCGTCTGAATCCATACAACGATCCTCAGCCTGACGGAAACTTTGACTTTGTTGATAAAGCAACGGTGATCCCGGAGACCGGGCTCATCATTTTTCCTTATCTCGAGCCGTTCAATAGAGGGCTAAGAAACTTATTCGCACAGGAGAGCAATGCCGCCACCAGAGACTATCTGCTTAATAAATACGTGTATGATACACTCTATCACACCACCAAAGCAGAAGCAGAACTCGTAAACACAAAAAACAAATTCTACATCGTTGGTTCATTTAAAGCTGGATCAGGCAAAGAGATTATCATCCAGGGATTCAACATATCACAAGGATCAGTGAAAGTGTATGCCGGGGGAACACCATTGCGGGAAGGAACAGATTATACAGTCGACTATACTTTCGGTAAGGTGACCATTCTTAATGAAGGTATTTTAAGTTCAGGAAAAAACATAAGCATCACTTACGAACAACAGGATCCATTTTCATTTCAAACAAGGTCTTTATTAGGAACCCGTTTTGACTACAAACTAAGCGATGATGTGAACATCGGCTCAACTGTACTCTATTACAACGAGCGGCCATTGATTACACGTAACGCCATTGGAAGTGAGCCTGCACGAAATCTTCAGTATGGCATTGATCTGAACATGAAAAAGAATTCGCGTCTGCTTACAAAGATGGTAGATGCACTTCCTTTCCTTCAAACGAAAGAAGTATCAACTATTAATGTAAATGCGGAATTCGCTCAATTACTTCCCGGCACGTCAAACAAAATTAATGGAGACGGGACTTCATTCATTGATGATTTTGAAAACAGTGCAACTCCGTATAGTCTTATCTCCCCTGCTAACTGGAGGCTGGCTGCAGTACCATCCAAAGATCCACGTTTTGATCTGGCCGATGGAAATACAAATGACCTGAGAGCTGGATATAAAAGAGCCAAGCTGGCCTGGTACCAAATCGATAATATTTTTTACAGAGAGAATAGTCAATTCCAACCAAAAAACATCAAGTCAGATAACCACTACCAGCGAGCTGTATTACCTACTGAAATTTTCCCTCAGTTCACTCCTTACGTTGGAAATTTCTATGAACCAATTTTTGATCTTGCCTTCTATCCCTCTGAACGTGGACAATACAATTTCAACCCTGATCTGAATCCGGATGGTACGTTAAGAAACCCCACCACTAACTGGGCTGGTATTACTTCTTCAATCAGAACTGAAGTTGACTTTGACAAAGCAAATATTGAATACATCGAGTTCTGGATGATGGATCCGTTTATTACTGGCGAGAACGGAAAAATTCTGGATGGTACATTCCGGGATAATAATAATTCAGGAGGGAAGATGACTTTCCACGTGGGAAGTATTTCCGAAGATCTGATGCGACGGCAAGCATGCTTTTGAAAACGGATTACCAAAAGATGGAAACATTCAGGATCCATCTAAGGCAACCGAAGGTGAATGGGGATACGTCACTACCCAGCAATATCTAAATAATGCATTTGACAATACGGGCAGTTCACGTCCGAATCAGGATGTTGGATTGGATGGGGTGAACAATGTAAATGAAAATATAAAGTTCAAATCGAGCTTCCTCGATAAAATTATTAGCGGAGGGGATGCGAAAGCAAAAGCAGAGGCAGATCCGGCAGCAGATGATTTTCAATATTTTCTTGGTGATGAACTTGACCAGCGTGAAGCGCAAACTGTTGAACGTTATAAAAGCTATAACGGTATGGAGAACAACTCCCCCGTTCTCACAGGCAGCGAGCCATTCGCCAAGTCTGGCACTAATCTTCCTGACAATGAAGATCTGAATGCAGATAATACCTTAAGCGACCTGGAGGAATACTACACGTACAACATCGATTTGAAACCAGGTCAGATGGAGGTAGGAAAAAAATATATCGTAGATAAAATTGTTCCTGATGGAAAGTCGGATGTGACTTGGTATTTGTTCCGCATACCTATTCGTCAGTTTGACGAAAAAGTAGGTGAGATCAATGACTTCAAATCGATCAAATATATACGCACTTTCCTACATGGATTCAGCCAGCCGGTTGTTCTCCGTTTAGCAAAGTTCCGCGCCATTGGAAATAAATGGAGACGCTATGAAGGCAACCTGGAACAAGCTAAGTTTGGAGAGCCACTTGAGCCCAATCTGGATAACTTCACCGTATCAACCGTAAACGTAGAAGAGAACAGCAAAGAAAATGAGACAAAGCCGGCATACGTTCCGCCACTCAGCCGCGATCGTGACGTAACAGCTACGAACAACCGGCTACTGAACGAGCAGTCTGTTCAGTTGTGTGCCACTGACTTGCAGGACGGAGATGCAAGAGCGATTTATAAAAATGTGACGATGGACTTTTTCAACTACGGTCGTCTTAAAATGTTTTTATCAGCACATACTCCAGACGGAAAAATCATAGACAACACGCAACTGACTGCCTTCATCCGATTGGGAACGGACTTTGATGAGAACTATTATGAAGTGGAAATTCCTATCACAATCACACGTGGTCGTGAAACAAACGGAGCAAACATCTGGCCCGAAGCCAATGAGTTTGACCTTGATCTTAATGATCTCTATGCATTGAAGGTGAGACGCGATCGCGAAAACTTTTCACTTGCTCAGCCCTATCCGTTGATTGGAGATACTATCCGATCAGGAAAACATAGAATCAGTGTATTAGGAAGACCAGATATGAGCCAGGTTAGAACCATCATGATTGGGGTTCGTAATCCCAAAAGTGCGGATGGGAAACCTGTAAATATTTGTATCTGGGCCGATGAGCTTCGCTTAACTGATTTTGACCGAACAGCCGGATGGGCTGCTAACGCGGTAGTGAGTACAAAACTGGCTGACCTTGGAACAATCACCGGATCATTCAAACACATTGGCTTTGGATATGGTGGTGTACAATCAAAAATTTCTGAGCGTGCACGCGGAGAGACCAATACATTTGATGTTTCTGCAAATATTGCTGTGGATAAATTATTACCAAAGGCACTGGGACTGAAGATTCCGATGTTTGCCAGTTACGAAAACTCAACCATCGATCCGAAGTTTGACCCTGCCAATCCGGACGTGCGCATTCAGGGAACACTGAATTCTTTTGATGATCCAGCAGAACGTGAAGCGTATCTCAAAATCATTCAGGACAAAACCATCAGGCGAAGCCTGAACTTCACGAACGTAAGAAGAGTAAAAACAGATCCCAAAGCTGTCTCGCATATTTATGACATAGAGAATTTTGCATTTACTTATGCATACAGCGAAGCCACTCAAACCAATTTCAATCTGCAGGAGAACACAAGAAGAAATATCAAAGGAGCGGCAGCATGGCAATACTCACCAAAGTTCAAGGGCTTTGAGCCATTCAAGGATTCTAAATTTTTGTCTTCGCCATTCCTTCAGCTTATAAAAGATTTCAATTTCAATCCACTACCTTCCAATATTTCCGTTCGTGGTGAATTGGATAGATCTTTCAGCAAGATGGTGTATCGAAATGCAGTAAAGGATCAAGCCAGTTCTATACCCAATTATTCAAAATACTTTGTCTTTAACCGGTTCTATAATGTGCGGTGGAGCTTAACGAAAGCACTTACATTGGAATATGCATCCACCGTCAATGCAATCATCGATGAGCC
>JBGATZ010000417.1:0-4220 GCA_044228905.1 Cyclobacteriaceae bacterium | reverse complement strand
AGAGCCATTGTACATGGGGTCCCTTCTGAGACCCCACTGGACCAGAAGAAATGCGCCTGCCTGTCAGCAGACAGGTTCATGCAGGACGGCTGGAAAAATGCTCGATCAAAGTTCATCTCTTGATGAATTGATTAGCTATAGTGATTAAAATCTTCGAGCCTTAGTGTCTTTGTGGCAAAGAATCACTTCTTCAACTTCTCAATAAAACTAGTATCTACCCAATAGATATCATTCTCCTTCGTATAGAAGAAATACTTTCCATCAGGAGTGACGAACGGACAATACTCTGAACGAGCACCATTGATTTCTTTCCCAACGTTCTTGGCATTTGTCCAGGTACCGTTTGCATTCCGGTATGAAATGTACAAATCACCTCTGCCGAAACTATCGGTTGGTCTTTCTGCGCTGAAGATGATGTACGATTCATCAGGTGCAACAAACACATCTGCTTCATAGGCGTCAGAGTTGATGGCGCTGCTTAGTTTGACTGGGGTCTGAAATTCTCCTTTGATACTCTTTGAAGAATACACATTGTAGTCGTTGGAGTTCTCTTCTGTGTCGCGATTGGATGAGAAATACATCGTGCCAGTTTTGGTAAACGACATGTAGTATTCATTTCGAATTGAATTGATTTTGTTTCCGGCATTGATTGGTTCCGACCAGCCATTGCCTTTTTTCTCTACATACCAGATGTCGTAGTCTTTGGGATCACCTTTACCATCTAACGCCCGGGTAGAGATGAAGTAGAGTCGTTTTTCATCAGGAGATAAGAATGGATCATTGTAACCATACTTTTCATGAACCAGAACTACTTCGGGTTTGGTCCATGTATTGTTTACAAACCGGCTGGTGTAGATCTCCGCTTTTCCGTTGGGTTCGATTGCGTAGTAAAAGGTATTTCCATCTTTGGAGAAAACCGATCCGAATTCAGTGCGGCCATTGGTAGAGACTAATCCGGGAGCGAATAAAGCAGGTATGGATGTAGGAACAGGTTGTCCTAAATATTTTTGCCCGAGAGTTGTCTGACTTTGTAAAGTGAATAGAGCAAAAGCAATAACGAGAATAGTAGGTTTCATTGGCTTGAGGTTTGATCTAAGATATTCCAAAATCGTACCGGAATGAAATTGATCTCAAAAGGGTCCCTGCGGAGACCCCGTTGAGACCATTGACACGTTCTTTGCGGAGATTCTGCTACTACCGTTGATCGTAATTGGGAATTGGTGTTTCGGAAGCGAGCGATTGGGGCGGTAGTCGTCCTACAACTGATTGCTATTCAGGTCTCGTGGGGTCTGCGCAGCGACCCCGACGCCTAAGTTCATGTATGTTAACCCCGCGATGAATCTAGGCGTCTTATATTTCTGATCTTTTAATCTATCCAACATCCAGATAATGTACTGGTTTGAAGTGAAACGACACTCCGGTCTCATAGAATGAAGCACTACTGTGTTCATATCTTATGAAGTCATCAGTTAATCTCCATTTACCCTTTACAGGATTATTATGAATGTAATCTATCTTTTGTTTTAAGAATGATTTGGTAAAGATTGGCTTTGCATCAAAGGATGACCCTGTGCTTTTGTCCCTTCCTGCTTTCTCTATCAGTAATGCCATTGGCCAATTGATTTAATAATCCAATGTTACCTGATTTTTCCAGTCTCTTGATTATTTCATAAGCCATGAATCGCTTTGCGTTACTGATTACCGTATTGAGGTTAAATTTATGTTCCTGAAAATAGAGAATACAATGGATGTGATTAAGCAAAATCACATAGCTAACTACATCTATGTTTTTTGTCTTTAAGTATTCAAACCATTTATAAGCACAGTCATAACTTTTGGTGATTTCGAAGAGATTAATCCATTGATAACAAGTGAATGTGCAGAAGTGCATTGCATAGGAATCTGAATTTTGAGCCTTCACTGCCATAGATGAATTTCAGCAAAAAGAATCAGATTGTAATAGAGGAGAAATAAGGACAAGAGTATGACACAAGCGGGGTCGCTGCGCAGACCCCGCTTTGACGGTGAAGTAGTCGTCCTACGACTGATTGCTGTAGTAAATAGTTGTAGGACGACTTTACCGCACTTTATTCAAAACGAATAATCATTGCGTGATGCCCATTTTCATATGCGTAGGTGATCGGAATCTGGTACGTATCCAGAATAGCTTTGACAATAGAAAGCCCTAATCCAAGTGATTGAGACCTGCCATTCGATTTAACGAAGCGCTGAAACAATTGCGATGGATCGCGCGAAGGCATTTCACCGCTATTGGAAATAATCAATTGCTTATCGTGAATGGTAACGGAAATGGTTCCTTCAGCCTTGTTATGCTTAATGGCATTCACGATCAGATTTTCGAAAAGAATATCCGCCAGGAATGGATTCATCTTAAACAAAATCCGGTTATGATATTCTCTCGTCACTTCAATGCCCTTGATTTTGATAAGGTCTTCCAGATCGTTCAGATGGCGATCGATCGTTTCATTGAGATTGATGTCTTCCACTACATGAAACTGTCGGTTTTCAATGCGTGATAAAATCAGTAACGCCTCATTGAGTTTGGATAAACGCGTGGCAGCCATTGAAGCAGTATTGATCATGCCCATTTGTTCTTCCGAAAGTCCGGGTGACTGAATCAATACTTCCAGTTTACCTTTTACAATGGCCAATGGAGTTTGAATTTCATGAGAAGCATTTTCCGTAAACTCTTTCAGGATATGAAACTCCTGACTGATGCGTGAAGTCATTTTCTCAATAGCCGCAGACAGTACATCAAATTCGTCAATGCTGCTGCGGTCGAACTCCAGTGTTTCTCCTTTCTCTGCTTTGTAATGATCAATTTTGTCCAATGCAGCATAAAAGGGTCTCCACAGTGATCTGGATAGCTTATTGTTCAATACGGAAAGAGTAACTACAAAAACAGCAAATAGCAGCGCTTCCAGTATCACCACACCCTGTATAATGTCCTTACGTTCCACCAGCGCCCTGCGCACCTGGATTTTATAACTCTCACCGCGAACATTCATTCCTAACGATACCTGGCGATACCGGTTGAATTTGTTTTCGATGGGATCGAAGATGATCGTATCGGAAATGATTTCCTGTTCTGAAATTTTATGATTGACAGGAATGATGCCGATACTGTTGGCAGAGAACTGCTGGTAATGTAACAGGCTATCGGACTGGGAGAAGATCTCTATATAATATTCTTTTCGCTCGTGAAGCCGCTGGTTGAAGTCACGATCGATAATGAGCTGGAATAAAAGGTAAAAGAGAATTCCACCTGCGCTGAAGACGATCAGCGAGGCCGTGATGAAGTAGCGATTGGTTTTATCATTTAGCTTCAACGTCTGTAAACTTATAACCTACACCGTAAACCGACTTCACATAATCACGTGCTCCACTCTCAATCAATTTCTTTCTCAGGTTGCTTACGTGCGCATAGATGAAATCGTATGAATCGGCTGTGTCAATATAATCTCCCCAAAGGTGTTCCACGATGTATTCTTTCGTAAGCACTTTGTCTTTATTGGAGATAAAATAAATTAAGAGGTCGAATTCCTTTTTGGTCAGGGAGATTTCTTTACCCTTTATAAAGGCCTGCATTGTTTCGGGTAGCACCTGGATTTCATGAAATATGATTTCTTTATTGCCTTGAAATTTTCTTCTTCTTAATATTGATTTGATGCGTGCATTCAATTCAGATAAGTGAAACGGTTTGGTGAGGTAATCATCCGCACCGATGTCCAACCCTTCGATTTTATCTTCCAGTGAGTTGCGTGCAGAAATAATGATCACTCCCGTATCGGATAATTTTGATTTGAGTTGACGTACGAGATTAAGACCGTTTCCATCTGGCAGGCCAATGTCGGCAATCACACAATCATAATCGTATAAATTGATCTTCTCCAGCCCCTCCTGAAAAGTAGCCGCTTCTTCACACACGTACCCTTCCGATTTCAGATAGGTTAGTGTGAAATTGAGGAGCTCTTCTTCGTCTTCAATCACCAGAATCTTCATGAAACCAAAGTTAAGGAATGATTCTTTAGGAATTCTTTAGGATTCATTTTGCCGCAGAGGAACAGAGGCTGCGAAGAAGCTTTAGCCATTCCGAGGTACGAGGAATCTTTGTAACGGACTTGGAGTTGCAAAGAGTTCTCACTTCGTGTCGGAATGCCGGTAAATACAAAAGTTGTCCTCCAACTGATTGCTGAGAG
>JBGATZ010000416.1:0-4210 GCA_044228905.1 Cyclobacteriaceae bacterium | reverse complement strand
TACATTTTTAGGACGTGAAGGAACTGAATTACAGGACGCAGTATTTGAAGCTCACAGTGATGAGATCGCTTTTGATCATATCAGTCGTTTTTTGATTGATCACTTAAAACTTTCCGATGAATCCAAGAGCAACCAGTTGTTATCGATCCGGCAGCTTATTTCACAGCCTGCTCAAACTACCATTGAAACACTAGCTTTTCAGAGTGGGATATCGATACGGCAATTGGAACGTAATACAAAACATCACACCGGCTTTTCTCCAAAGTTGTTTCATCGTTTAATGCGTTTTCAAAATACACTACGGCTTCCCCGGAAACAGAACATAAATTCACTTACAGAGCTGGCTTATGTAGCCGGGTATTTCGATCAATCGCATTTCATCCGTGAGTTCAGGGAATTTTCGGGCATCAATCCAAAAGAGTATTTCGGTTTAAATGAAGTGGACAGAGCGGACACTTTTATACTCTGGAAATAGTTCTTATCATTTCTTACCCGACAATTTCTTCAATACTTCCATGGCTTTTTCCTTATCTCTTACAGGGACAAACAGGTGATCATGATAAAATGCCGCGATCACGTTACAACTTATGTTCTCATCTCCAAGTGCTTTTGAGAATGCCGCAGTTAACCCTACTGCATCCAGAGATGAATGAACTGTCAAGGTAATCCATGCTGCCACAAACAGATACTCCAGCTGCAATTTATCAGCTACTATTTTATCGATAATTATTGTTATACCTTCCTTTTCCCTGAAAGATCCGACAATCAATCCCGGATCAATATCTTTGCTATCGTTAACTGAACAGAATACATATTCACCAGCAATCAATTCAGGCTTCATTGATTGCAGAAGTGCATTCAGATTAGTTTCACCCCTGTTCATTATTGATTCCGATTAATTTCTTCCTGACTCTATTTTGATCATCTGCAACGCAATAGTTATTACCCAAATCAAATAGGAAATAAAAAGTATTCGTGGCGGCCAACCGATGGAAACTTCCGGGCCGTACGCATTTTCTCCCAATGGAGCCACATAAACAATAAAATGAAAGATAAATCCGATCAGTCCAATCAATGGAATGCAGGCGGTCCATAATAGAGGCTTTCTCATGGCAAACCATTCCGGATTTCGATGAACAAGATTGATATTAATAATCAGTGCCGCAAAAGGTAAGAGCATAAGTTGAAGTGATCCGGAAATCATGTGAATAATTCCCCTGGTAGTTAACTGATCGGGAGGAGTAGTTAAAGGGTCGGTAATAAAAATGCCCACACTAAAAACACTAATAGCACAAATCAGCAGGACACCCAATCCAATGAAACCCATTACTCCCTTTACCTGCGATTTTAAGTTAATGAACAGAGAGGCATAGGCAACCGAAGAACTGATAAATGCAGCGACCATTATCCAACCGAAAGAACCTACCGCATACTCACTGATTGTGTGCCAGTACGGATCGAGGTCGGGTCGCAAAAAAATCGTTGCCGTCATTAACAGGTGATATAGAATTACGGCTCCGATTGAGATACCTGAAATTCTGGTCGACATCTTTGGCGTATTCATAAATCTTAATTCATTTTATCCAGCAGTTCATCTAACCGGTTGTTGGAGTCAATCACCCCGCCTTCCATTCCCGAAGCAATAGCAGCATCACGATCGGCAACAGATTGATACACATCCTGAATAGTAACCCGTGTTCTGCTGTCTGGCAATGCTTCAAATAAAGTGGTGGACAAGCAAACATGACCTCTCTCTGGAAGTCCTTCAAATTCAAAAGTCTGAATGATGCGCTCCGGTGCAGTGCATTCATGAAATACTCCTCTGAATCCGTACTCTACTCCTACCTTCCTGAAATGTACGTAGCGATAGGAACCTCCCGCTTTTGCTTCATACTTATCAATACGCATGGTGAGGTCTCTTGGACCAAGCCACTGAATGATTAGCTTGGGATCTACAAATGCTTTAAACACGATTTCTCTTGGTGCTTCAAACTCACGGATGAAGAGCGTATCCTGCTTCCCTTTCTCCGCTTTTAAGATTGTTTCATTTTTTGTCTTCATTTTTTCCTGATTTTGGTTTTTGATTTATTCTTAGTGGTCATCTTTTCCAATAACGTATCCAAACGATCAAACCGATTCTCCCAGATCTTTCTGAAATCTGCCAGCCAATCATCTACCTCGTCAAGCGCTTTTGGCTGAAGGTAGCAGTATCGTTCACGGCCTTGTGGACTGATTACTATTAAACCACACTCGGTGAGAATTTTAATGTGTTTTGAAATAGCTTGTCTGCTTACATCAAAACTATCGGCTACCCCGTTAGGCGTAAGTGTTTGATGAGCAATCAAATTGATAATCTCTCTCCGTGTGGGGTCTGCAATGGCCTGAAAAACGTCTCTTCTCATTTGTTCTATTTTTTAATCCGCAACCGATCGGTAGCAAATATAAAGCAATCGTTCGGTTGCACAATAGTGCTGCTAAAAAAATTAAAAGTCATTACGGATTTTATTCAGGCTCAGAAAATGGCCGCCAAACAGCAAATCATGAAATTTATCTGCAATTCAACCTTTAACAAATGGGGTTCCGGAAAACATACCTATTTCTTAAAGAAGATGTGGACTTACAAAGTTAATCCTCTTGATCATTTTGAGGCATCTGAAGTGTGCATATTCTTTCCTTCACGATTCAGATGTATTTAATATGTGAAGTTCCTTGTAATTTAATTTATTGAGTCTTTAAGGATTCAATGATAACAGGGCAAAGTCAGTATGTCGTATTTATCCAATTATGTAAACCTACTTTGCGCTCAATTTACTTTTAAAAAAGTAAAATCATGAAAAACAATCCAACACCTTCCGGCTATTCCACCGTATCTCCGTATTTAATGGTAACCAATGTAGAAGAAGAAATACATTTTCTTGTTAATGTATTCAATGCAGAAGTGAAAGAGAAACTCCCCACTGCAGATGGCACTATTGGGCACGGAGAAGTGCGCATTGGTGATAGTATCATTATGATAGGAAAAGATCAACCCGGATATCCGAATAAAAACATGACCTATGTATTTGTATCTGATGCGGAGATGGTTTTCAAAAAAGCCATTCAATATGGAGCTGTTCCTATTATGGAATTGGGAGATCGTTTCTATGGTTATCGCGAGGGAGGATTTGAAGATCGTTTTGGCAATCAATGGTGGATTGCTCAAGTCATTAAAATAATCTCCACTGAAGAACTGGAACGGTTGTCAAAAGAAAAGATGAAAAGTTAATTCGTACTCTTATCCGGATCATCTTTAAATCTCAACACATCACGCTCATTCATTCGTTATAAGCAATCACTATTACGATAATGTTAAGTGATGTGTTGTCCAATTTTCTCTCACCTGTAATACGGTAGATATCTCTAATGAGAGAGAAAAAAGTTAAAAAAAACAAGAGGCAAACAACTGTATGCAAACGTTGCCAAAAAGCGTTAAAAGCAGAAAAACAATGCCATTCATCACAGTATTAAGGCAATTAACCTGTAATTCAAAGGCTTGAAACAATTTGTGCTATTTTTTACTGTTTTAGTGCGCTTTCCCAAAATCTTTTGTGTTTATATTTGCAAATACACAAATGAAAATATCGTTCAAAATAGAGAAAGAGTTGTCTTCATTGCTTTTCGGGGCAGCGAGCTTGCTGAGTGCATTGGCGAATCGTTTTGATCAACCCGTCTTTGCTTCAGGAACTCAGAAAAATTACTCGTTTGGACAGGTTTTTTCCGGAGAAAAAGTTAGCTTACCCCCCAAAAAAAATAAGAACACAGAACCTTCGCATTTCGGTGCGAAACGATTGAGCATCGTAATAATAGCTCGAACCTAAACAGAGAGAGGGTTATATGGCTTTTAACCGAAAGATAGTTTACAATGACCTCGTAGGACTTGCGCTTTCGTGCATTGTATCACTATTATTTGTACATGGTGTTTGCCAGTTCCTTAGTTCAACCAGCAAAAAACAAAATGATATTGCTGCAACTCAACAGTCTGAACCTGAGGAAAAAAAACAATCTGAACAATGCTTCAATCTGGCTGAAACCAACCAACGCCTGGTTAGTTCTTTCATTCTGCCATCCAGAAGCTTTAAGGTAACAAGTCAATTCATTCAGGCCTTTGCCTCCCCGGCTAAAGATCAACCCTGGCTGATCAGTCAGAACTATAGATATACAGTGGCATTAC
>JBGATZ010000415.1:2003-4220 GCA_044228905.1 Cyclobacteriaceae bacterium | reverse complement strand
CTATTCCAAACTGCAGTCCCTGGTGACCAAACGTATTGATACTCTTCATGATCTCAAAGAAGTAAGGATCAATCTGATAATTTGAACCGCTCTCCTGCCACTCTTGCACATAACCCGGATTGCGATTATCCGGAGAGAAACTCGTTCCAAACTTCATTTGAAAATCATCGGCAGAAGATCCGATCAGGTCATTTTCTGTAAGCAACTGATTAACGGGTGCGGAAACATCTTTAACCAAACGAATCTGATTATACAATCTCAGCTTTAGTGTTTTTGCCAACTTCCGCCACTTGTCCATATTTCCTCCATAGAAAAGATCATCTGCACCCGGACTGATCGCAGAAGACTTCGCCAGGTTTGCAATGCCCTGATCCAGTAACAAAAAAAGATCATCATAAATTTTATCGCCCGCATCAAATGCAGGATAAAGTTCACCTGCTCCTTTCGAAGCGTTGAAATAAGGAACGCTACCCCACATGTCTACCATCACCGAATAGGAATATGCTTTCAGCACTTGCGCAATGCCCACATATTGCCAGTTTTCTTCTTCTGTTGACTGCTCAATGATCTTTTGAATATCAGGTAATGCATTGGTGAAATAGTTTGCCCACGCCAGTCCGATCGGAAAATCGGTGGCCTGTGGCTGATAATCATTCATGTTTCCTCTAATCACATACTGATGCGTCATGAAACTGGTATAGGAAGAGAGACCTCCCGCACCATTATCTACTGCATACGTTACGGCCAGCTGAACGGAAGGAAGCAACTTTGCGGCACTGCTTGTAGTGGGTGCATTCGGATTATCATTGATGTCCAGGAAATCATTACAACCCACAGCACTTATCATTGCTGCTACCGCGATTATTTTCGTTAATATTTTTTTCATAATCTGAATCACTTAAAAAGTTAAACTGATGTTGAAGCCATATCTTTTTACAGAAGGAGCTGCAGCAAATTCAAATCCCTGTGCATTGGAAGCCCCGAACTGACTTGTTTCAGGATCAAACCTTGTATGCTTTGGAAAATTGGGAGCCAGATACCACAGGTTACGACCTGTAAGACTCACGCGAGCGGACCCGAAAGGAGTTTTCGCTAGCAGGCTTTTTGGAAACGCATAGCTGAGATTTAATTCACGAAGTCTGAACACCGTTGCATCAAATACAGAGAACTCATCGAGTCCGTTAACAGCAAATGAATTTCCGAAATACAGTGCATTCATTTCTACAGCGGTAGTATTGCGGATGGTTTGATTATCTGCACCCATGATTGGCTGTAGTGTTGATGGATCTCCGTACACCCCAGGAATCACTTTAGGAATTTCTCTGTCTTCTGTGTCCTTCGTTACTCCACGTCCCAACATACTCTGAACAGTTACTGAATAGAGTGCTCCACCTTGCTTCCAGTCAAATAATGAAGAAAGCGTAATTCCCTTCCATGTAAATCGGGATTAGGATTGCCAATTACCTTTGGATTCGGATCGGTGATCAATGTTCCGTCAGACGGATTGATTAACAAGTTTCCATTTGCATCACGTGCCGCTGTTGTGCCTTTGATCTGCCCATAGGGCTCTCCTACCCGGTGCACGGATTGTACAGATCCCGCAAATGTATTTGCTAACACGATCTCATCCGTTCCTTCCACCAGTGATTCAATTTTATTCCGGTTGAGTGTGAATGTGCCATAGATATTCCAGTTGAATCCGTTTTCAAGCGCAACCGGAGTGACACCCAATCCCAATTCGATACCTCTGTTGCTCACTTCGCCAATATTGGTGAGGTAAGTACTGAAGCCGGAAGTTTGCGGCACATTGATGAACACGATCTGATCACGTGTTCGCTTGTCATATAACGCAACATCGAGATTTACTTTATTGTTCAGCAAGCGAAGTTCCAATCCTACCTCAGCTTCACGCGTGCGTTCCGGTTTAAGATCCGGATTACGCCCCACATCTTCGAGCGAAGCACCGGCTACACCTTTAAATGGAAAAGGAGTTGTTCCTCCATTGACTAACACCGGATTGGTCGTATTTACCGTGTATGTCTGTGTGATGTTGTACGGCATGGTATCATTTCCCACCTGAGAGAACGCAGCTCTCACTTTTCCAAAATTCAAGAACGTGGAATTGATTTGTAGTGCATCTGTAAACACAAAAGATGTGCTAACAGATGGATAAAAGAAACTATTGTTTTTAAGTGGTAGTGTGGATGACCAGTCATT
>JBGATZ010000415.1:0-1979 GCA_044228905.1 Cyclobacteriaceae bacterium | reverse complement strand
ACCTGTAGCTGTGAGGAACAAATAGTTTTTATAACCTAAAGTTAAATCTCCAAATACTCCTACAATTCTTCGCTGTGTATATGCTCCACCAGCGGGTACCACGCTGTTAGTGTTGATGATATTGTCTATATCAAACGTAACATAACCCGTGCCGGTGTAAAACTGGCTGGTGCTGGTGCGCTGGTTCATATTTTGTCCGGCAATGAATCGCAGACTGACATCTTCGGAAATCGTTGGGGAGAACGTGGCAAGAAAATTCGACTCAATTTCCTGGTAGTTCAGACTCATCGTATTGATCTGACCTGATCCTCCTGCTCCCCGTGATCCAGGACGAAACCAATCTTTCTGCGATTGATTGTATCCATTCACACCCAGCTTATAACCAAACTCCAGCCATTCATTCACATCATACCCGATATTGAAGCTTGCCACATACCGATCGGTAGTTGTTTCAAGCCCTGCGTTTTTTGTAGACCAGATCGGGTTGTCTGATTGACCTGTACCAATAAAGAATGCTGAACCTTGTGTTACCGGATTCTGATAAGGTTGTCCCTGCAGATCCCAATTGCGTCCGAGATATAATGTTCTGCCGAATGCAGATGCATTACTGGTTGCATTACTTGCTCCTCCCTGAAAGGTATGCTGAAAGTTGCGGGTGTATGCGAGGTTACCGCCTACGTGTATACCGTTGTCGAGTTGTGTATTTCCACCGATACTGATGTTCGACCGGTCAAATTTTGAATCAGGAACATAACCATCCTGCATGAGATTGGAAACCACGAGGGTCAGGTTTGCTTTTTCATTGCCACCTGCTACGCTGATTGAGTTTTCAAGAATACGCCCCGTGTTGAAAAAATCTTTCACGTTGTTGGGATATGCACGGTAAGGAACTCTAGTGTTCCAGAGTTTTTCAAAGCCAGGTACCTTGTCCTGCCAATTCGGAATAGAATCCAAACTTGCGTATGGCTTTGTTCCGATGAAAGGCGCACCCCACGATCCGTTGGCTTGTGCGTACGCAAAGTTGGTTCCGGTTCCATACGTATTTTGATAGTCCGGAAGATTGGCGATCTGCTCAAATGAAAGTGAACTGTTAAAGGTGATCTCCAGCCCTTTCTTCGAAGCATGACTCGCTCCTGTTTTTGTAGTGATGAGAATTACTCCGTTAGCTGCCCGTGTTCCATACAATGCAGCAGCAGCAGCTCCCTTCAGCACTGTCATTGACTCAATGTTATTCGGATCAAGATCGGAGAAACGACTTCCGTATGCACCGCCACCTGTAAGCTGACCTGTGTTGGTGCCATTGGTATCATTGTTATAGGGAACTCCATCCACCACAAACAACGGCTGATTGTTACCGAGTAATGAATTGTTACCACGAATAGTGATTCGGGTGGCGCTACCGGCAGCCCCGCTTGACCCGGTAATGTTTACACCGGCAATTTTTCCCTGCAATGCCCGCAATGGATCAGGCTCTGACACCTGTTGTAGCTTTGAACCACTTACTTTCTCTACGCCATAGCCCAATGCTTTTTGCTGGCGCTCGATACCCACTGCCGTGACTACCACCTCTGTCAACTGCCTCACATCAGCAACCATCTTCGCATCAATCACCGATCGTCCTCCAATGGCAACTTCCTGTGTAGTCAGACCAATAAAAGAAAAAACCAGTGTTCCATCTCCGGATACCGATAGCTTGTACGTTCCGTCAGCATCGGACACCGTTCCGTTAGTAGTGCCTTTCACCACCACATTCACACCAGGCAATCCTGATCCATCTTCTGAGGATGTGATCTTGCCCGTTATCACACGCTCTTGTGCTTCAGCATAGAGCACAAAAGCATATGCGCATAACAGCAGTAACACTCTCTTCATATAAAATTTAGGTTTAGGTTGAATGTCACCCGAAAGAGTTGTCTATTCAAATCTCAGTAATGATTACCCTAATGGTATGACGGGTAGTATGGTTTTGTGACTGAGTG
>JBGATZ010000414.1:0-4228 GCA_044228905.1 Cyclobacteriaceae bacterium | reverse complement strand
CTTTATGGTTGGCTTTGGAACACGTTATGCCAAAGGATGTACTTCGGGTCATGGCATTCTCGGATTGTCCTCATTGCAATGGCCGTCATTGATTGCTACTATGTGTTTCTTCTTGGGTGGAATTTTATTCAGTCACTTCGTATTACCACTCATTCTTAACCTATGAAGAACCTGAAATACTTATTGGCAGGAATTGTTTTTGGAGTTGCATTAACAAAGGCAGAAGCGATCTCCTGGTTTCGCATTCAGGAGATGTTTCGCTTCGAAGCATTTCAAATGTTTGGGATATTTATGACCGCTATTCCTGTCGGAGCGCTTTCAATTTTCATTATAAAAATGATGAAAATAAAAAGTATCGATGGACAGCAAGTAGAAATACCTCCAAAAGTTTACAGTCACGGTATAGTGATTGGAAGTTTGATCTTTGGATTTGGCTGGGCTCTTACGGGCGCTTGTCCAGGACCATTGTATGCACAAATCGGATCTGGAAGTTTGGTAACAATTGTTACTCTGCTTAGCGCCATTGCAGGCACATGGACTTACGGACTGTTGCAAAAACACCTTCCGGAGTAAAGTTATTTTGTGTTATAACAGTCCACTCTTATCTTGCGCTTGTTTTGAATCAATCTAAATAGTGTGCAGGAGAAGTTGAAAAATGTTGCAGAAATGATTCCTGGGGAAACCGGAGTGATCTCAGGTTTTACTGATGAACTTCTCTCTGTTAAACTAATGGAGATGGGATTTCTTCCAGGCACGGTGGTTCAATTCAATTTCACGGCTCCATTTGGCGATCCGATCTGTGTAAGCATTTCAGGTTATGATCTATCGCTTCGACTGGATGAAGCATCCACCATTTCAGTTTTTAATTAATGAGTTCGACACGATTAAAAATTGCACTGGCGGGTAAGCCTAACGCGGGAAAGTCTTCTCTCTTTAATCAGCTCACCGGACTTAATCAAAAGATCGGGAATTTTCCCGGAGTAACTGTTGATAAACGCACAGGCCTTTGTCAGTTGACGAATGAGCAACAAGCCGAGATCATCGACTTGCCAGGTATTTATAGTCTCTACCCGAGAACGCCAGATGAGAAGATTGTAACAGAGATTCTGGCTGATCAAAAGAATGATCTCCATCCGGATAGGGTTGTGTTGATCGCAGACGCGACAAATCTGAAAAATTGTCTTTTGCTGCTTACCCAAATCATTGATCTGGGTTTGCCTGTTATTCTTGCATTGAATATGATGGATCAGGCTGCAAAGGCTGGCTTGAGCATCGATTTGATTAAGCTGGCGATACAGTTAGATGTTCCTGTTGTGATGATCAATGCACGTAATGGGCACGGCATTGATCAATTGAAAAAAGTAATGGCGGGCAGCCTTCCCGCATCTTCAAAAAGATTTTATCCGATTGAGGATGAGGCAAAAGATGCAGTGAAGAAAGTGAGTGAGCGCTTTCAGCTTTCACACGACTATATAGCTTATCAGTTTCTCCAACAAACACATAGCCTTTTATCTCTTTCGGTTGAAGAAAGAAATTGGATAAAGGAAACAGCAAATCAGCATAACGTTGTTTCTGGCAAATACCAGGGAGCAGAAGCCATTACACGTTTTGGTGTCATTCAGGAGATTCTGAACAAAGTGATTGTGCAGGTAGCAAATCCGGAATGGAAAAGAACAACTCAACTCATTGATAAGATCGTAACACACAAAGTGTGGGGTTATCTGATCTTCTTTGGATTGCTCTTCCTCATCTTTCAATCCATCTTTGCGTGGGCACAAATCCCAATGGATTTCATTGATGAAACCTTTGCCAGTTTAGCAGATTGGCTTCATAATAAACTTCCGGAAGACCCGCTCTTCAATCTGATTACACAAGGGATTATCCCGGGTATTGGCGGTATCGTCATCTTCATTCCACAAATCGCAATCTTATTTGCCTTCATTGCCATTTTAGAAGAATCGGGATACATGGCTCGTGTGGTTTTCCTTATGGATAAAATCATGCGTAAAGTTGGTCTTAATGGCAAGAGCGTGGTGCCTTTGATGTCAGGATTGGCTTGTGCTATTCCTGCTATTATGGCTACACGAACTATTGATAGCTGGAAGGACCGATTGATTACAATCTTCGTTACTCCTTTCATGAGTTGCTCGGCACGCTTGCCCGTGTTTACCATTCTTGTTGCACTGATTATTCCGGATGATCGCTATTTCGGTTTCTTCAATATGCAGGGAATTGTATTGATGGGCTTATATCTGCTCGGATTTACGGCAGCACTTGCATCTGCTTTTGTAATGAAGTTCATCATTAAAGCAAAAGAACGAAGCTTTCTCATCATGGAACTTCCTACTTATCGCGTGCCTAAATGGTCGAACATTGGTTACACCATTGTAGAAAAAACAAAATCATTTGTGTTTGAGGCAGGGAAAGTAATTCTGGCCATCTCCATTGTGCTTTGGGTTCTGGCTAGCTATGGCCCGGGAGATAAATTGCAAAACGCAGAACAAAATGTTTTGAATGAAGCGCAGAACCAACGTCTCACTCAAGAAGGACTTGAAAACAGAGTCGCTGCATATAAGTTGGAACACTCGTATGCTGGTATTATTGGTAAAACGCTGGAGCCAGTTATCAAGCCTTTAGGTTATGATTGGAAAATCGGGATTGCATTGATTACTTCTTTTGCCGCACGGGAAGTTTTCGTGGGTACAATTTCTACGATTTATAGCCTTGGAGGCACAGAAGATGAAAGCACAGTAAAGGAAAGATTGAAATCTGAGATCAATCCTGAAACAGGTGGCCCCCGCTACACGCCTGCGGTTGGGTTCTCTCTTCTTGTGTTTTACACTTTTGCGATGCAGTGTATGAGTACACTCGCTGTCGTAAAACGTGAAACCAAAGGATGGAAATGGCCAATGATTCAATTGGCCTACATGACTGGCCTTGCCTACTTATCAGCCTTTGTTGTATTTCAGTATTTATCCTGAGTTTTAAAAAAGACGATTTCCGTTATCTTTAAGGAAATAATGTCTTTAGAAATGGCGGCTAATAAAAATTATCAACTGGGGCTTCTTCACCTCGTACACCTGCTCATCAGTGCAGACGGTGTGATCGATGAGAAAGAACGTAATGCGATCTTCAAGATAAAAACGAAGGAGAATATTCCTGATTCTGTTTTTTCAGAGTTTGAAGGAGAAATTGCAACCAAGAAAGAAAGGGAAATTTATCAGCAAGGCATTGCTCTTGTAAATGAATGCACCGATGAAGAAAAGTTAAAGGCATTTGTTCACCTCTATAGACTATCCGAAGTGGATGGAAATGTGCACGTAAAAGAAGTGCGTCTATTATTGTATTCTATAAAAATGGCAGGTATTGAATTCAACGATGTAGTGGAGGCTGCCGCCAAGCAAGCATGATTATACGTACTGGTTTACTTCTTTTGGTTTTAGCTCTTGTTGTAAGTTGTTCTAAAACCAACACAAACAAATTTTCTGATCCCGTTTTAATTCAGATCGTCAATCTTCAGGACAGACGATCCACCGACAGCCTTGTTCAGTTCCTTAAGTCTGAAAATCCGTTGTACCGCAAAGAAGCAGCAATAGCGCTTGCTTCTGTCCAGGATACACTTGCTTCTGCTGTATTGGGAAGTGTATTGCTGGAAGATAAGGATGCTGATGTGAGAGGGAATGCGGCCTTTGCGTTAGGCCAAACCAAAGGGTACGTGGCTGTCAATGCTTTGATCCCGGCATTGGCAGACAAGGATAATTCTGTTTTGCGCGAGGTACTCGAAGCATTGGGTAAATCAGTGAAGAAAGAGGATGCTTCTTCCCTGGTGAGGTTTCAAACAACGGACAAACTAGCAGAAGAAGGATTGGCTTGGGGGCTTTATCGATTAGGTGTAAGAGGTCTCGCTGATTCTGTTGCTATCGCTAAAATGGCTTCGTTTTTGGAAGCCAGTCACTCTGATCAAACACGATTAGCTGCTGCTCATTTTTTTGTACGTGGAAAAATCGATGCTAAGAAATTTGAAGACAACATTATTCAATCTGCTACAAAGGAAAAGTCACCTGAAGTGCGTATGGCTTCAGCTAATGCATTAAGAAAAGTTGCAGTAGAGAAAGCGTTGCCAATAGTGGAAAGCATCCTGAGATCTGATTCAGATTATAGAGTGAGAGTGAATGCGGTGCGCGCGTGTTCGGTCTTTCCGTTGAATGACATTGTGTTCTACGCATTG
>JBGATZ010000413.1:0-4272 GCA_044228905.1 Cyclobacteriaceae bacterium | reverse complement strand
CCGGGCATTATGCGCCTGGGCGACACACCTCCATCGGAAGGAGTGCCTCCCTTACCAGAAGCAGATAAAAAACTCGTCATGCACGTATCACTTTCAATTCTGGGAGGGCATTATTTAATGGGAACGGATGCTCCGGAGTCAATGGGCTTCAAAGTTGTCTTTGGAAATAACTCGTACATCTGCCTCACTCCGGATACGCGTGAAGAAACAAAAAAACTATTTGACAAACTCTCAGCAGGTGGCAAAGTAACGATGGATCTTCAGGACATGTTCTGGGGAGCATATTATGGCACATGTACAGACAAGTTTGGAGTACAGTGGATGTTTAACTTTCATAGGCAACAACAATCTCATTAATACGATTTACTGAAAAATGGTATTCCTAAAACGGGTATACCATTTTTCATTTTGAAGAATACTTTCTTTTTCCCTAATCATTTCGGTAGTATCATTGCAGTCATAAAACTGAGCCATGACCCACACTTTGCTTTTTGTTTATGGAGTATTCCTGATTCTCTGCGGAATTATCTCCGTGATCTTCATTGGTATGAAAGCCAAAACCGCACTGATGTCGGGAGGAATGTCGGGATTGTTAGCGATTACTGCCGGTCATTTTGTATCTACCGGATCAAATGTAGCTGTTATTTTGGGCACATTGCTTACGTTAGGCCTGTTTATCGTGTTCTCCTGGCGATCCACCAAAACACTTTTCCGCATTTTTGAATTACTGTCCGCTCCTTCTGACAAAGAAGAACTGAATGGAAAAGGAATTGCGTTCCTCATCATTAGCTTAATGGCGGTAGTCTCGGTTATTGTAACAATCCTGCAGGTTGTTAATTACTTAAGCTAAGCGAGAGGAAAACCTCATCTCCTTTTTTGTGGTCGTTTGATGTGCGGGCAGTGAGAAGAGTATTATTCCAGTCAATTTCCAGTTCGTAAAAGCTTCCAAAGAAATTAACTCTTCTTACTACACCTTTGTTGTTCTTTCTTTTTTTTGAATTGACTTTAAGTTGCTCCGGCCTGCTAATCATTCCCTCCTTTTGAGGTTTTCCTGTTAAAACAGAAGTCTGATCGTTAGTGAAATGGTTAAATTTCCCGAATAAGCCGGCAACATATTCGTCTGTTGGTTTGAAATAGATCTTCTCAGGCGTTCCCTGCTGAATCATCTTTCCTTCTTTCAGTACGATGATTTGATTAGCCCAGGGAAGTGTATCAGTGGGATCGTGCGATACCAGCACACAGGTGATCTTTAACGTTCTGACAATATCATTAATCACCTTCTTCAAGGTATTCTTATGCACCATATCCAGATGAGAATAAGGTTCATCCAACAGGAGCAATAAAGGAGAACCGATCAACAAACGACAAAGCGCGATTCGTTGCTTCTCTCCTCCGGATAACTGATCCGTTCTTCGCTTTAACAAGTGATCAATCTGGCAAATGTGATACAATTCTTCGGCCGCTCCTTCACTCAGGTTATTGGCATAAGTGAGCACCTGCTCTACACGCAATGAATGAGGTAATTCAAAATGCTGAGATAAATAAGCAATGGCTTTATGTCCTGGAACGAGCTGATCTTCCGGTCCCCTTACCTTTTCGTTCTCCAGTTTCACTTCTCCCGAATCGGGTTGCACTAAACCTGCAATGATCTTCAACAAGGTACTCTTGCCAGAGCCTGTCTCTCCGGCTATGACCACTTTCTGGGATTGCTTTTGTGTGAACGTGATGTCACGCAAAACAAAATCGTCTTCGTTCTTCTTGCTTACTTCGGATACTTCTAAAAACATAACTAAGCTTAACAGCGACAAAGTCACAAAGGCACTAACTACAATTTTGTCGGCATAAAAATCAAATTTGTGTCTTGGTGGCTTAGTGGCTAATTCATTTATATAATCCCATTCCGCTCCACAGCTTCTCAAACTCACCCAGAAATGACTTCACCAACCCCGCCTCATTGGTTACGATTATATTCTCCTGATTATATCGCGCAGCGCTATTCGTCCAGTTATAGCTGCCGGTCAGTAATAGCTTGTCATCGGAAATCATAAACTTATGATGCATGTGATTGGCCGTATTATCAATTTTAACAACCAATCCTTCCTCAAAGAATTTATTGATGTCAGATCCAACATCAAAGGCCTTGTCATTGTCCGTAAGCAAACGGGTATCTACTCCTCGTTGATGAGCAGTAAGAATCGCCTCAGCGATCCGGTCATCACTAATAGTGAATACACAAATCTTCAGCAACTTAACCGTTTGATTGATCTGCTGAATGATTGCGTTGCGACACTCATCACCGGGGCTGAAGTACGCTTCTGATTTCTCTGCAGATGGAAATACGAGTGCTGAGTTGGCTGCTTTCACCCAATCCAGCACGAACGAGTAGTTCTCCGGAGTCGCTTTTTCGTGCGCAAGATCGTAGATTTTGCTGCGGAGAAAATTAGCATCATCAGTACTCAGCGCCTGATTGAAAATGAGTTGCCGGATTGATTTCCTTTCACCCTTCGTCAGGATATCATCCGCGATACTTTGGCGAAGTGCCTCAACAATTTCATCCATGATTAACCAAACCCTTTTTAGAGCCGGTCAAAAATAGGGAATAGAATTGATTTATATAAAAATCGTCTTGCCACTATAAGTCACAAGACGACTTATCCACATTCTCAAAAATTCAACCGATAAAAAAAGCTCCGTCAATCCCTACCTGCAAACAACTAACCTTAAACCGCAGGTAAAAATCAAACGGAGCCTTGTCTTTTATTCCGCTTTACCCATGATGCGGTCAAGGGCAATGCGTGCCGACAGATAATCGTAAACCGTTTCCAGGTAATTCGATTGTGCCGTTGATAATGCTAACTCTGCGTCAGTTAATTCTAATCGCGAAGACACTCCTTTCTGATAACGATACTGAATGATATTGTAACTCAGTTGAGCGGCTTCTTTCACGTTGATGGTTGTTTTCAATCGGGCAAAGGATTCATGGCTTCCCGCCACTACCTGGTGCACGGAGGCCCGCAATTGCTCATACGAATTCTTCGATCTCAGCTCGGCCTGCTCTTTTCCAATAGCAGCCTGCTTTACTTTAGCCTGATTGCTCATGCCTGTGAAAATCGGAACAGCAACTTGTAATCCAACATACGAAGAAGCAGGGTAGTATGCGTTAGCATAGTCGAGCTTTCTGGTTTGCGAATTCACCTGGTATTGTCCGACCAGCGACACAACAGGTAACCGCGAGGCAGAAGATACCTTTATTTGTTGTTCGCTTAATTGTTCCTGTAAAGTGATTAACTGAACATCTGCATTATTACCCTTCGCTGCAGCGTACACTTCTTCTTCCGAAGGGATTGGTTCGAAATCAGTAAGAAAAAGTGAATCAGTTAATTCAATACTTTGCAGTGAGTCGAGGCCCATCAATGCTTTCAATTGAAGTTTTCCGGTCTCTGCCGCATACTTCAGTTTCAATAGTTCTGGTTCCAGGTTTTTTACCGAAGTGTATGCACGAAGCGTATCCACGCGTAATCCTTTCCCTTGAAGAAAGAGTGACTTCGCATCAAGTAAAGCGCGCTGATTACGAGTTACACTCCCCTGCTGCAATTTGATCCGCTCGTTCAAAACCAGGATCTGCAAATACGTTTGCTTGACAGAAGAAAGTGTAGCGATCTGTTTTCCATTCAACGCCAGTCTGCTTTCCTGTTCTCTTAATCTCGACTGTTGCAAAGAAGGAAAAGCAATAGGATTGAACAACGGCTGGGAAGCAACTACTGCTGCATTGAACTGATCTTCACCACCAAATCTTCCATAGGGAATTTTCTCTTCTGTTGGCGAATCAGTTGATCCAAACCCAAAGAAAGGTGTCAGTTGAAAGAAGTGATTGGCTTGCGCTACCCCATTAACTGTAGGTAAGAATAAGCTCCTCGAAATGACTTTCTGCTGGCGTGAACGTTCAACATCCAGATTGCTCACTTTAATCTCGGGGTTGTTTGTCTTTGCCAGTTCAACTGCCTGACTCAAAGTCAGCTTTTGTTGCGCCTGCATCCTGATTGAAAAGATCAGAAGCAGGAACAAAAATGATTTATAAATTAATTTCATTGTTTCTGTTTTAAAGATTAAGCAACAGCTACTTGTTCTGTGCTCTTGTCTGCGTGATGCGGTTGATTCTCACTCGCATTATGTACATGTGCACGGGAGAAGTACGAATAGATGGAAGGAATTACATACAGTGTGAGTACACCTGCGAAGATCAATCCTCCCACTACACCAATTCCTAAAGAA
>JBGATZ010000412.1:0-4277 GCA_044228905.1 Cyclobacteriaceae bacterium | reverse complement strand
TTCCATACAAGTCTTCCAATATTAATATTGTACAACTTGACCTGAATATCCGTGAAGCGGTTCCGGCTTTGGCCAAATTGATGTGGGATTATTTTTATGCTCATCATCGTCACCAGTTTTATTTCAATGCTTTGGAACAGAATCATCATGGAGCTTCACGGGAAGAGCTGGCGGAAAGAGAAAAAGAGCTCCTGGCAAAGAAGACGATTTTCTATGAACAGCTTGAGTTGTTCACTTCTATGAATGAGAAATCCAACCGTATGATGATGGTCACTCAGGCCATCTCAAAAGAGAAATAAGTAAGAGCTTCCCCTAATGTGATACCGCCTCCGGTGAACCCGTTGCTTCCATCAGGTTATCTCCAATCTTTCTTCGCCCTACAGAAAGGATAATCAACGCAACACTACTGGTCGCGGAAATCAAAATAAAAATTGGTAACATATTACCTGCACTGGAAAGCCCTACCCCACCTGATGCTAACGCAGCTACACCAATCTGTAAGCAACCGATTAGTGCCGATGCGCTTCCCACATTTTTCGTTATGGGAGCCAATGCCAAAGCGGTTGCATTTGGATTAAGTAACCCCACACACGATAAGGCAATGAATAAAAATAACAGCGTAGAATAAAGTGTAAGCCATTCGTTATACGCGAACAAAAGGAATATCAATCCATTGATCGCGTGAATAATCAACGCCATCCGAAACAGGTGCTCGCTTTTATATTTCTTAATTAAAAGAATATTCAGCTGACTTGCTCCGATGAATCCCACGGACAATAATGCAAACAACCCGCCATAGAGCTGAGGGGATACCTGATACGTTTCCATAAATATCACGGGCGATGCGGCTACATAAATGAACAGTGTAGCAAACGCAAATGCCCCTGCCAATGCGTAAGTGTAAAACTGGGGTTGCACAGCAACGCTGACAAATGTTTGAATCATTGGACCCGGTTTCAACGAAATCGTCTTGTCCGGAGTGTAAGGTACCGGAAGATAAAAAGCCGTCACCAGTAAAATAGCAGCTGCAAGACCAGCGAGTGTAAAGAATACCGCATGCCATCCCAACGATGTAGAAATAAAACCACCTACCGTAGGTGCAAGCAAAGGTGATACACCAATGATGAGCACAAGCAATGAAAAGATTTTTGCGCTTTCCTTAACGGGAAAGAAATCACGCACCATCGCCACGGCCGCTACCCAGGCTACAGATCCTCCTAAAGCCTGAAAGAATCGTACAGCTATCAATGCCTCCGAATTAGGCGCAATGGTACATCCGATGCTGGCGAGTATAAAAACAGAAAGACCGGCATATAAGGGTGGTTTTCTCCCGAAGCGATCAAGTAATGGCCCGTAAAGAATTTGCCCCAAAGCCATCCCTCTGAAATAGCTGGTCACGGACAAAGCAATCTGCGAAGTGGAGGTATTGAACTCTTCTGCAATTTGAGTGAATGCGGGCAAGTATAAATCGATCGCGAATGGCGTTACCGTAGATAAAGAGCCCAGGATCAGTACGATAAAGGTTTTATTTTTTTGAGGATCGATCATCAGCCTGGGAATTGTGTATTCAATATTCTGGCTCAATCATTTATAAATATCCGATCAATGAATCTTCTTAAGATAACCAATTCTAACAGAAAGTGGTATCAGGTTATTGGATGGTGGGAAGTGAGACGAATAGCTTATAATGTGATCATGTACTTTGCTGGCTTGCTAAGTTTTCAAATTGCCTACGTAACCATCCCCCTCATATACATTATAATTGGATTTATATTTAATGTAGTGTATACATTTGGCTGGATAGCAGAACTCCTATTTATCGTAAACCTGGAGGACAAAAACACAAAACTTAAATACGCTCCCTTCGCATTGCTTTGCTATTTATTTTTTTCAATGTTACTTGTTTTCGCCTTCCCTATTCTGTTACTGACCAGATGAATACACAGATGGGCAGGAAGAAAGGAATAATGAGGGCAAGAATTAAAAAGATAAAATCCGTACTAAAAACAGAGTACCGTTTAATGAATCCCATCTTATTCAGATAAACAGAATTTCCAGCGGCAATTATGCTTATGTTTCAAAAACTTACCGAATCAGCGAATACCCAATTTCTGTCGACTAAATATTTTCTGCACACCTTACAGAATTGCTTTTCCTCGTCTAAGGGATTCCCACCTTCCGCGTCTCTCATCAGACAAGTTCTTACTTCGCAATGAGGCAACCCTTGCGTATGCCCCAATTCATGCAAAGCAACCTTATAAAATTGCTCCAACATATTTTTTCTTGACAATCTGAAATCAGATACGATACATGCATTGCCTGGCATATAGCCAAGCCCCATCACACCCCAATCTTTTACATCACCTTTTGTCGTACTAATATCAGCGTGCGATAAGCCAATCACCACAGAATCGTCACCAATCGTTCCGTTCAGATACTTCAAAAGCTCATCTGCCCTATACCTGTTTCTCGGTTTATAATAAGTTCCTTCGGGGAACACTATGGTTCCTCTGCGAATAGCATTGGGACTGATTCCTTTGATTTGAATCAATACCTTTTCGGCCTCTGCATTCGAGAAATCTCCAAATGGCTGAATTACCACTACTTTGGGAGTATCCGAGCAACATGCAGAAAAAACAAACACAACGATCAGACAAAAAAGGAGTTTCATACTACAACGTTCTTAACCTGAAATATCTCTTGTTCTAACATTATCATTGGTTTACATGAACCTCTTAATCAGAAACGCCAAAAATGAAAGGACAAGAGCAATCGTCAAAAACATTGCATTCGTGCCTGCCGGAAGATTATGACCAGATGCTATCGCCATCATCCAAATAAACAGATCAGCGAGAATAGCCAGTACAAAAATCGAGAGTATAAATCGTTTCATTAAATCTCATTTAAAGTTTGATTCACGCCATAATTACATTCAAATTTATATCAACTTTATAAAAAGTAACGAATTAAACGACCCAAAGTAAAAAGAATCAAACAAGTATGAATAGCGTCATTCTCCTGCTAGTCGCCTGCTTGCGCTTAAGTGTGGGAACTTCGGATTTTTCAAATCAGGTGTTTAAAGTCACTGAACATTTTTCACGCGAAGACTGTAAGCCCACCGAAAATGATGACTGCTACTCAGACATCCTATTTCTTCCCAATAGAGTTTTTATGAAGATCGATCGGTGTGCTGATACCAACTATTACTACAAAGGAACATACCTTATCAATGGCGACCACTTGAATCTGAATTTTAAGCAAATCATCATCGAGGAAATCCAAAACAATAAAACAAAAGACATTCGATTAGAGAAAAAAATTACCAAAGTTATTCCGGCAGAATTTTTCATTACTTCATGTAAGGGTAACGAAATAACCTTGGAGCAATTGAGAATCAAAGTACTCACGAAGGCCTTCAGGAGAGCACCCAATGACGAGAGAAAAATAATAGAAGAGATAACTAACAGCAAAGTGTGGTCAATGCTAAACTAGCCAGCATAGGTGTGATTCATCATCTTAAAACTGTTCTAACTGTTTCGCCCTCTTGCGTGCATATTCCTTAGCTAATCGAATGGTATCATTCGAGGCAATATATTTTTTATAGTACTCCAGTGCCTGTGATTTATCTTTGTAATAAATATCGCAGTTACGTGCCAGATGATATAGGAGTATCCCTTCTTTCGAGTAGCTGTAAGCCATGCGATAGTATTTGATTGCGTTTGAATGATCACCCGATGCTTCATAGGTTTCCGCCAGTAACGTGTAATAGGTCTTCGTATCTTCTGAAATGGATTTTTCAGCAGCCATCTTGAACCAGGCAATTGCGCCCGGCAAATCCTTCATCTCTTTGGCGGATACTCCCATATAATAAAAGACCCAGTCATAAGTATATCCATGATTCAATAAAAAGGTCATGCATTGCATTAATTTTTTATAATCATAAATATTGAAATAACTGATGCCCAGCATTTTTGCATAAAGCGTAGTGGTGTCCGATTTCTCCAATAAATAATTAACCGTACTGATTACCTCGGGGTAATATTCCTGCTCATAAGCTGACTTTGCCTTAAGTGCCAGCATGGGTCTGAACCTGGGCTCAGCCATCAGTGCTTGCTTTACAATACTATCTACACGTTGAAATTCTTCCATGTCCATATAGATGTTGCCGAGTGCGAGGGCACTTTCCGTATCCTTTGAATTTAATTGAATAGCTCTGTTAAATAAAGTGATCGCCAGAAGTGTATTATCCATTTTAGAAGCCATAAACCCGGCCTGCT
>JBGATZ010000411.1:0-4304 GCA_044228905.1 Cyclobacteriaceae bacterium | reverse complement strand
AAAATCAGTATCACGCCATCTCCCGCCTGCCTATTCATCAACAGGTAAATTCCCCAGCCTGCAAAGCTCAGCATGAACAGGCCTGTAATCATTGGGGCCAGCCAATCATACCACATCACTCCTTTTCCCGTAGAAAGTTGTTTATGGTACAATGTTCTATAGCCGGTCACCACCAAATAGTAACTCAGCACCGAAACCATTAACAGGAAAGGTTTCCATTTGTAAACCGAAAGAATAACTGCCGACAGGAAGATCCAGGTCATTGCCCAAAAGAAGAGCTTACCTGCAACACGGTGCGCCTTTCCTCCTTTGATAACTGCCATGGCAACAGGCGCCACCACCAGTGAGATTGCTCCGGCAAAAATGTGTGACCAGGTAAGAAACTTGGTGATCATTGATCGATTATTAAGGATATGAATATGCAAAATATAAAAACCAGCGATAGTTTAATTACCTGAACATTGTTTTACTAAACCTTCACTCATTCCTTTTCCCCACACTGGCGCCAGCTCATTAGGTGATTTATACGATTGAAATTTCTCCAGCGACTTAGCAGCGGTAGTACAAGCTTCGGTGGTTGGTGAATTAAAAAATTTAGCCATTCCAAATTGCATTTGCGCCAGCAGTCCTAATGCTCTTGGGTTTTCTGAGTTGATGGCCAATGCTTTATTGTACGCCTGCATAGCTAATGCAGAATATTTTGGTCCTCTCGTTGCCGGATCAACAGTGACGCGGATCATTTGAATAAACCCATCCAATGCGATGATCTCTGATTCATTTTCGTTGAGTGCATTTGCTTTTTTCAAGGCTTCGGCCGACAAGTCCAGCAACTGATCTTTCTTTCCCCCATCTTTCTCGCTGGTAGCCATCATCAAATACCCCCACGCAGAATAATAGAATGGTTCCCATTTGGTTTTCTCTGCATTACCAACGCGCTCCAGTGAATTGATTGCGGCCTGATACTCGTCTGTCGTTTTTGCATTGTAAACTGACTCGATATTCTTCAGCATTTGAGCGGTGTACTTGTCCTGACCATAGGAAAGAGTAGTTAAAAGAGTAAAAAGAAGGATTAGCGTTTTCATTTTATTTGTGTTTATTGTTTGCATTTCCATTTAAGTTCAATTCCAGCTTCCAATTCGTTAAAGATTGGGCAATTGATTCACTGATTTATTTTTGGAGATGGTGATGAATGCTCCCACCAGAAGAAAATGTTTTGCGGGTTGCATGATGGCGCGCTCAGCGTACACTCCATTTACATCAGGTGTAGCGCTATACTCATATCCGAAAATATTATTCCTGCCCAGCAGGTTTGTGCAAGACACATAAATGATCAGCCAGTTCTTAGGCAGGTAGCTGATGTTCGCGCTCAGGTCCTGATAAGACGGGGTGCGACCACTGTTGAACTGATCAGTGTTTGGATTGTTGTATGGGCGGGGTGAGCCATAGGAATACGTTACACCTAATTGCGATTTGATAGAAGTCATAAAATATTTGCCCACCACTGAGAAATTATGCTTCGAAGCAAAAGCGGGCATTGCAGAATAAGGGAAGTTCAGGTAATCTCTTTTAGTATCAAGGAAAGAGTAAGACACCCAGTAATCCAGGAACTTGATTGATTTGCTATCTCTCCAGAAAAGTTCCGCTCCTTTTGCATAACCTGTACCTGTGCTGTTTAATAAATACAGATTGCCATCGATAAACTTAACCAGGTCTGTATACTTTTTGTAATACGTCTCCACCCGGAATGTACGATCATTGTTAATGATAAGCAATTGAAAACTGCCCAAAATCCCTGGGCTTATAAGCTACTGAAAGACGGGGATCAACAGAAAGATTATTGGTAAGACTATTGTATTCCAAACGCGCACCTGCGCGGGTTACGAACTGATTACTGGCATACAGTTCGCTTTCTGCGAAAGCAGCGGAGATACTCTCATTAAAGCCAACGGTTTGTTTTTCATTGGTTGCCACATCCACACGACTCGCCTCATAATTTCTTACAATGGATTCACCTCCGAAACGAACTTCCATTTTATCTGAAATGGAATTTTCCAAAACTACCTTTGCGTGAATACCTTTCTCAGTTTCTCCCATGGGAGCGCCATCTATTTTCAATGCATTATCATTGTAAGAGTAAGACAAACCACTTTTCAATGACCACTTGTCATTCAACGGTTGTTGATAAGATGCATTTCCATATCCATAATTATTATTCAGTTCATACAAGCTTTCGTTATCCGGATTGGCAATATCATGCTGGTACAGAGAGAAATCAGAATGACTGAATGTTCCATATGTTTTTAATGAACCTCCTCTGTTTCCAACCAATTGCCGGTAGGCACCACTACCTTCAACAGATGCATACGGTTTATTCCAGTCCACACGTTGATTGATGAGACCGTAGTAAGGACGAATGTTGGTGTAATCAATCTTTCCGGTCAATGAAGATCTATCCCATACCTGGGTATGTGCAAGCTGACCACCAACTGAAAGAATACCGATGTCGGTTTGATTCATCTCTGCTTTGTCTTTTGAATTGAGAATCAATGCAGATGAAAGCGCCTGACCGTATTCAGCAGAATAACCACCTGTACTGAAGCTCGTTCCTTTGAACATGAATGGCTGAAAGCGGCTGCGTGTAGGAGTACTTGGTGCAGATACATCGTATGAATTCAATACCGCCATTCCATCAATAAATGTGCGCGTTTCAGAATCATCGCCACCACGAACGAATAAGCGACCAGTCTCTCCTACTTTTGTTGTTCCAGGCAATGTATTTAATGCGCCTGCGATATCAGCAGTAGCCCCTGCAGTAGTAGCAATGTCTACCGCTTTCAGAATCGTTCTTCTTTTTTCGTCACCAGCTGTGAATGAACCGGCAGAGATCGTTACTGCTTCTAGTTGATTGATCTCTTCTTTCAGTTTGATATTTACTACAACAGCCTGGCCATTAAGTGTGATAGCTTGCTGATAAGGCTTGTACCCGATAAATGACGCAGTTAAAATCTGTTCACCGTTTTCTTCTGAATTAAAACTGAACGAACCATCAAGAGCGGAACTGGCGCCATCATAAGAATTCTGAATGACGATGTTGGCACCAGGAATGGCCTCTCCTTTTTCATCAGTGATCTTGCCGGAGATTTTGGTTTGTGCTAGTCCAGTGAGAGAGATAAGGGTGAAAAGTAAAATCAGTTTCATATCGTGTTTTTGTGCGATTACACGATAAAAATGAGGGGTTTGAGCGGAGAGTTATAAAAAGTGTTACTGAACTGTAAAGGCAGGCAGCTGAACTGTGAAGACCGATCACCCATCCGGTGGGTTGTTTGCCTTGTTTTTGAATTTTATGGCCCAAATGAATACTTTCATGCCCTATTTATAACATGTACAAAATGAAAAAACTACTTTTCCTGTTCGTACTTTCTGGTCAAATCGTATACGGTCAGGCTGTCAACAAACTCATCAAAGAAGAAAACGTTGCCCGTATCATCAAAACGCTTTCGGCTGATGATATGATGGGGCGTCCTGCCGCTCAGCCACAGTATATTGAAAAAGCAACTGCCTTCATCGAAGACGAGTTCAAAGCAATCGGCCTGAAACCGTTCAAGGGTCTTACCAGCTTTCGCCAGGAGTTTCAAAAGGAAAGAATCAGTCCGGATAAACTGGAAGTAATTATTGATGGCGAAACTATTCCCTTAGCAAAGCTCGCATTGATTTCGGAAAAGAAAGAAATTCAAATTAAAGGCAACCTGACAATCAAGACCATTCCGGTTGATGCATCGGTCAGCAATCCGTCTCAATATTTCTTTGACAAAGCGTTTGCTATTTACCGCGACACTACCTCAGCTTTGATTTTAGTGGCTCCTGAATTTGAAGAAAGCTTTAATGAATTTAAAGGATACTTCGGGGAACGGTTTGCCAGAGGAAATAAGTCAACGAAAGTATTTGTACTGGGAAAAACAGCGGCTACCACTTACTCTATAAAAGCAACTCAAAAACTGGCCACAATTAAAATGGCCAATGTAGTTGGCGTGCTGGAAGGAAAAACAAAGCCTGAAGAAATAGTGGTGTTTGCCGGGCACTATGATCACATCGGGATTCAGAAAAATAAAATCAACGGAGACTCCATTGCCAATGGTGCTGACGATGATGCGTCAGGAACAACAGCGGTGATTGAACTTGCACGATACTTCAGGGAAACTAAAAACAACAATCGCACATTGGTATTCGTAGCATTTACAGCAGAAGAGATTGGTGGCTTTGGATCGAAGTATTTCTCTGAACAACTCAATCCCGATAAAGTGATT
>JBGATZ010000410.1:0-4319 GCA_044228905.1 Cyclobacteriaceae bacterium | reverse complement strand
AAAGAAGTGAACATTGATAATTTCGATGCATCTTCGGATGAAGAAGTGAATCCTTCCAAGATTTTTGATGTTTACAAAAAGAACTTCAAATACCTCTACCTGCAGGACAAAACCGAAGCAGGTGTGGTTTATGAAGAAATCGATTTAGTACCTGAAAAGAAAGACGCTAAGTTTTTCAAGATCAAGATGATGATCGTGAAGAAAGATAAGAGCCTTTCAAGTTTTACGATGTTTGACAAATCAGGCAATCGCTTCAAGTACACCATTTCTAAGTTTAATCCAGCTGCGAAGATCGAAGATAGTTTCTTTAGCTTTGATCCGAAGAAATATCCAGGAGTAGAAATTGTAGACTTGCGATAAGCAAACAAAAGACATTTCAATAAAAGCCGTTTCAGTTTTGAGGCGGCTTTTGTTTTTTATGCCGGCACAGGAACATTTTTTACATAATTTAGCGACATGAATCGCAAAGCGCTTTTTGAACAAATTCAGAAAAAGAAATCTTACTTGTGTGTTGGCCTCGATACCGATATCGAGAAAATCCCCCAGCATCTTTTAAAATATTCCGATCCTGTTTTTGAATTCAATAAGCAGATCATTGAAGCAACGAAAGAGTACACCGTTGCTTATAAACCGAATCTGGCATTCTATGAGTCGCTCGGGTCGAAGGGCTGGGAGAGTCTGAAAAAAACGCTCGAAGTTATTCCTGAAGATATCTTCACGATTGCGGATGCCAAACGCGGTGATATTGGTAATACTTCCGGATTGTACGCACGCGCATTCTTCAGGGAATTGAATTTTGATTCCGTTACTGTCGCTCCTTATATGGGCGAAGATTCCGTGAAGCCATTTTTACAATTCAAGGATAAGTGGGTCATTCTGCTTGCGCACACATCCAATTCAGGCAGTGCTGATTTTCAATTGATCGAATCCAAAGACTCAGGCAGAAAGTTATATGAAGAAGTGATTCTTAAATCACAACAATGGGGAAGTGCGGATCAGTTGATGTATGTAGTCGGAGCAACACGTGCCGATAAGATTGGAGAGATCAGAAAACTCGCTCCTGAACATTTCTTCTTGGTTCCCGGAGTAGGTGCTCAGGGCGGAGATTTAAGTGAAGTATCCAAATACGGATTAAATAAACAATGTGGCTTGCTGGTCAATGCAGCCCGATCCATCCTCTACGCTTCCAATGGTGAAGACTTTGCGGAAGCAGCCCGAAAAGAAGCCAAGAGTTTAAGGGACGAGATGGTCGTTCTTCTTGAAAAATTCTCTTCTATTGGGTAAGTTCCTTAGTGGAACTTCAGCTTATCCAAAATAAGATTTATCAGCTTCGTGGTCATCGGGTTTTACTTGATGCCGATCTTGCTATTCTATATGGTACTACTACGAAAGCACTTAAACAGGCTGTAAGAAGAAACAAAAGAAGATTTCCTGAAGAGCTTAGTAAAGCAGAATATGAATCTCTAAGGTCACAAATTGTGACCTTAGAGATAGGTCGAGGCAAATATTCAAAGTATGCACCTATGCCCTTTACCGAACAAGGTGTGGCTATGCTCTCCAGTGTACTTAAAAGCAGCAAAGCAATTGATGTTAATATAGCCATCATGCGAGCCTTCGTTATGCTTCGCCAGCATTTGAGTGATTATAGTGATCTCGGCTGGAGATAAGGAAACTTGAACGGGAAATGAAACGCAAGTTCAAGGATATTGATGAAACGCTGCGGTATTTGTTGAGTCCTAAGTCAAAGCCGATTGAAATAGGATTTAAACAGAAAGGAAGAGCTAAATAATAAATCTTAAAATTATGAATGAATCTTTCCTTCAATACATCTGGCAGTCGCAATACTTCGATAAGAAAGATTTGCTCACAACTGAAGGAGAGAAGGTAGAAATCTTCCGACAAGGATTTCTAAATACAGATTCCGGCCCCGACTTCTCCAACGGTAAAGTGAAAATCGGAGTTATTGAGTGGGCAGGAAATATTGAAATTCACATTAAATCCTCCGAATGGAATCAGCATGATCACGACAAAGATAATGCGTATGAGAACGTGATACTTCATGTCGTCTGGCAGGATGATAAACCAGTGATGAGAAGGGATGGATCACGCGTTCCTACCATTGAAATCAAAGAGCGGGTTGATAAGTCACTGATCAATCAATACAGTAAATTAATTGGGAGCTCTTTTGAAGTACCATGTGGCAAGCTCCTACCCGGAGTAAGTGAGCTCATCCGAATGTCTATGCTTGATAAAGTTTTGGTACAGCGACTCGAATTCAAATCACAATTTATAAGAGAGCTTCTCAAACGGAATAATAACGACTGGGAAGAAGCGTGTTATCAGTTACTGGCGAAGAATTTTGGTTTTAAAGTAAACAGCGAACCCTTTTTACAACTTGCGCAGAACCTTCCTTACCGCATTTTATTGAAGCATGCGGATCATCCGCTCCAGGTGGAAGCACTTCTTTATGGAGTGGCGGGTTTTCTGGAAGGAGGAATTCACAATGACCCTTACTTTACTTCACTTCAGAAAGAGTTTAAGATCCTGAGTGCCAAGTATCAACTGGAGGGGAAGAAATTAAATCCTATGCAATGGAAGTTTTTACGGTTGCGTCCTGCTAATTTTCCAACTGTGAGAATTGCCCAGTTTAGCGCAGTATTGGTTTCTGCGAAGAATATCTTTTCGAAAATCATAGACGCAAAGAATTATGCAGGCCTCAATCGATTGTTTGAAGTCAGCCAATCACCCTATTGGGGTAAGCACTACCGATTTGGAGTCAAATCAAAATCGGAAGTAAGCAGTATGGGAAAATCAAGCAGCGATATTCTTATTATAAATTCAGTGGCACCATTGATGGTTGCTTATGGTTTAGAGAAAGACATTCAGGAGTATATTGATAGAGCTCAGCAAATTTTGCAACAAATGCCAGCTGAATCAAATAAGATCACCAGGAACTGGGATCATTTAAACTGGAAAGTAAAGTCAGCTTTCGATTCGCAGGGACTGATAGAGTTATACAATAATTACTGTCAATGTAAGAATTGCCTGAATTGTTCCATTGGTGCTTCGGTCCTTCGCCCAACTGCTTTACTATGACGATAATTATTGCCTTGCTAAACATCATCGTTATCGGATCATTTTCATTTTTGATCTGGAAGAAAGCGAAACCGGTAACCAAGAAAGTCTTCTGGTTCGCACTGATTGTAAAACTTCTCGCGGGAATTTCTCTTGGTCTCGTTTATAAATATGTCTACACCACCAACGACACTTTCGTTTTCTTTGAAGACGCAAGAAGGGTAACATCTTTTGCCCGGGAGAGCGTTGTTCAATACTTTCAGTTTCTATGGCAGACCGATGAAAATTCTCCCATGTGGAGTTTATTGGTAAATAGTGAACCGAGATCGCTCTTCTTTGTAAAGATTCTAAGTTTTTTTAATCTACTCACAGGCGACAATTACTGGATTTCTTCACTATGGTTTTCTTTTTTATCCTTTTTGGGATGCTGGTATTTTTTTTGTCAGATAGTCGGGTGGATTAAGAACATAAAGGTATCCGCAACATTCGCCCTCTTTTTCTTCCCTTCTTTTGTGTTCTGGGGATCTGGCATTATTAAGGAAAGTATTGCCATAGGAGCTTTGTGTTTTATACTTGGATTTTTTGTCAAGGTCATACAAAAACAAAAGCCCCGTATTTATGAATGGATAATCGTTGTACTCAGTGCTAACATCCTCTGGAACCTGAAATATTACTGGGGAGCGGTATTATTCCCTACACTGATCACCTCGTTGATTATGGTTTACCTGATATTACCTTATGTCAGGATCAGAATAAGATTTCAACTTGTTGCCTGGGCGGCTATTTTTCTTACGTTGTGTATTGGAACAAGCTTTGTTCATCCCAATTTTTATCTCGAGCGTCTTCTTAGTGTGGTAGTTGATAATTATAACCAGTTTGCGGTGGTGTCTAAACCGGAGGGTATGATTCATTACTATCATCTTGCTCCACACTGGCAGAGTATGTTTCTAAACGCTCCCTGGTCTGTTTTTTCTGGTTTGTTCAGGCCATTCATTTTTGAATCGGACAACCTTGTACAGGTTTTTGCTGCCATTGAGAATTTGCTACTATTCGTATTGTTTTGTTTTAGTTTAAAAAACCTTCGGGTAGTCTCCTTTTCACCCTTCAGACTCATAGTATTTGGCGCAATCGTGTACGTGATCTTGCTCTGTGCATTTCTATCCCTATCTACGCCAAACTTCGGCACCTTGTCCCGCTACCGTATCGGATTCCTTCACATCTTCTTAATGTTGATTCTTTACCAC
>JBGATZ010000409.1:0-4367 GCA_044228905.1 Cyclobacteriaceae bacterium | reverse complement strand
GTTAACAGTTGTCCATGGTCTATTATCTTTGCCGCCCATGAAGAAAGTCATTGCCCTCCTCATCCGCTATGTTCCCCGCAAGTACCTCCAGCTTTTCAGTGGCATTGGTCTCAAGGTTTTGGGCGTATTCTATTCCGGAAAGGAAGTGCAATGCCCCATCTGCGAAAATCAGTACCGCATTTTTTTACCTTACGGGAGAATCAATCCCCGGCCCAATGCGCTTTGCCCCTCCTGCCTTTCGCTGGAACGACATCGTCTTATCTGGTTATATCTGCAAAAAGAAACCGACTTCTTCAAAAAGAAATTGAAGATCCTCCACGTGGCTCCGGAGCCCTGCTTTATGAAACGCTTCGAGAAACAACATGGCGAAGGTTACATTACTGCGGATATCGAATCGCCCCTGGCAAAAGTGAAGATGGATATTCATCAGATTCCATTCGAAGAAAATACATTTGATGCCGTACTCTGCAATCACGTGCTCGAACATGTGCAGGACGACATCAAAGCCATGAGCGAAATCAAGAGAGTACTGAAACCTGGTGGCTGGGCCATCATGCAAATCCCATTCTTCTCTCCCGTTCCTGATGTTACTTTCGAAGATCCGACCATTACTGACCCCAGAGAGCGTGAAAAGATTTTCGGGCAAGACGATCACGTTCGGCTGTTTGGAAAGGATTACTCTAAACGAATAGAACGTGCCGGTTTAAAGGCAGTTGAAGATCAATTTGTCAATCGTTTGGGTGATGAGGCCGTGCATCATTTCGGCCTGGCCAAAAATGAGGTCATCTTCAAAGGCGTAAAACCGTAGAATTCAGATATTTAATTTCAATAAAAATCGATATGTTGTGGGGTGATAAAAGATGCCTGACCGCGTCATTTTATGCTTTTACCCAACCCAACCAGCAGATTCAAGAATGCATTCATCTATACGGTTGCATTGGTAATCAGTTTATTGCTGCTGATCAACATCGTGCTTATCAATCAGAACAACCGTGACATTGAGTATAATAAAAAACTGGTCGAAGAAGCCGAAAAAGTAAAAGTCAACACACTGGACATCATCCGGAATATCCATCAGCTGGATATGGGACTTCGTGGAATTGCTCTGATTAATGCCCCAAGTCAGATTGAAGTTTTCGCACAGGGAATTGAGAACAAGAAGAATCTTTTCAATGCACTGGAGCCTGTCTTAAAAAGTCATCAGTTTCCCATGGAGAAATTTTACACCATGCGAGATTCTGTTAATCTTTATATCGATTTCACCATCCATCTGAAAGACCTTGTTGAACATAATCAGCAGGAAGAGTTTCTAAAATTGCTGCGGGAAGATCGTGGTCATTTTGCCTGGCTCGCCTTTAAAAATTACTCTGATGCTGTGACCGCTTTTGAAAACAACATCTCTGCGCAGGCACAGGCAAGGTATCAGCAAGCATTGAAAAACACATTCATCCTTCAGATTATACTTTTCTTAATTGCCGTACCCACACTAGTCTATACGGTCTTCTATACAACAAAATCATTAAGCATCTCCGAAAAATTAAGGAAGACCGAACTGGAGAATAATGAAATCCTGGCAAAGCAGAAGGAAAACCTGGAAGCCATGGTACAAGCACGCACCAATGAAATCGTTATTCACAACGAACGGTTGATCAGTCAGCAAAACGAGATTAAGAAACAACATCAGGAGCTTTCCGAACAAAACCTCGCACTGAAAGAAGCGTATCTGATCATTGAGGATCAGAATAAAATCATACAGCGAAAGAATGAAGAATTATCCGAAGAGGTCGCGCATCAGACTCAGGACTTACGTCAGACGAACACAGAGCTGATCGAGAAAAACAGTCGCCTGGAACAATTCACATTCATTATCTCTCACAATCTACGTGCACCCATGGCACGCCTCACAGGACTTTCCTCTTTGCTCGACATGACTGAAATGGAAAATGAGCGCGAAAAAATCATCAACCTGATCGTGAAATCCACTTCTGAACTGGATAATGTGATCAAAGACCTGAGTATGATTCTCGGTATTCAGCGATTAAGCACACAGGTATATAGTCAGATTCCGATTGCTCAGCTTGTTCAGAAAACACTGGAAATGCTGGAGCAGGATATCATTGAAACAAAAGCAGAAATCAAAACTGATTTTACTGTTCATTCGATTTACTCCTTGCCACAATACATCGAAAGTATTTTTTATAACCTGATCAGCAATGCGATCAAGTACAGGCAGCCTGATAAAAATCCGGTGATCAACATAAAGAACTATGTACAGGACAATTTCATTCTTATTGAATTCTGTGATCAGGGCTTGGGTATCGATGTAGAGAAGCACAAGAGTAACATGTTCAGCTTGTACAAGCGATTTCATTTTCATGTCGAAGGAAAAGGTCTGGGCTTGTATTTAGTAAAAACACAAATCGAATCTTTGGGAGGAACCATCGATGTGCAGAGTGAGCCTGATAAAGGCACCACCTTTATCGTTTCTCTTCCTATTGCCTAGTTTGATTTATCGTCAGCGGCAGCTTTAAAAACAGATTTAATTTCATCACCAGCCCTCACCGGTTTGTTATTGCCCGCGCTGAGCAAACACCAGGTAGTTCTGGCTTCCGCTAATAATTTTACATCATTCTTACGAATGATCTGAACTATACGTACTGACTTCGCACCCTCATAGCTATCCACCCACGTCTTTGCAATCAATTCATCATTCAGCAAGGCCGACATTCTGTAATCGATCTCATGACGCATCACCACCCAATTGAATTTTGATTTCACTTCATCGGGTGCCTGTACATTCCAATGTGCTGCCGCTGCATCTTGCACCCATTGCACGTACACCACATTGTTTACGTGATTCATTTCATCAATGTCGGCAGAGGTGACTTTTATAGGATGATGATAAACAGTTGCCATGTTTGTTTCTTACAATTCAAAAGTACAGATAAACAAAATGCCCGATTCTCACCGGGCATTTTTCAATTTGGTTTATGCTATGGATTATTTTCCAAGTTTGTCCAATACGTCCATTACTTCTTTCACGTGCTTGCGGCTTGTTTCCAGCAATGCTTTTTCATCGCTGTTCAGATCAAGCTCGATCACGCGTTCGATACCTTTCTTACCCAATACAGCAGGAACACCCAGGTAGCAATCCTTGATGCCGTATTCGCCATCCAGTTGCATACATACCGGAAGAATTCTACGTTGATCTTTCACGATCGCTTCCACCATTTGTGCAGCAGCAGATCCTGGTGCATACCATGCAGAAGTTCCCATCAGTTTCACCAATTCACCACCACCTACTTTCGTACGCTCGATGATTGCGTTCAACTTGTCTTTATCGATCAGTTCAGTAACCGGAATACCAGATACCGTTGTATAACGTGGAAGTGGCACCATTGTGTCACCATGACCACCCAACAACATTGCCTGAATATCCTTCGGAGATACATTCAATGCTTCGGCAAGAAATGCTCTGTAACGTGCAGTGTCCAGGATACCTGCCATACCCATCAAGCGGGTACGTGGGAATTTTGAAGTGATGTGCGCCTGATACGTCATTACATCCAATGGATTAGAAACCACGATGATGATCGCATTAGGAGAATACTTCACGATATTTTCAGTTACCGACTTCACGATGCCGGCATTGGTTCCGATTAAGTCATCGCGGCTCATTCCTGGTTTACGTGGAAGACCGGAAGTAATCACCACTACTTCGGAGTTAGCTGATTTGGAATAATCGTTGGTTGAACCGATTGTACGTGAATCATACAAGTCGATCGGGGCCTTCTGCCAGATATCAAGCGCCTTGCCTTCTGCAAGACCTTCTTTGATGTCTACCAATACAATTTCGTTCGCGACTTCGCGATAAGCGAGCACATCGGCACAGGTCGCACCCACATTACCAGCTCCTACTACAGTGATTTTCATGATATTAAAAAACGTTTAAGTTAGATTAAGATTCCTGCCAAAGGAATGCGGTGCCAATTTAGACCGCAATGCAACAAAGTAAAAGGATATTTATACAAAATATGGGCTTAGCAGAAACCGGGCTGCTCTTTTTGTATCCCTTGTCACCTTAAACCGATTGCTGATCCGATAGCCCACTACCCAGATAATCTCTCCCGCTGATTCAATTACAGTAACGGTTGATTTCTCACTGACTGGCACCTTACGATCGATCAAAAAGTCGCTGAGCTTCTTTCGTTGTTCCATTCCCAATGGGTAGAAGGAATCACCTTCTTTCCACGGACGCCATGTGAGTGGAAACGTAATCTTATCTGCATCAAACACCCCCAGAAAAGAATTATCGTTCAATGAACAATCGTCATTGATCTCCATCTCCAGATGCCAGGGTCCCATTG
>JBGATZ010000408.1:0-4371 GCA_044228905.1 Cyclobacteriaceae bacterium | reverse complement strand
AGTGGCATAATTCCACTGAAGTTCTGCTCTACGAATTTCAAATCTTTCTTCACCTGGCTCTCTTCAGGGATATCATCTACCATGAAAGAAACAGAGTACAGTTTTGACATTCCCAGAATCGCCAAAGCGGTAATGACTACCGTACTGATATAAATCGCAGGGCGATAACGGTGCACCAGCAAATCGATAGCTTTTACAAAACCTCCCAGCAATTTGAAGTTGAGGTGCTTTAAGTGTTTCGGTTTCGGATCAGGCATCCATGCAAGAATACTTGGAATCATTACCAGACTCACCACAAACAAGGCAATGATGTTCAAACCTGCTACGATACCAAACTCACGAAGAATAGTAATGTCCGTATAAAGGAGTGTTAAAAATCCAATTGCAACGGTAAGATTAGTTAAGAAAGTTGCTAAACCCATCTTCATCACCACACCACGAATGGCATCTTCCTTGTTTTTCTTTTTTACAAACTCGAGGTGATATTTATTAAGAAGATAAATGGCATTCGTAATTCCAATCGTAATAATTACCGGAGGGATCAACCCGCTGAGTAAGCTGATCTTGAAATGAAGTAACGAGATTGTTCCCATTACCCAGATCACCATGATTCCGATCATGATGATAGAAAACAACACCGCTCTTACCGAACGGAAAAACAACAGCATGATCAAACCGGTAATAATGGCCGACATGTATGTAAAAAAGATCAACTCCTTCTTCACCTGCGAAGCCATCACGGAGCGAACGAACGGAAGACCTGCATAATGAAGTTCGATGCCCGTGTCTTTGGTGAATTGCGTTCCATACTCGATCATTTTATTCGTTACGTCAATTCGTTTTGCTGAATTGACATACTCTTTATTCATGGGGGCAAGCATCATGGTGGCACCATTATCGGTGTTCACCAATTGCCCCATGTAGAACTTCTGGCCTCTCGCCACACCGAGCAAACTGTCAAGTTGCTCTTGCGATGAGAGTGTATCTGGAAAGAGTGGTGCTAGTGCGAACTTTGTATTAGCCGTATCCTTAATTATTATTCTTAGTGATGGAAGAGACAATACTTCATTGATTCCTGGGATACTTTTAATGTTATTATTCAGTTCACGAAACTTCAGGAAGTTCTTCAGCTCATAAAGGGAACTGTCTTTTACTCCTATGGCCATTACGTTTCCATCTTCACCGAATTGTTTTTTGAAGTTGGTAAAGAACACCATGTCAGGATCATTCTGTGGCACCGAACGTGAAAGGTCGTAGCTCATTTCCACTTTGGTGGCAAAGAATCCCATCACCAGAGTGATCCCTATGATGATGCACATCAACCAAAGCCGATACTTAATAATGCCGTCAGTTACCTTTGCCCACATTTCGAAAAAGTGCTTTTTAAAGAAGCCGCAAAGCTAAGGATTTTTGCCAGTTTTCGGGGTCGATTTGGGATGGGCTGAAGATCGGATCCAGTGAAGGTTTTGACGCTCTTTCAATTTAAAAATGGGTACAAAATCCCTATAAAAAAGAACGGATGCCCTCCTCTCGGAAAGCATCCACTCTAACTCATCTCGCTACCCACAAGGTAACGGCCTTTTGCCACCGGGCCGGACAAAGCGGTCTGTCGGGGCTATATTTTAAAAATCCGAAGACATCACTTCGGAATCAGAACATTCAATCCGCTTACTAGCTGATACGACAAAGCACGCCTAACGCTCACCTAAACTGAATTCTCCCAATAAAAAAGTGGAAGAAATTAGATTGTGTTTTTCATATCTGATTGTTTTTCAATTAGATAGAAATGGATGATTTCAAAAAAATATAAACCAAAATGAGTGGTGAGAGGCCTTTATTATGGTGAAAAACTCCCTACCCACGGGTAAAATCAGAGTGCATGTATCTCCATGATTTTTTTTTCAAATTCTTCGTTAGGGACAAAAGATTTTCCCTTCACACGCGCCTTGTAATTGTAGATCGTATTAATAGAGTAATCGAGAATTTTGGCAATTTTTTCCGCATCGTGAATGCCCATCCGCATGAGGGCGAAGATCCGGAGCTCGGTGTTCATCAGCTGGCCTTCCTTCAGCACAATTTTGTCCTCATCCGGGAAATAAGAGTTAAAGACCTCCACAAAATCCGGGAAAAGCTTCAGAAAAATCTGATCAAAGCTGGTATATAGCTCTTCACGCTCTTTTTTGGTATTAATGTTATTGACCGTCAGCTTGATGTCATCCACTTTTTTGGTCATCAGCTTCATTTCGATCGACTTCTTGAATGCCTCGATCTTCGAAACATATTCCGAGTTGACATTGAAATAGTAGCCAATGTACTCTTCTTTAATCTTGTTTGCTTCCTGCAGTGCTCTCTCTGCTGCTTTTCTTTTTTTCAATTGTTTGAAAATCAGGAAGGCGAAAACAAGCACTAAAATGGTGAGCACGGTAATCAATGACGAGTAGATCAGCCAGATTTTGCGTTGCTCATCTACACCATTGAGTTTTGCGGTTGCGATGACAGGTAAAATGGACCCCACTTGTACTTTGCGTTGACGTGCTCCATAAAAAGTGGCGTCTTCCATTGCAAGCTGAATGTAAGTGTACGCATTCTTGATGTCTCCCTTTTCATAAAGGAGTTCGGCCAAACGGTAAATGGCGACCGTTTCCTTAATCGAACCTTTAATATCGGCAATAGCAGCATGAGCGAGGTAGATGATTGCCTCCTCCGGCTGGTCGCGTGTTTCGAAATAATAGCTAAGTGTAGAAGCGGTGATCGCTTCCTGATGAAGGGTTAAGTCTTTACGTTTTAACAACAATTCGAGATCCGCCAATGCTTGCTGATTGTTTTCATTTTTCAGATTTCTGTTTGCTCGTAAATAAATGTGATCGTAAGAATCCGGAGGAAATAAATTTTTGGCAGAGTCAATGTATGCCGTACCTAACTTTGCATACCTTGTTTTGTAAAACAAGTCACGATCAAAATCAACCAGGTCATAATACGTACGCGACATGATTGAATAATAATCTGCACGAATCGTATCCGGCATATGTTTCATTGGAAGATTCTTCAACGAATCCAATGTCTCTGTGAACATGCCTGACGAAAGCAGAATAAAACCCAATTGATTTTTAGCATGCGCAATTTTCACACTATCGCGTTGGGCATAAGCCACCTGTAATAACCGAAGGCTATACGAAAAAGCCGAGTCATAAATAAATGTTTTGTACTCTTCGGTAAGCTTGCTGAGAATAACGAACTGCTTTTCAAGATTTTGTTTGGGGCTTCTTTTCAGCTCCTCGCGAAGTGATTCAAGACGTTGAAGCTTGATCTTTTCATATTTTGGACGATCTGAAATAACAGCATTAAGCTCTTTTAACAACTGATCTTCCTGCGCACGCACTGCTCCACTTATTCCTACTATCAGTACCAGAACCAGAGAGAATCTCATGAATGCAAGCCGCTTTAAAAATTCTAAAGTAATGGAAAAAATCTTCGCTGTAATGACTATCGTGATGAAAGAAAATTTTAGAAATAAAACCAGCAGCATTTGGCGGAAGTGAAGTGCGATGAGAAAAATAATAAGTTTGAAATATTCTGCATTAACTGTGTTAATACGCACAATCAATTGGTCAAAATGACTATAACTTAAAAGCAGCTATTCTGAAATCAAACGTTTGAAAAAAATATATCTGACTAAATCATCTTGTCAAGGGCGTCTCCATAAACACTTACAGTGACGTCATGAACAAAAATCAAAGACGGGAGTTTTTAAGTTCTTCGGCTGCATAATTCGCAGCGCGTGCCGTGAGCGCCATATATAAAATAGAAGGACTTTGATTTCCAGTACTCGTCATACACGCACCATCAGTCACAAAAACATTTTTACATAAATGTAACTGGTTCCATTTATTTAGCATGGAGGTTTTCGGGTCTTTTCCCATACGGCATCCACCCATTTCATGAATGTCCAGCCCCGGAGGCTGATGCGTATCGTGATGTTCTACATCTTTACATCCGGCAGCTTCCAGCATGGCCTTACTTTCAGTGAGAAAATCCTTGATCATTTTCTCATCGTTGTCATCATAATCAACTGAAGTCACCAGTAAAGGAATGCCCCACTGATCTTTTTCTGTTTCACTCAGCCGCACATGATTGGTTTCCTTTGGAATCGTTTCTCCCTGCATATACATGTACACATTCCACTCGCCAGGTGTGGCTGCTGCCTTCTTAATGTCTTCGCCCACTCCCGCTTCCATTGCTTTACCATACCAGTTAGTACGATATGCACCCATGAATGTGGTGAAACCACCAACATAATCGGTGTCACGTTTTTTCAGGTTGCGATAGTTAGCAATGATAGGTTCGGTAGGGTTGCGGCCGCGATAATATTTG
>JBGATZ010000407.1:0-4378 GCA_044228905.1 Cyclobacteriaceae bacterium | reverse complement strand
TGTCGGAATCTGGCCGCCTGATGTACGAATGAGGGAGTTTTTTCTGATTTCATCTTTAAGCATCTGTTCAGCTTTTGCACTTAGTCCTCGCTCGATGGTTGTTATTCCAACAATCTCCCCATCTTCGTCACACTCGATCTCAAATACAATTCTTCCGTCCGCATTATCGGGCAGTTCGGGAATACGGGGCTGATCAGCCCATGCCCATCCGGACATTGAAAGAGCCAGACCGTTTCCTCCGCCTCCTCCTTGTTTGCCATAAAGCGCTTTAGCATCAAGTGATCCCTCAGGATCCCCTTTGTCGCCCTTCTTATTGGCGTCATCACCATGGCTGGCGGTGGACTTCCCCCCATCCGTTTTACCATCTGTGTTTGACTCCTTCTTCTCTTCTTTCTTGTACTCGGCCAGTGGCTTTTCCGGATCTATTACCTTTTCTTTTACGGGCTCCTTCTTTGGCTCCTTCTTCTTCTCTTCCTTCACCACTACAGGGCTTTCTACCTCGGAAGTCAATTGTTCCTGCTCTTCAACAGGCTCGGTAGGTTTTGCTTCTTCAGCTTTCTGTTCTTCCTCGCGTTTTGCTTCTTCAGTATCGTCCTTTGTAACAGACGGCTCTTCGGGCTGAATATCACCAGTACCCTGATCATCTAAACCAAAATTGAGCTGAACGCCATATCCTGGCAATGCAGAATCTGGTGCCTTCCAGGCAATCAAAGAAAAAAGAACGAACAGAACCAATCCATGAAATCCAATGGAGGAAATCATGCCAATGTTTCTATTCTTTCTTTCTTCGGTTTCCATTAATAAATTAATATTTAATCACCCACACACCAGAACCATACTCTCCTTTAGAGCTGTCGGCATTGGATTGGGCTGCATCATACGTGTCGTAGTCACCTATTGCAATGCGATAGAATTTCCATTTTCCAAATGGAGGAATGATTTTCGTACTGACTCCTTTTGCACTTAGTTTCTTGGCGTAATCCATAATCAAATCCCCATCCACCGCACTTGATACAACAACATAATAACGACTGGTACGATCTGATAGTGTTTCAATTGTTCCTATTGCTGGTTTCGCTTTAGCTGCTTCTTCAGCCTCTCTGCGTTTACGTTCTTCCTCTTCTTTCTCACGTGCCAGGCGTGCTTCATTCTCTTTTCTCAAACGTTCTGCTTCCTCTTTAGCAAGTTGCTCTTGTCTTGCTTTTTCCTGCGCTGGTTTGTATACATAAATCCAAACCAAAGCCCCCGCCACGATAAGCACAACAAGGATGATCAATCCGATGATCTTGGGTGCATTCGAACTTTCTTCCTCGTCCAGGGAAGCATAATTTGACGAGTAAGGAGAAACGGGTTTCTCTTCCTCCTGTTGAGTTTCAGGCTGATAGGTATAGGTCGTTGTTTCCTGAACAACCACCTGCTCTACAGGAGCCTCCTCTTCTTCCGGAGTAGACTCTGTTTCGTCAAGTGGTTTGTAATCGATATCTGGTAACCCGAAGTTATCTGCATCATTTTGCTCGGGTGACTCATCTTCGCTCTTTTTTCGCTTTGCCATGTTAAGTTGGTTAACGGGATAGTAAGACAAAAATAACTTAATTTCTTTAAAATAAGCTAACCTAAAAGCTCCAGCTTATCCCACCCATCGCCTGAAATCCCCTCACCGGATAGTTGAAGTACACAGGGTACTTATTCGATAACATATTATTACACTTCAGAAATACTGAAAACTGTTTTGATACAAAATAATTGAGCTTGGTGTTCAGTTCAACTGCCGGATCAAGAGTAACTGTCTTGTTGTTCACTACATCGAAAGCCTTCATTCCACCCTGAGTGAGAAGATCCACGTGCAAAGTAAGCTTGCTATAGATATCAAAGTATGAGTTGAATGCAAGGCGATAAGTTGGGCGGTGCCATGCCTCAGCTTGTGTGTCTGTATTATAACCGAAGTAGTCTCCCCGCACATTTAAGCGAGCTTTATCAGCGAAATTCATTCCAAGATCAGCAAACAAATTCAATCGTTGAGTGCTACCGGCATCATAGATCACATCAAACTTCGAAGGATCTGCAGCATTATTCTGATAGAAATAAAGGTTCTTTAGATTTGCCACCGAAAATCCGGCATCAAACGCCAGCTTTTTCACAACCTTCCCTTTCAATCCTACTCTGAAATCAGCAGAGCGACTGGTGTGTTCTATATCAATATTGGAATTCAGCCAAAGATTTTCTGCAGATAAGGTGTGCAACGAAACTTTATCGATATCTCCGGTGAGGCCTGCATATGCCTCTACAGACTTAGCGAGTTCATAGCTTGCCCATGCATCCGGATACACATGAAGGGATTTGTTAGCAATCTTATCGCTTTCCAAAACTATGTTTGCACCAATCGTTAGTTTTAATTTATCTATCGGATAGAACCGGTATGCCGGTTTGAATCGTAATAAATTCCTTGGTTTGGCATCTTTCAGTAAGTCTTTCCTTGCAATCAGAAAATAGTCAGCGTTCAAAATCAAAGCAGAATTGTCTGACAACTTATAATCACTCTTCAACCCAAGGGACACTTCACTTTCCTTTGCATCATAATAATCCTGCAGGTAACTAAAACCACCACTGAGTTTGAAATTAAAATCAGCGGGTTTTGAATTTTCAAGTTCACCACCTAAGCTTACCACATTGTAATCTTGCCGGATATCATTACGATCAGGTTCTGTATTTGCCGGATAGCCATAAAAGTAGCCGCTTCGTTTATCATAATTCAGAAACGCGCTGGTAGTCACAGCGGAACCAAAGAAATTTCCAAACAGATCAATAGTGCTATTTGCACTGGCAGAGTTCTTTCCGTCTACCGGTCCTTTACCAAAGCTCTGGTGATATAAATGAGCACCCAGAAATTTAGATTTATCTCTCTTGGAATTAATATAACCCTCCAGGAAAGGTGATGAATAATTACCTAACCCGGCACTAACATAGTTACCATAAATTTTGACCAATTCTTCCTGCTTCAATTTCAATGGACGAATAGCCGGATTATAATCCGGGGAGTTGAAATTAAAACTCCGAAGATCATACGTCATCTCTGGCTTGATAGGCTCAGCAGCGCGGGGTGGTATTTTTTCAAAGTTTCTATTGGCTTTAGGTACTGAAATCTGGCGATCCTTTTTAATCTCAATCTCGACACTTTGAATCTCCCCTTCCCCCCATTTCTCCTTGTCTTCTTGTGCGAATACAGTAAAAGAGGTGCCTGATACAATGATCATTATCAGCAATCTTTTCATCAACTTATTATTCTTGATTACCTGTCTCATTGTTAATTACCGCTTGTATCAACCACCGCTTTCTTTCTATTCTCCTCCTGCTCAATCTTCTTTAATTTTTCTGCTGCCTGGTCTTTGATGTAAGCGAGAGGAAAATCAGTAAGCAGCGATTTCAAAGTAGCCTTCGCCTGGAATATATTTCCTTCTGCATAGAAATTATCGGACAATAACAGGAAGGATTTACCGACCCAGTCAGTGTAAGACGAAAAGTCTTTATTCAGACTAAGCAATGTTTCATAACATTGCTTATGTTGTTTTGTCAAAAAGAAAATTTCAGCAATCAGGTACTTTGCTTCGGCACCGTATTCATCCTGAGCTGTGTTTAACGTGTTGAGGAATTCATCCTTTGCAGTTTCATAGTCACCACGACCCATGGCAGACTTACCCAGATATAGTGAAGCTTTGTTTTGTGCGCCTGCATTCACATTTCCTTTTTCGAGAATGAGGTGGGCATATTTATCTGTTGAATCGAATCGTGTCAACAGATAACTTGACTCCATCAATCCTGACCACGCAGTGTATTGATCTTTTTTGTTGGATGCTGCCTTTGCCAGTTTATGAAAGTACGGGATCGCCTTTTCATACGAGCCTTGCCTGAATTCCAGTTCTGCAATGCGACCGGAAACTTTATTGGCCATGGTGAACGATTGTTCCGTAGCAATCTCATAATAGATTGCAAGCGCTTTCGTCAAATCCTTAACACGATAATAGCTCTCTGCTCTGTAGTATTTCGCTTCTGCCAACCTTGGGCTTTCCGGATATTGCGCGATATAGCTTCCCAGACTCACAATGGCCTTATCATAGGTCTGATTGAAGTACAGGTTCTTTGCTGTTTCAAACTCAACAGACTCAATTCCCTTCGCATCCGGATTAGCTGTCTTGAACTTACCCAGGTATTGATCAAACTCGGCAGAACGTCCAGCAAGATTCAATGCTTCCTGCAATGGTACCAGCACATCATTCGCTGCAGGATGGCCGGAATACTTTTCAATCACTGTGATGTAATCAGATGACGTCTTATTGTAATCTTTTAAATTGTAATAAGAAGCCGCTCTTCTCATATAGGCATA
>JBGATZ010000406.1:0-4380 GCA_044228905.1 Cyclobacteriaceae bacterium | reverse complement strand
CTTTCTCATTTAATATCGATCCGAATGAAGGTTTTGATCAGGGCAAGTCGCGTACACTCGCGGGACTGTATCCAATGGGAGGACGGTACGATGACGGAAAGGGAGGCATTGCCGCAAATGCCTCCACCCTGTCAGCTGGTCGTGTTTCCGGAACAGGCATCGCTCCTCAGCGTATCCTCACATTTTATCAGCGTAAATACATTGAAGCCGAGCTGGCAAGTGCAGGAGTAACAGCAGGTGATCCTCGTGCGCTGTTAAGTACGGCCATCGATGCCTCTTTTGGAAAAGTAAATGAAATAGCCTCAGAAGCAGCTGCTCCTGCTATTGCTTCAGTAAGCATTACTTCGTACAGAGATGCAGTACTCTCCAAGTATGATGCCGCTGATGCTGCCGGTAAACTGGAAATCATTATGACGCAAAAGTGGATTGCCAACTTTGGCTACGGAGTAGATTCATTCAATGACTTCCGCAGAACGGGATTCCCACGTATGCATGATGGCAATACCGACAATGTACCGGTAACCGTGCGCAAGTTTGACTACGTGATGAGTTTGCCTTATCAGATTACCGACTTGGTTACTTATGGTGACACGCGACTTACTCAGCGTAATGTATATGTAGATAAAGTGTTTTGGGATAAATAAATTTTTAATCTGAACTGACTATGAAACTGATTTCAAATAAAATCCTCGTAGCGCTTTTTATTTTATTTGCCATAGCGTGCAAGGAAGATGTTCGTATTCCGGATTTTGAAAACGGACCAAATGTGCGTATTGTACTGGATCCGAACTCGGCAGCAGTTAATTTTTTTAGTGACCTGGGCCAGGCAAGAATCAAATTTGATTTGTATTCTGAAAACAACGACCTCGGTCAGGTGGACATTCGCGTGCAGCGTAATGGCACGGGCACTCCGGTTTCCGTTATTAAATTCACTCAGGCTGATTTTGATAATGGAGGAGGGATGATCAAGGGAGCGGAACTCACGCTCACACAGGTAACAACGGCATTGAACATTACGGGTGGCATTGACGGATTGGAGGGCGCAGATAAAATTACCTTCTTCAACTTCACCACTATGGAGAATGGTGTAACGTACCCGAGTGTTACTGTAGATGGTGAAGTAAATCTTTCTCCAACCATTCAGCAGGCAAGTGCGACAACCAGCTTTACTTCCAGTTTTGTGGTGAATCTGGTATGTCCTTCCTCCATCACCGAAGGAACCTATACAGCCACACAAACGGATGATGATGTGTTTTTTGGCGGACCTGATCCGTTGCCAAGTACCAATCAGGTAACGATCACTAAAGTGGCTGGAACTCCAAATCAATATCTGATCAGTGATATTTCGGCAGGAGCTTATTTTGAATGCTGCGGAAGTATCGGATTTAAAAAGGATCAACCGGCAATTATCAGTGATGTTTGTCTAGGTATTTCCGTAGTGAGTGGCAAAAATGCTCAGGTAACCCTCGGCCAGGGTATGAGCATTGGCAGCTGGGACCCTGATACCAAAACGCTGATTGTTCATTACGATGATATCTCCAATGGCAGCAAAGCAGGTGGCTTTGATCTCACCACAAAGTTTGTCAAGAACTGATTTCTTTCTTCCAACCGTTTTAGAAACCGCCCTTCACACCAGAGGGCGGTTTCTGTTTTGATCGCTTGGCAAAACAGGTGCTTCTGTGTAAGTTTCATCAAACTAAACTTATCCATGAAGCAATTATACCTTTGTTTGTTTTTCTTCGTGATTACGGCATCGTTTGCTCAAAAGAAAAAGCAGGCAGATACACCAGCCGCAACACCAGTCACTTCCGGTACAGGCATTGAAGCAAAAGTATCGGGCATGAAAAAATTCCCAGGCTACTTTGAATTTTATTTTGATGAAAAGCAGGACAAGATCTTTTTAGTCATTGATAAACTGAATACTGACTTTTTATATGTTGAATCGCTTACTGCAGCCATCGGATCCAACGATATCGGATTGGATCGTAATCAACTTGGCCGCGAACGCGTTGTAAAGTTTGATCGCAGAGGACCAAAAGTCTTGTTGATAGAAGGTAATCTTGATTATCGGGCTATCAGTGACAATGAGAAGGAACGAAAGGCAGTGGAAGAGTCCTTCGCCCAATCGGTTATATGGGGATTTGTTGTAGTGGCAGAAGAAGGTGGAAGAGTTTTGGTAGATGCTACAGACTTTTTGTTGCAGGATGCACACGATGTGGCAGGCCGATTGCGACAGGCGCAACAGGGGAACTATTCACTGGATAAATCACGCTCAGCATTTTATTCACCACGCATAAAAAATTTTCCGCAAAATTCTGAGTTTGAAGCTACGCTCACATTCACAGGTCAACCCACAGGCGAATACATTCGAAGTGTAACACCTACACCAACCAGTGTGACTGTGCGCGAGCACCATTCATTTATTCAGTTGCCGGACAATGATTATAAACCCCGCTTGTTTGATCCACGTGCAGGATACTTTGGCCCTTCTTACTTTGATTATGCAACGCCAATCAGCGAGCCGATTCAGAAACGATTTATCAGCCGTCACCGCTTGAAAAAGAAAGACCCGACAGCTGCTGTGAGCGAAGCTGTTGAGCCTATTATTTATTATATGGATCCCGGAGCCCCTGAACCTATTCGCAGTGCTTTGATGGATGGAGCAAAGTGGTGGAACCAGGCATTTGAGGCTGCCGGATATAAAGATGCTTTTCAGGTAAAAGTATTACCTGACGATGCAGATCCGATGGATGTACGCTATAATCTGATTAACTGGGTACATCGTTCAACACGCGGCTGGTCCTATGGTGGAGGAATCAATGATCCTCGGACGGGGGAAATTATTAAAGGACATGTCACATTGGGTTCGCTGCGTGTTCGTCAGGATTTTCTCATTGCAGAAGGACTCCTTGCACCGTATGAAGAAGGAAAGCCCGTATCTAAACAAATGGAAGAGATGGCGTTGGCACGCCTGCGCCAGTTAGCAGCTCACGAAGTAGGTCACACATTGGGAATTGCACACGCCTATTCATCCAGCTCAGAAGAACTCGCATCGGTAATGGATTATCCGCATCCATATGCCAAACTTGTAAATGGAAAAGTAGATTTAAGTGAGGCCTATGATACAAAGATAGGTGCATTTGATAAGGTAATGATTGCTTATGGTTATCAGGATTTTCCTCCCGGAACAGATGAAGCAAAAGCACTGAACGACATCATTCAGAATTCGTTGAAAGCAGGTCTTACATTTCTTTCCGATCAGGATGCACGTCCTGCAGGAAGTGCACATCCCTACGCCCATTTGTGGGACAATGGAAAAGATATTGCCGATGAGTTAAACCGGATGATGGAAGTACGTAAAGTGGCATTGAAAAACTTTGGTCCGAATAATATCAAGATGGGCGCGCCCATGGCTACATTGGAAGAAGTGTTCGTTCCCTTGTATTTCTCTCATCGTTATCAGGCCGAAGCAACAGCGAAAATCATCGGAGGGTTAAATTATCGCTACGCGTTGCGTGGTGACGGGCAACCCATTGCTGACCTGCTCACTCCTCAGCAGGAACTGAAGGCACTCGAAGCATTGATGAAAACGATAGAGCCATCTGCGCTACTTATTCCTGAAAGCCTGCTGAAGATTATTCCTCCAAGACCATTGGGTTATACTCGTCACCGTGAAGTGGTAAAAGGAAGAACTGATTTAACTTTTGATGCGCTGACCGTAGCGGAGACAGCTGCTGATATGACGTTTAGTTTGATCCTGCATCCGGCACGTGCCAATCGATTATTTGAACATCATTCGCGTGATGCGCGGTTGATGAGCCTGCAGAGTGTAATTGACCGGATGGTCAGTGCTACATTTAAAGCAGCACCTAAAGACGGCTATGAAGGTGCCGTTCAGATGGCTATTGACAATGCATTGTTTGTTAACCTTACCAAACTGGCGTTGAATAAAGAAGCATCTGCGCCAACCAAAGCTATCGCCATCCTGAAGCTCAATCAATTGAAAGCATGGCTGAACCAGCGTGCGGGAGTGACAGCGGATGAAGAGTGGAAGGCATTCTATAGTTATCTGGCCGGTCAGGTTGCCAAAGTGCAGGATGATCCGGAAGGATACAAACAGGAAAATTTAATGGCCGCTCCTCCCGGGATGCCAATCGGTGATACGGGCATGGATTATTGTGAGAATTAATAACAATATGCGTAAAATAAAAAAGTCAGGTGTGAGCCTGACTTTTTTATTGAGGGATTTTTGAGGGTAGGGCGGTCAATAATAAACGTATTCAGTAATATCCGTCATCACGTGTTCTTTGCTGATGTATCCACGATATTTTTTGATCAGCAATTCCGGATATCCTTGTTCATCGTAATGATAATCAAACT
>JBGATZ010000405.1:0-4382 GCA_044228905.1 Cyclobacteriaceae bacterium | reverse complement strand
AACGTTGAAGTTGAAGGGGTGTTGTGTTCGTATGTATAAAATAGGTTAAAGCTGCCTTATAGAATTTTCCAGCCATTTACCTGCCCCAATGCTTTCTGCCTGTTGTTTTAGTTCTTCGATTATAGACCTATAATTACAATCGGGCTTAGATAATTTCAGAGGGAGATTATGAACTAAACCGCTTAACTTCTCTATCTTTTTATTATCGATGTAATGTGCTTCTTCTCTTATTTCTATTAAAACCTGATAGATGAGCTTGTGTAGCAATACTTTTATTTCTTCATCGCTCTTTTCTTCAATCATTTGGATTTGAAATTCAGGTTAGATGTTATGTGATGCATAGATGTCCTACACGTTCAAAGTGTAGGACATCTCGTAGATTAAACCCTCTCAATCACAATCGCAGAAGCACCGCCACCGCCATTGCAAATACCTGCTACGCCAATGCGTGCATTGTTTTGCTTGAGGATGTTTGCCAAGGTAAGTGTAATGCGCGTACCAGAAGCTCCCAGCGGGTGACCTAATGCCACTGCTCCGCCATTCACGTTTACTTTTTCGTTATCCAAACCAAGATTGGCATTGTTTGCCAATGCGACAGCCGCAAACGCTTCATTGATCTCGTAGTAGTCTACATCTTTTTTATCGATGCCTGCTGCTTTAATTGCTTTAGGAATCGCAAGGGAAGGAGTAGTGGTGAACCACATCGCATCCTGTGCGGCATCGGCATAACCTAATATTTTCGCAATAGGAGTGAGGCCCAGTTCTTTTGCTTTCTCTTTGCTCATCAATACTACTGCAGCAGCGCCATCATTGATCGTAGATGCATTGGCAGCAGTTACTGTTCCTTCTTTGGTGAATACCGGTTTCAATCCCGGGATCTTATCGAAGTTTACATTTTTGTATTCTTCATCTTCAGCAAACAAAGTGACATCACCTTTGCGTCCGGTGATTTCTACCGGGATGATCTCATCTTTAAATTTACCCGCAGCCCATGCAGCGGCAGAGCGTTTGTACGATTGGATTGCATAGTTGTCCTGATCCTGACGGGTCAGTTTCATTTCCTTTGCAGTGTTGTCTGCACATACACCCATTGCGCAATGATTGTACACGTCTGTCAATCCATCGTAAGTCAATCCATCCAATACTTCGCCATTGCCGTACTTGTATCCGTAACGTGCTTTAGGTAAGTAATACGGAATGTTAGACATGCTTTCGGTACCACCGGCAACTACGATATCATTTTGTCCAAGCTGAATAGATTGTGCGCCAAGCATAATGGCTTTCATTCCGGAAGCACAAACCTTATTCACCAGTGTACATGGAATATCGAAACCTAATCCTGCGCCAACAGCAACTTGTGTAGCGGGAGCCTGACCGAGGCCAGCAGAGATCACATTACCAATAAAAATTTCATTGATCAGTTTCGGGTCTAATTTGATTTTGTCAATCACTCCCTTCACAGCAATTGATCCTAACTTCACAGCAGATAAACTTGCCAGGCTTCCGCCAAAGCTTCCAATAGGTGTTCTTCCTGATGCAACGATGTATACTTCTTTCATAAATGAGATGTTAGTATTGAGACGTTAGATTTTAGATAAGTCAACAGCCTACGGCCCACTGTCGACAGGCTTACCAATCCGGTTTGCCCTTGTCTTTTGGTTTAGTGGCTTTGCGTTTATTCTGTTGGAGGTATTGGATCTCCTGGTTTTTCATGGCTTCGAGAATCATCTTTGCTTTCTCTTCGCTCATCTGCATTTCTTTTAACTTTTCAGAAACAGAAGGAGGGATGTCTTCTTTCTTCTCTTTTGCATCTTTCTCTTCCTTCTCTTTTTCTTTCTTTTCCTGCTCCTTTTTCTCTTTGTCTTTCTGCTCCTGATCTTTTTTGTCTTTACTGTCTTTGTCTTTATCGTCCTTCTTTTCCTGATCTTTCTTATCCTGCTCCTTTTTCTCCTGATCTTTCTTTTCTTGCTCCTTCTTCTGTTGATCTTTCTTGTCCTGCTTTTCCTTCTGCTCTTTGTCTTTTTTCTCCTGCTCTTGTTTCTTCTTGTCGTCTTCCAGCAATTTCTTTAGTTCAGTGAGTTTTTGATTACCCGGATCTGTTCTCAAACCCTGATTCACGGAAGCCAATGCCTCATCACGCTTTCCATTAATGTAGAATTGAGAACCTTCGTGAAATTTAGATTCCGCTAAAGGCTCCTGTCCGTAGCACGAGAACGAGATCCCCACAATAAAAAGCAACACTAATCTCATATGCTTATATGTTCTTCAACGAATCTATTTTATAAACTGCCTGAATTTTCTTGGTAAAGTCTTCATACCGCTTCATGCGGGAGTCTTTTTTTGCAGCACTCTCCATGAGGCGATACGCCTGACCGTAGCGCCTGCGCTGCACCAATTGCTCCGCTTTGTTATAAACCAGATCAGGGAAAATTAGTTTCATTTTCAATAGCTCGTAATTGTAGCGGGCGCTGTCATTGGATGGATCTCTTTTCAGGGCTTCCTTGAAATGAACTAGTGATTGTCTGATCAATGAATCGATGGCCTTGCCGGTTTGATCCGATTCACTTGCCGGACCTTGTACTTTCAAAACGTAAACCCCCAGTTGATTATTAGCCATTGAGCCGATGGATTTGTTTTTTGCTCCCGTCAATTTCAAATAATCCTGCTCAGCGCGATTGAGGATCGATTGCTGTGTTGATGTTTTTATCGAGTCAGATTCATTCTGATGACGTGACCTGGCCTGTTTTGCAAATAGGGTGGTATCCATTGCGGCAGACAGAAACCCTGCATTGGCGTAATTAATGGTTACAGGCTCTTCGTCAATTTTAAGAGAATCGATTAGGTGGTTATACAAATAGGCAGCGTCAACGAATCTCCCTTCCTGGTAATCACTTTTGGCTTGTCGCTTGGCTGAACTGATTTCTGCAATCTGACTTTTACGGATTACTGCGAAATAAAGAAATGCAATCCCGCTCAGCAGCACGATAATTACAACACCCGGAATGATTTCCTTGAAACTCCACTTCATATTTTCACGGTCTTCACGTTAATCAGTACATCTAGTAGCAAGAGTACCAATGCTCCCAATAAAAAATAATAGTAACGATTGGCAGACACGTCCACAAACCTGGCGTCACGCATTTGTCCTTCAATGTTTCCGATCGTGTTGATCAATCTGGAAATATCATTTCTGCTTTCATTGATTTCAAAGTATTGTCCTCCTGTTTTGCTCGCCAGATCCTTGAGTGCAGAGGGATTGAGCTTGGTAAGCACAGCATTACCGGAGCGATCTGTTTTATAACTGCGGCCTGCATAGATCTGGCTGCCGCGTTCTGTGCCCACACCAAGTGTAAACAACTTGATGTCTTTATCTTCAATGTCTTTGGCAATTTCATTGGTTTCTTCTCCGAAATCTTCCCCATCGCTGATTAATACAATGACTTTTGATTTTTGCTGATTGCTTGGTCCTTCCTGGTCCTGTAATTTGGTAAGAGCCATGCGCAGAGGAGGAGCAAAGTCTGTACCTGATGCGGGTACAAGGTTCGTATTCATCGTTTCGATGAACAGATTTAATGCATTTTGATCATAAGTAAGCGGGCACTGCATAAATGCTTCTGATGAAAAAATAATGATGCCAATGCGATCAGAATTAAAGGCCTCAACCACACGCTTCATTTCATATTTAATTTTCTCTAAACGAGTGGGTTGTACATCAAATGCATCCATCGATTTAGAGAGATCCACGCAAATCAGGATGTCTTTGCCTACGGATTGAATTTCCTTTTTGGAATCGCCAAAAGAAGGCCCCATGAATGCCGCGATGAACAGGGCAAAGTAGAGGGTGCGAATCGCAAGTTTAATGAAGATGGTTTGATAGGGAGTATGCAGCGACTTTGCGATGCGCATTACCCGGATGATGTAGAACGTATAAAAAATGCAGAAGAGTGCCACTGCAAAGCCTGTTGTCCAACTGAACTCTCTGAACCATACCATGCTCAAAAATAGAATGTTTTGGCTAATGATCCCTACTCTTTGATGTGAGGTGAGTTTATGAAAGATAAGATGCTGATTGTAGAAATAAAGTTCTTTGCAGGGCTTCTGCCTTGAGGCTACCAGAGAACGAGGACAACCTGAGAACGTCCTGTTGTTTTGCAGAGTAGGCAAAGAAAATGTTTGAATTAGATCAAAAAAAAGGCCCTAACAGGCGGAAGATTACGCTGAGCGGTTATATTTGCACTTCTTTTTCAGAAAGCCCTAACAGGAGAGGTGGGTGAGTGGCTGAAACCAACAGTTTGCTAAACTGTCGTACGGGTTAAACTGTACCGGGGGTTCGAATCCCCCCCTCTCCGCTTAACATTTTTGAGATCAAGGTCTCGTAGCTC
>JBGATZ010000404.1:0-4397 GCA_044228905.1 Cyclobacteriaceae bacterium | reverse complement strand
TTTGAAAAACGGGGATCAGTGACAAAGGTAGAATCGGTCAGCATCCGAAGAAAGGAAATAATATCCTCTTTCTCCGAAGAAGTCAGTAACAAACTTTTTCCTCCGGCTACATTACTGGTTCCTTCAATAAACGAACTCAGCGTGGCACTGGGCTTAACATGATCGTTGTAATGATCCAATACATCACGCAAGGTCCAGAATCGTCCGTCATGCATATAGGGTGCTGTGAGCGCGATGTTACGCAAGGTGGGTACACGAAATCTTCCATGATCTGTGAGCGATCCGGTAATCGTTGCTCTGCCGGCATCTCTCGGATTAGCATCTAAACCATTATTGTGATAGAGCTCAATAAATGTTTTCGGACTTCCATGGCAATGACCACAATTCGCCCCTCTGATGTTTTTTTCTGGTGACGGTGCGGTCATAAATAAAGTCATTCCGCGCAATTCCTGTTCTGTAGGTTTATATTCTCCATTCAGATACTTATCGTAAACAGAATTGCCGGAGATCAATGTTCGTTCAAATTGCGCTATCGCTTTAGTGATTCCTTCCGGTGTAATTTCTTTCGAACCGAACGCCTTTTTAAATAAAGGCGGATAGCGTTTTGTTTGTTTCAATTTGTTAACAGATTCTCCCAATGTCTGACCCATTTCATGGGGATCCGTCAGCGGAACAACGGCTTGTTCCTCCAGCGAGTTTGTTCTTCCATCCCAAAAGAAATTTCGTACCCACAACAAATTGGCCAGCGACATGGAATTGCGGTTAGTCATGAACTGGTCTACACCTTCACTGAATGGCTTTCCGTCAGTAAACGCACGTTTTTGTTCGTGACAACTGGCACAGGAGATCGAATTATCTTTGGAAAGTTTTGTTTCGTAAAACAAATATCTGCCCAGTTCCACTCCTTCCTTTGTTAGTGGATTATTCTCCGGAATGGAAAATCTACCCCCGAAGTTTGCGGGGTAGTTTAAAATATATGGCTCTGGCCCACGAAGGCTGAATGAAAGCAAAGCCAGGCACGTCATCGTGCTAAAAAGAATCAGCTTCACTTTATTGTTTTTCTTCACCAGCAACAATATTCAATAATTTCAAAGATAATTGAATACGCGACTCACCAAACAGCTTCCTGGGTCCGTTAACAATTAATTCAGGAATTGCGGGACTTAACCGAAAAACATAATCGAACCGAAAATTCAGAATAAAGAAATCAAAACAAAAAAAGGCTGTTACCAGCCTTTGAATGAGATATCGGATTTAAGATCAGTAATTTCCAATTGCCTTTTGATAGTTGATCATCGCCACCAGATAGTCATAAACCGCTTTCACATAATTCTGCTCGGTAGTGTTGAGCGAACGATCGGTGTCCAGGAGATTGCTATATAATAATGTTCCCAGATCATACTGTTGCTTTTGATTCTTGTAAATAACCTGCGACAATTCATAGTTACTTTTCGCGATATTCATGTTCTTCAGCGAATTAGAAAGCTCTGAGGAAGCCTTTTGAACTTCGTAATTAATGTCCGCTTGTTTTTGTTTCAGGTTCAGGTCTGTTTGAATGGATCGGATTTCATTCTCGCGAATCGTGTTCCGGTTCTTAAAATTAGAAGTAATGGGTACACTTAAACGTAAACCCAGGTAGCTGAATGGCGACCACCACTGACTTAACGTGTAATCGAAATTAGTGTATACAAATTGCTTGGAGTAGTTAGCATACAGCGACACAGAAGGAAGTGCGTTTTGCTTGCTTCTCACAATCTGAAGTTTGTTGTTTTGCTGTTGCAAAGTTAATTGCTCAATTTCTGTGCGTTTGGTCACATCATAATTAGTTGGAAGCTGCTCGAGTAAAAAACTGGCGGAGTTAAGACTATCAGAAAGTGTCAGTTCCGTTTCCGCAGGAACATTGATCTGATACTTGATATTCTCCAGGGCAAGCTGATAATTCTGTTTCGCCTTCAGTGTTTCCACTTTTGCGTTTTCATAATCCAGTTTGGCTTTGAGATAGTCATTTTCAATAAGCGATCCGGCTTTCAGTTTTCCTTCCGCCACCTGTGCATATTCCTTATAACGTTGTTCGTCATTTGTAGCAATCTTATTTTGCAAATCTCTCAACACTACATTCAGATAAGCCTGTGCAATCTGTTCCCTGATGTAATTCTCGTTCTGACGCTTCTTCTCTTTCTCCAGTTCAACATTGTTCCTTGCGATTTTTATATCAGAAGAAATTCCAGGTTTGAAAATAGTTTGATTCAGATCCAATCCAAAAATGGTTGTACTCTTGGCTCCTAAGGACACCAACCCTGGCTCATTACCAAAAAAACCTCCCGGAATAAACGTGGCCTGAATCTGGGGACTATATCGAATATTACCGGCTCCCGAAATTTCAGGTATCCACTCTTTTTTACTTTTGCTTAGTTCATTGTCGGCAATTAACAGGTTATACTGATCAGCCTGAAGGTCATACCGGTTCTTCAAACCCAGATCAATGGCCTCCTGCAATCCCACTTTCAACTCAGCAGACTGTTGCGCATATCCGGTAAAGGATAAAAGAACCAGCGCGATAAGTACTAATTTATTATTCATCGAATTGATATTCATACTAATGATCATTCATCACTTCTACTTTCTGTCCTTTTTTATACTTGATTAATAGAATAAGTGGCACACAGAAAAGTACCCCTAATCCCAATGTCATAAATCCCTGGCTATAGCTGAGAATAAACTGTTGTTTGGTCACTACATTATTCATCATCAGGTTTGCAGCCTGTGCGGCATCGTCAATGCTATAACCCGCTTGCGAGAATGTCTGTGTGAATCCGGCAATGCGCTCTGTGGTTGCATCACTGTATTCAGTCACATTACCGACCATATTACTCTTCACTTCTGCATTCTGATGATTGAGGTAAATGTTGATGACTGCAATCCCCACTGCTCCGCCCAGCTGCCGCAACATATTCGACAAACTGGTGGCTTGCGCAATATCAACACCCTTCAATCCTGCCACTGTAAGACTTAAGATTGGCATCATCATCAGCGCGACACCAAATCCGCGCAGTATAAATGGCCAGAAGAAATTGCTGCTGTTAGAGTCAGGTCCTGAAAAAGACAAGAGGATAAGAAAGGTGGATACCATCGCCAGTCCGGTCATCATGATCATTTTCGGATTAGCTCCCTTACCGATCATTCGCGTGGCAGTGATCATTCCAACCGTGGTCGCCATCGCACCCGGAATCATGAACGCGCCTGTCTGTGTGGCTGTCCATCCCAATGAAACCTGAACAAAGAGCGGGAAGATGAAGACCGAACCATTAAGAATAATCCCAATGGCAAAGTTCAGTACGTTACCCATCACCATGTTCGAGCTTTTGTACAGGCGAAGATTCACCGCGGGATAATCAATACTCAGTTCACGGATAATGAACGCAATCAGGCCAATCATTGCCACGATGAAAAAGAAAATGATTTCATCGCTCTCGAACCAATCCTTTGCTCCGCCTTCTTCCAGGATGTATTGCAAAGAGGCAATGCCTATTACAAGAAATCCAATCCCCCACCAATCGATTTTCTCAGGCTTGCCTACACCAGCCAGATCGGGCACAAACTTCCACGACAAAAATGTAGCGGCCACACCAATGGGAATATTGATGAAGAAGATCCAATGCCATGAAAAATTATCCGTAATGAATCCGCCAAGCACGGGACCGAATGTTGGACCGAGAATTACTCCCACACCAAAGATGGCGAGCCCTGTTCCCATTTGTTTGGGTGGAAATGCTCCGATAATAATAGACTGTGCGGTAGATAGTAAACCACCGCCTCCCAGTCCCTGAATAAATCTCCAGAATACAAGCGTCCATAAGCTGGTAGAAAACCCGCACATGAGTGAAGCAAATGTGAAGATGGCTACCGATGTAGTGAAGTACATTTTTCTGCCGAACAAATTCGACAGCATACTCGACAAAGGAATAACGATTACGTTGGCAATACCATAGGCCGTAATCACCCACGCTATTTCTGTTGTCGTGGCACCGATGTTACCACTGATTTCAGGCAGAGAAACATTGACTACCGTAGTATCAATGAGCTCGAGTATTGCACACGAAATGGCCGTAGCAATAAGAATCCATTTGGTAGCTCCGGTTGGATATACCTCTTCCTTCGCAATAACTGCTTCCACTTTATTTGACTTTAACCTTTACAAAAGCGCTGAGTCCGGGGAAGATTTCATTTGCACGTTCTTTCGGAAAATTGTCAATGGAGATGCGTGAGGGAAAACGTTGCACAATCTTGATAAAGTTACCAGTTGCATTATCAGGAGGTAGCAAAGAAAATTTAGCACCCGTTGCACCTGAATACGATTCTACTTTACCTGTCAGTTCAAGATCAGGATACGCATCCAG
>JBGATZ010000403.1:0-4403 GCA_044228905.1 Cyclobacteriaceae bacterium | reverse complement strand
GAGCATGTAGCGCATTCTATCCCTGCTTTGAAAGAGATAAGCTTGTTGAGCAAAGCAATGTATCAGCAATGGGTGAAAGAACTTCCTTTTGATTTTGAATACCAGGAGAGAGGATTAATGATGCTCTATCAAAATGAAGAAGTAGGTAAGGAAGAAATAGAAACTGCGCACCTCGCGAATAAAATCGGAATTGAAGCGCAGGTATTGAGCGCTGAAGAAGTTCAGAAACTGGAACCCGATGTGCATGTTAAAGTGAAGGGAGGAATTTATTTTCCTGGTGATGCTCATCTCACCCCCGGAAAATTAGTGCCTCAGCTGATCGAACATTTGAAGAAATCAGGAGTATCGTTTCTCACAGATACTCACGTTAAAGATTTTCTTACGGAACAGAATTCAATTGTAGCCATACAAACAGTTAAAGAAGATCTGATGTTCGATCAGATAGTAATTGCCACAGGTTCATGGTCGGGATTAACTGCAGCAAAGCTTGGAATATCTATTCCGATGCAGGCGGGCAAAGGGTATAGTTTTCAGTTAACCGATGTTCAGAAGAACGTCCACATCCCATCTATTTTTCTGGAAGCACGTGTGGCAGTTACTCCAATGGGAAACGCCTTGCAGTTTGGAGGCACTATGGAAATCATTGGTGTAGATCACTCCATTAACATGAATAGGGTGAGAGGTATTGTAGATTCTATTCCAAAGTACTATCCTGAAATGAATGTGAAGATGCCGTCCATTGATAAAGTGTGGCATGGCTTGCGTCCGTGCTCACCGGATGGATTGCCTTACATCGGAAGATCGACCAGAATTAAGAATTTAACTTTTGCCACTGGTCACTCCATGATGGGGTTGAGCCTCGGTCCTGGAACGGGTAAGTTAGTAAGTGAAATGATCTCTCATGAAAAATTAAGTATGCCTGTTGGTGCTTTTGACCCGGAACGATTTGACTAATTATTATTCCTTTAATGATGGATTCCGATTTCCTGGAATGACTTAGGCTTTAGATCCTTCGGGTCGATACGGAAACCCACACCTGTTCCATAAAACCAGTAACGTTCCTCACCGTCTTCCCGATTTCCAAAATACGCATCGACCTGAAATCGTGGAGTAAGAAGAAAGGTAATGCCCCCATCAAATGAAACAGGCAATTCATTCTCATCTTCTATCAGTGTATATACTTCAAGGAAATATCCGAGGCGATGTGTGTGAAGAAAGCTGGTAGAGAGTGAAGCCAGAAAATCCAGGTTCTCATGTTTGTTCCAATATACTCCTGCATTGTAATTGATGAAAACTTTTTCGTGCAGTGAATTATTGAACAATAGAAACACGGCATAATCGCTTTGAGTAAAATTGGCGTGGTTGCGACTGAATCTCTTTCCATGGCCAAACGGTAATGCAAACTCAGGTTGAATTGCGATGGAGGGTCGTGCCCCTTTTCCTTCCACAAAACGATATTTAACAGATAGTGTAGCAAATAGAATTTCATCAAATCCGTCATTAAACAAAGAATCCTGCTTCAGGTTATTGAAACCTACACGTAATTCTGATTTTTTGTTGAGACCGGTGCGTAGTAGAAAGTTGGGCAGATACGAATCACGGGTATAATTATTTTTATAGAATTCTACTCCTGTTTCAAACTGATAATGACCCGGGCGAACCGTTACCGGAAGATTCGAAACATCAGGCCGGTCAATGGACAGATCTTCAAATGATCTCTTATCCTGACAGAATGTTTCAAGCGAAACGATCAGGCTAATACTTAGTATAACAATTTTAAGTTTCTTAATCACGGTAACAGGTATTTCATTTTTCATGAATAAAAGTCACAAAGTAAATGTCCTTGTTAAAGGAATAGAATACCGCTGACAAAGTTTACATAACTAAAATGATAACCGGCAATTGAAACCGGATGTTGTGGTGAATGGGAAGACGTATTATATAAAAAGAAAGGATGCTCAATGAGCATCCTTTCGTATATGGTATGAAATGATTTCGAATTAATATTCGCCACCACCACGGTTGTAACCACCACCGCCACCACCGCTTCTGCGACCGTAGCCACCACCACCGCCACCAGAGCGAGGTCTTTCTTCACGTGGACGAGCTTCGTTTACAACGAGGTTCTTTCCTAAAAAGTCTGCACCATTTAAAGTGCTGATCGCCTGACGCGCAGCAGCATCATCTGGCATTTCAACGAAACCGAAACCACGGCTACGTTGTGTTACCTTGTCCATAACGATTTTTGCAGAGGATACTTCCCCGTATTCTGCAAAAAGTTGTTTCAACTGATCCTCGGAAGCCTTCCAGGGAATGTTGGCTACATAAATGTTCATTTTTTGATTTGAAATTAAGTGATAACTAAACTGCTAACTAACTGCCTATACTGAAGAATAAATGAACTTTATGTACTACAGAACAAGAAATTAAAATTAACAAGGCAAATATATAATAATTTTAGATTATAAAGCCAAATCAATTCTTTCAAAACGATTCAGAAAGTTTAATAATAGCTGTTTTCACTTTAAAATCGCAGTTTTTATAGGACGTCAGGAGGTGTATGCGGTATTCAACGAGATGAATTTATCAAGACTCGCCTTTGCCGTGGAACGTACTCTGTTCTGCACAGTGTCTGTCCATCCGAGAAAAATCCCGGTAGTTCCGAAAGCCATCCGGCTCCATTTCCAAAGATTAAATGAATCGGTATGCTTGATGATCTTACCGTCTTTAAATTCAAATTTTGCTTTGATTATGTTATGTACTTTTCGTCCCGTTCTTGAAAAAGAATACACTGCTTCCCAATGGCAAGAACCGGTTTGATCATCGGCTTTTACTTTTGAGAACTGAACGGTGAGATCCTTACCAGAGATGACCAGCATGTGCCACATCGCCTTAGCTTCATTGCCTTTCAGATTTTTAAATACAGGATCATTAAATACGACTTCATCGTGATAACAATTCTGCATCACTTTCCAGTTCTTGTTTTGAAAAGCGGTATAGAAGTCGGTGATTAGTTGTTCGTTATTATTCATTTTATTGTTTTTGCTTCCATTCAAAATTAAAGAGGTCGGGCCGGGCATAGTGTCCGATCACATCCATATCCATTTTACTTTTCACAATTTCCCGGTGGTCAATTTCGGCATAGAGAATTCCTTCTGTATCAAATAAAGGTCCGGCTATCACTTTTCCCAGTGGAGAAATGATAACTGAGCCACCTGTACAGTTAACTGGCAATTCTTCCGCAACTAACTTCTGAAGATCTTCCGGGTAATTTTCTTTGATAATGTATTGATTGCATCCCAATACATAGCTCCGGCTTTCACATGCAATGTGAGTAAGTGTAGCCTGCCAGCTATCGCGACAATCCGCTGTCGGAGCGAGGTAAATTTCCAGGCCTTGTTCATACAAGGCAGTGCGTGCCAACGGCATGTAGTTCTCCCAGCAGATCAAGCCTCCTATTTTTCCAATTGATGTATTCAGCACATTCAAATCGGATCCATTGCCCTCACCCCAGATGATTCGTTCGGCTGCCGTTGGTTTTATTTTTCGGTGTTTGTGAATGAGCTTTCCTTCCGGAGAAAAGTAAAGCAACGTGCAATAAAGCGTATCGCTCACTTTATCTTTTTCAGTCACACCAATTGCAATATATGTTTTCGTTTCTTTAGCCAGCTTTGCCAACCGATCCGTTTCTTTTCCGGGTACTTCAATGGAGTTTTCCCAATAGCGCAAAAATACTTCACGACCCTCTGCAGATCGACTTCCAATCACTGTTCCGAAAGTTAATCCGCGTGGATAACCTGGAATGAATACCTCGGGGAATAACACAAGCTGAGCGTTGTTCAATGAAGCCTCACGCGTCAGCGATTCGATCTTGCTGATCGTTTGATCTTTATCGAAGAATACCGGAGCAGCCTGAACAACGGCCGCACAAAAGGGCGAAATCATGACGAAAGGTAGTGAAAAATGCTGCGGTCGATATGAGCCATTCTCCGTTGGTGTAAGTTATTTTTCCTTCACGTGATAGGGACTTTTTGCCCGTATTAAAATACCTATCTTTTATCCTTCATTCCATGAAACCTAATGACTATGAATAGAAAACCCCTTTTAATGTTGTTGGCTTTCGTTGCTGCATTTGCATCGTTTGGCCAGTCATTCAATAACTTTCCCGTTACCACACAAAAGCCACCATTGCACGGAAAAAACTGGATGGCTATTACCGGCAAGCCATTGGCGGCAACAGCCGGGGCAATGATTTTTACCAAAGGGGGCAATGCAGTGGATGCATCCTGCGCAATGCTGGCAGCTACCTGTACGATGTGGGATGTATTGAGCTGGGGCGGAGAAACACAAGCGTTGATCTACAATCCAAAAACAAAAAAGGTAATTGCCATTAATGCAATGGG
>JBGATZ010000402.1:0-4403 GCA_044228905.1 Cyclobacteriaceae bacterium | reverse complement strand
TAAATGGTTTGTAAGCGGACAAATTAGTCGTAGGGATGATGAAATCACCTCGGTATTAAAAATTTCAAAGACCGAAGGTGAAAATACAGAAATGCAAATAGATGTTATGGCAAATTCGGTTAATGCAAGCATTACAAATAAGAAAATTAAGATTTCTGAAAATTTAGATGAAGGGAGCGCAGAAGTAACTCTCGCTAAAGAAGAAATCAAAGTTGTAGTGAAAAATGAAACTAAAAAAATAGGCTTAAGCATCAATAAAAAGAATAGTAAAATCATAGCGATTCTTCCAACTCCTAACGGGGGGACAGTCGGTATAGATAAAAATGGCAAAGTCACTGAGATTAATGATAAAGCAGTAAAGACCCCGGCTGAAACAAAGGCATCCCTTTCTATTACTGAATATGTAAGACAGTCATGGGAAAAAGCGAAAATTGACAGCGAGAGCAAAGAACGTTTTCTTGTTGGGCAAAATGCAAGAAAATAAATGCACCTATGGCTTTTTAAAATCGGAGAGACACAGTCATTGACTTCGGAATTATAGCTTTAAAAAGAATCAGAAAGAAAGCGAGAAGAATTTTCTCTGCCGTATTCACTGGAATGGGGTAATGATAATTCGCGCACAGTTCTAATGTAAGATAGTACTCCATTAAATTCGGATAGCTGTTTTTTGGAAGAAGCCGGGTTTCTTCAGCCTGGCTTCTTTGCTTTTTATTGCCCCTTCTTGTCAGGCCATCGGACAGAACAAACGGAAAGAAAATCTTTTTATCAGTGATTCAAGGCATCGTTGCTTGCAAAGTTCAAATGGTAAATTGCCCCAAGACCGAATGTAGTGTAATATCGTGTTAAATGAAAAGGCGCAGTCAGCTTTTCCCGCTCCAGAATAGCAAAAGCCAGTGACGGCTGAATATAAAAACTGATCTGTTTATTTTTTTGCCACTCAAAGCGATAATGCAATTGAGTAAACAGGTAACTGGATTGTTTATTTAAATAGAGATTTTCGGAAGTTGCGCCTTTCAAACCAAATTGATAAAGCAGGCTCACTCCGGCCTTGTGCATTAGTTTTCCTTCCTTAAATAGATACATGATCCCGCCCTGAATGCCAATAGTGCTCATCGAATAATTGAGCCGCTGCGTCCTTGTCTCTGGTTTAATGATCACTGTACCATCCTTCACTTCCGCGTAGGAGGCCGAACGCGAAACATAGTCATAGGTAATATGGCGATGTTGGAGAAAATAATTAATTCCGGAGAACACTTCCCATCGTTTACCAATAGGAGTAACAACGCCACCTTCCAGCGCAATAGCCAGGCGTTGGGACGATAACACTCCCGGTTTACTCCAGGCCGTGATCTTCACTTCATCGCTCTTCAGGGGATCAATAATCTGATAATGGAGCGACGGATTAAGTGAGGCGTAGAGATGGACTACTTTCTTGTTTGAATGAAAAACCCTTTCCTTAATCGGTGATTGGATCAGGGACGGAGGGAAGGGATCAGGATCATCAATCTTGATATACTTATTCTCAGCCAGCGAGCGACCAATTCGATAGATTCGCTGTGGTGACTTAGCGTGCGACATTGAGGATGGCTCAGTCCTGGTATCCACTGAGAAAATAGGGGAATGAGAAGCAGCCTGAACGATAGGTTCTGTAGGTGGGATTTTATTCACAGAAACAGCACGTGGCGGGTTGTGCTCACAAGAGAATGAAAGGGTTTGATCAGCAGAGAGAAACGTACGGAGGGCTCTTTGGTCAGATACAGAAAAGGAGATAAGGAATGAAATCAGTATAATGACAATTCTTCCTCCAATGATCCTGAGCTGCCGTTTCATTTCCAGTTCATGCTGAATTTTTGACCACATCATTTCATCGGCTTCTGTCTCTGCTTTCAGAAGTCGCCTTTGCATGTGCTTTAGAAAATCCCGATCATCAGGCATATTTTTCATAACGCGTTATTCCAAGACTTTTTAATTTTGATTGTAAGAGTTTTTTGCCATAATGAAATTGAGATCGGGAAGTGCCAGCATTGATATTCAGCAGGTCAGCGATCTCCTCGTGAGAGTAACCTTCAATGGCATGAAGATTAAAAATGATCTTGCTCCCAAGGGGAAGGGTATTGACCAGGGCAAGCAGTTCACTGTCAGCAATACCAGATAATAAATATTCGTAATCCTCATTGGCGGAATTAAAATCGCTTCCTTCAATGCGGTATAACAGGCTTCGCTTTTTTTTGTGATAAAAATTGATGGCGGTACGGACCGTAATTTGTCTGATCCAGCTATCCATCGTATCTGCGGACTCCACTTTTTCAATGTTTGAAAATATTTTCACAAAAGAATCCTGCAATACATCCTGCGCATCATTCCGGTCCGATGTATAGCGATAACATAACGCCAGCAACCTGTTCTTGTATAAAGTAAAGAGCTGCTGCTGCGCCTGGGGTTCTCCTTTCTTTAAAAGGATAAGCAATGAGGTGAGGTCTTGCATGAAAAGGATAATCCCTTACGTCCACAAATGGATGTAAGGGATTATAAATTGGATTAGCGTTTTTTGATTTTAACTTTTGCCCTGCTCACTTTCCCCGTAGAAGTGATAACCTCATAGACTAATTCATCAAACTCCAGATTGGGAGAGGTCACAGCAGGTTTATAATAGAGTACATTATTTTCAATGCGGGCAAACTGCCTTGAGTACGTATCATTGTCACCTCCAGGAACTTCATGAGATTCTTCTTCCAGCATCCATAGGACTACGGAAGCAGAGACAATAGATTCCCCGCAGAGCTCATCATTTTCTAAAACGGGAAAGCGGAACTCGCTCTGACTGGAACCAACAATAGAATAATTATCCGCCTGGCATTGTACCCGGCACGATGGACGACTTCCTGTAAAATTCAAGGTGACTGTTGCTTCCTCACAGGTACCGTCAATGCAGATCTTGTAAGTAAAGTGTTCTGAAAAGGGTTGCGAAACATCGGAAGGCAACTCGTACACGAACCTGGCCGATGGGGTAAAGGAAGAATTACTTTCCGGCATCCACACTAAAGATCCCCGCGTGGGCTGTTGTGTAAGTTCTGTAGTAATGTGGGTGTTAACCTCACAGAGAACGTCATTATCGTCAGCAGCAATTTTAACTACACTTCCAATGGCACTCAAATCAAACGACAACTCGTCGTCCCGGAGATCAATGGTGCACGGTGGCCGCGAGGTCAGGACAACACGACCAAACGTGGCCGCACTACGCTGCCCGTCACCAGCGAGAGAAACCAGCTGATAGAAAAATTTGTCACGCTGAGCAAAGTTTTCACCCGCCCGGTATCGGATTTTTCCATTGACAACCTCTGCAGTTCCTCCAAAGGGAGCTGCAAAGATGGTTAGCTCAACACCCGTTGAACAATCCCCGATAACATCATTAGCAACGACATCAAGATCAACAGCAGCACTTGTAATCGTAGTGAATATATCGTCACGTGCAATTGAACCGCAAAACGATTCGGTGTTCGAACGAGGCAATGAGACCAGTTGAATTTTTCGTGCACTGGACTCACCTTTATCATTGGTCATCAAAACTTCAAAACTGTCGTCAGCAGCAGTCTGTGGAGTATAGCTGTAAAGCCCCTCTTCAAGTAAAGACAACGATCCGTTGCGAGGTTCAGATGAAATGTTTACGGTAAGTGGAGAAGTGGATTTGATGCGCGAGGGCAGATCAAATACGGTAGAAGCATCCGGAAGCACATAGATAGCAGAAGCAATGTCCGGCTGATCATTGTCGATTTCATCTTCGTGAAGCACATCACAGGAAGAAAAGATCCCACAGCAGGACAGCAGCAGAAATGTTGTTTGAGACCGGAATGAATAAATTAGTTTTTTCATCTGACAAGAATTGATTTTCCGGTAGGACAATGATGGTTGCGAAAACGTTGGAAGGGCTCGGATAGAATGTTTAGTTGGAAATGGGCATTAAGCAAGAACAGCACCGCACCGCCACCAGAAGAGGCATTCGGGAGTAAACCAGGTAATAAATAAACAAAGTGATCATAGGCAGAACGTGCATATAATCACTTCTGTTAAAACGTTTCTTTAGGAATAATTGCATCACAGGTGGACAATGCAATCCGGTAAAGGAACCATTCAAATGAAATCAGTTGTCATTTGTATGTCAGGGACAAACCAAAGCGACTGCACCGTTACCAGAAACATTCCATACGAAATTATAATGGCGATTGGCCGCATCACCATTAATGTTATTGAACTGTACGCCTACTTCAATCTCATCCAATCCTGTTTCGCACGCGAGCTGGTCTCCAAAACTTGCCTGGATAAAAGTGAGCCCATGAAATTCTACGATTGACGAACTACATAACTGATTGTCGCTGACGCCCCAATACGATCGGTCTACATAACCA
>JBGATZ010000401.1:0-4644 GCA_044228905.1 Cyclobacteriaceae bacterium | reverse complement strand
AGGAGGGGAAAGCAATTACGCTAGTGACACGAGCAGAAGAATATCATATTGAACAAATAGAAAAGCTAATCAGAGAAAAAATTCCGGTAAAGAAATTCCCTTCTATTATTGCCGTTGAAGCCGAACTTCCGGGCGAAGCACAGGAGATGGCAAAGGCAATTGATCTGCAAAAGCGAAGGGCAGATCCAACCTTTAAAGGAGCCTTCCATGAAAGGAAAGGAAAGAAATAAGAATACTCAATCTTTCTCCATTCATTAAAGAACTGCATAATCATTTTCAGTAGTCATAACTTTCAGTTGAGTACTACGCTTACTTATAAACTGGTACCTCGGGGCCATTGAATCTTCTTGAAGAGTGCACTTATTTAGCGCACTTATGAATTCAATCCACGACAATAATACTATCATCTCCATTGATGAAAATTCATCAATGGAGAACAAGAAAAATCTGAGAGTACATGAAAATCCAATCTATGGTGATAAGGCTATCTTTCTGAAGACATCAGATGAAACAAACGGATCTTTTACGCAGATAGAAATTGAGCTGGCAATAAAAGGAGGTAATACCAAGCACTACCATGCAAGCTACACTGAAAAATTCACTGTTACCGAAGGTAACCTAACACTCTATGCAGATGGTGATTTTAAGTTGCTTCGCAAAGGAGAGAGTTTTTTAGTTAATCCGGGAGTGGTGCACTTCTTCAGAAATGATTCTCCAGGCAAAACAAAATTTCTGATTGAATTTCGACCCGGGCAGCCTGGATTTGAAAAGACGTTAATGATTGGTTACGGACTGGCGAAAGACGGTCTGACGAATAAAAAAGGCGTACCTAAAAAATTCTCACACCTGGCTCTGCTTATCACCTTATCGGATACACAAATACCAGGGCCATTTAAACTCATCTCACCAGTATTCAAATGGATGGCTAATCGCGCAGTAAAGAGAGGTGAGCTGCAAAAGCTGATCGATCGTTATTGCAAAAATTAAATCGTACAAGCTCGTGAGTTAATTTCCCCTGTTAATAAAAAAGCTGGATCAAATATCAGTTTATGTGACATTCAATCCAGCAATTTACCTTGTGTCTTAGTAATTGAAACAGAATTTATCCGTTCATTGAAGTAAGGAACTCTTTCACGTTACGAGTTCTTTTCATCTTACTTTGCAGGAATTCCATTGCCTCCACAGAGTTCATATCACTCATAAATTTGCGAAGGATCCCAAACACGTGCCAGTTCATCATCTTTCATGAGCAAATCTTCACGTCTTGTGCCTGAAGCAGGAACATCAATAGCAGGGTATACTCTGCGGTTGGAAAGCTTACGATCCAACTGCAATTCCATATTACCTGTACCCTTAAATTCCTCAAAGATTACTTCATCCATTTTCGAGCCGGTATCGATCAGGGCGGTAGCGATGATCGTTAACGACCCACCATTTTCAATTTTACGGGCAGCACCGAAGAAACGTTTTGGCTTATGTAATGCATTCGCATCCACACCACCAGAAAGAATTTTTCCGGATGACGGAACAACTGTATTATATGCACGGGCCAAGCGAGTAATTGAATCCAGGAGGATAACCACATCGTGTCCGCATTCCACCATACGTTTTGCTTTTTCCAAAACAATAGAAGCAACTTTCACGTGACGTTCGGCCTGCTCATCGAAAGTAGAAGCAATTACTTCTGCATTTACGCTGCGGGCCATGTCTGTAACTTCTTCCGGACGCTCATCGATCAACAATACCAACAAATAAACTTCAGGGTGATTTTGAGCAATAGCATTAGCGATGTTTTTCAACAAAACAGTTTTACCTGTTTTTGGCTGAGCTACGATCATACCACGCTGTCCTTTTCCTATTGGAGAAAATAAATCAAGAATACGCGTTGACATATTGTCGTGCGTGGTGCTCAATTTTAATTTTTCGTCAGGGAAAAGCGGAGTTAAATATTCGAAGGCAACACGGTCACGGATTTCATCAGTTGTTTTGCCGTTGATTGTTTCTACTTTAAGAAGAGCAAAATATTTTTCACCTTCTTTCGGAGGTCGGATTTGTCCTTTTACTGTATCGCCTGTTTTTAAACCCAGAAGCTTAATCTGCGATGGAGATACATAAATATCATCCGGGCTTGCCAGGTAGTTGTAATCAGAGGAGCGAAGGAATCCATATCCATCCTGCATAATTTCCAACACGCCTTCATTTGAAACGACTCCATCAAAATCCTTGATATTATTTTCTTTTTTCTGATGTTGATGCTGGTGCTGATGACGTGGATTTTCACCACCTTCTCTTACCGGATTGGGTTGGCGAACAGGATTTTCAACCGGTTCAGAAATTTGCTCCGAGCTATTTTCAACAGGTTGGCTATCAAAAGAATTGCCAGTGCCCAGGTCAAGATCCAGCGCATTTAACATTTCCTGTGAAGAAAGTTCTTTCTCTTCTTTGGCGGCAGGCGTTTCGGATTGCGTTGGAGTTACGTTTTCTCTTCTTCTTGGACGCATTTTGCGTTCCGGTTCCGCTTCATTGGATGAAGCTTTCTTGGTAGGGGTGGGAGTAGCAGGATTAATTGCCTGCTCATCTAAGATTTTGTAAACAAGTTCTTGCTTACCTAGTTTCTTGGCATTCTTGATGCCCATGCTTTCTGCAAGATCTTTCAATTCAGAAAGAAGTTTGACATTCAGGTCGTCAATAGTGTACATGAGAATTTAAAAAATTGAATTGGTTGGATTTGAATTTAGAATTTAAAATATGCTGAAGGAATCAGCTCAAAAATTTGAACCATTAACAAGGTTTATGAGGATCAGAGAACTAGTAAAGTAAGGGTTTTTTATCTATTCAGAAGGCCTGAAAAAGGCCGAATTGACTATGCAAGTATAGACCAAAAATGAATATTATCAAATTCATAACAGAAAAAATGTGCCCAGGGTTCAGTAATTTGGCGCTTTTAAAATTTCAGAAGCATGCTGCAGATTAATGTCATCCGCGAACAGACAGAGAAGGTAATTGAAGGATTGAAGAAGCGCTATTTAAAAGATGCGGAAGAGCTCGTATCCCAGGTAATTGAAATCGATAAACAACGAAGGGAAACACAACAAATCCTGGACAATCTGAAAGCGAAATCCAATACTGATTCAAAAAAGATTGGAGAGTTGATGAAGAGTGGAAAAGCAGATGAAGCTCAGAATTTGAGAGCAGCTGTTGCTGCTGATAAGGACAAACTCAAAACACTTGATGACACTCTTCAGGAGCTGGAGAGAAGTCTGCAACAAGCATTGTATAAAATTCCGAATGTGCCCGCTGAAAAAGTACCGGCCGGAAGAGGGGCAGAAGATAATATCAATGTATTCGAACACGGAACCATTCCCACACTTCATGGCGAAGCTTTACCACATTGGGAACTGATTAAAAAGTATGACATCATCGATTTTGATTTAGGAAATAAAATTTCAGGAGCAGGCTTTCCTGTTTACAAGGGTAAAGGGGCAAAGCTGCAAAGAGCTCTTATTAATTTTTTTCTTGATGAAGCAGAGAAGCAAGGATATAAAGAAGTTCAACCTCCTATTGTAGTTAATGAAGCCAGTGGCTATGGAACCGGCCAGCTTCCTGATAAAGAAGGCCAGATGTATTTTATCGGTGAAGATGGACTGTATTTGATTCCAACAGCTGAAGTTCCTATTACTAATCTATATCGTGATGTTATTCTGAGCGATGAAGAATTACCTGTAAAAAATGCAGGATACACACCTTGTTTCAGACGTGAAGCCGGAAGTTGGGGAGCTCATGTACGCGGACTCAATCGTCTCCATCAATTTGATAAGGTGGAAATTGTACAGGTGAGAAAGCCGGAAGAATCTTATCAGGTGTTGGATGAAATGTGTGCTCATGTACAAGGTCTCTTAGAGAAACTGGAATTGCCGTACCGCAAACTCTTACTGTGTGGTGGTGACATGGGCTTTAACTCAGCGATCACTTATGATATGGAAGTATTTTCTGCTGCGCAGCAACGATGGCTTGAAGTCAGTTCGGTAAGTAATTTCGAAACTTACCAGGCAAATCGTCTAAAGCTTCGCAACAAAAACAAAGAAGGAAAAACACAACTACTGCATACTTTGAACGGAAGTGCACTGGCACTGCCAAGAATCGTTGCTTGCATTCTTGAAAACAATCAAACGCCTGAAGGAATTCGGATTCCTAAAATTCTGATTCCGTATACCAAATTTGACCTGATTAATTGATACCGCTAATCCGTTTTCAACAACAGATTTACCTCTCGTCACGTTAAACGGATTAGCTCTAACATTTACCTGATTTCTACTTGCAGCTGTATTCCTAACTTCTATTTTTGCCTTCCTTATTTTTTATTGAGATGAACGAACAAATTTCACGCTACACCGAGCAAATTGCGAAAGAACTTGCATTGCCAGTTAAAGGTGTAAAAGCTGTTGCTGAATTATTAAGTGAGGGTTCTACCCTTCCATTCATAGCACGCTACCGCAAAGAAATGACTGGCAGTATGGACGAGGTAATGATTGCCAACATCCGCGATCGCATTGAGCAATTAACTGAACTTGACAAGCGAAGAGAAACCATTCTTACAACAATTGAAAAGCAAGGAAAGCTTACTCCTCAATTGCTTTCTTCTAT
>JBGATZ010000400.1:0-4830 GCA_044228905.1 Cyclobacteriaceae bacterium | reverse complement strand
GAAGAGTTTAGAAATAACGAGCCAGGGATCTTAAGTGGTTATAAAGTGGAGGAAGGAAGTGAAATTTCGTTTCGCTGGATTGATGAAAACGGAAAGCCAACCAAACCAGATGACGAAGTTTATGCGATAGCTTACAATCACCGGATTTATAAATACTTTCAAAAAGATTTCTATCCTATCGAAAAACGCAGTGGTAAACTGATCTTCTTTGGAAAAGAGATGGTGAACCCGGGGCAGGCCGCGAGAAATTATATTTGGGGAGGCGCAGCTGGAGCCATGCTTGGTTCAAGTGGACAAAAGATCAGGATGGTTTATGAAATAGATTTACATTCGGGTGAAGTAAAGGAACTGGGATTTACTCAATAAATTCATTTGAACGATGGGGGTATGAGCTCATCCCACCCTGTTGCATCCTGGTAAGCGTTCGCCAACAAGAGGACAGCTGCTTCACCAAACAATTTTCCAAGGAAAGAAATACTTGTAGGACTATTCTTTTCATCAAATCCATTGGGCACAACTACACAAGGATGCCCCGTAAGATTGGTGGTTAAGAGTTGAGTACCACCAAAACTGGGTGAGATGATTACATCAAAATCATTCGTTTTCTTATAATATTCATCAATCAGGATTTGACGAATACGTGATGCATTGATGTATTCTACAGCAGGAATGAATCTTGCCGAACGAAAAGTATTAGGCCAGGCCCATTTGCGCTGGTCGGTCAACTGATCATCTAAGTTTGATCGTGTCAGCTCATCAAATGAAGCTGCAGCTTCAGCGGAAAGCATAATCCGAACCGCATTTACCGGAATATCCTGAGGAAGCTCAACAGGAATTAATTCTATTCCAAACGATCTGATCACTGCTAATGCTTTTTCATCATTGGCCTTTGTGGGATAGGTCGCATCAAACAATGTTTTCAGATAACCCACTTTTAATTTTTTGACATCGGTCTTTGCACTGTAGTTGAATGAAGCATTACGCACATGCTTATCAACTCCATCCGTTCCTTTGATTGCATCGAGCACGATGGCACAATCCAACGCTGACCGGCAAATCGGACCAATCTTATCCATGCTCCAGCTCAATGCCATTGCACCCGTGCGACTTACACGACCATAGGTTGGTTCTATCCACCGCCCCACATCGCAGAGGGTGAAACGAGTGGTTTCTATGTTTCTGTACCAATTGAAAAGCAAAACTTAAGCCTGCCACTGTTCCTGACGCTGATCCCGCAGATGATCCACTTGATCCCTGCTTAAGATTCAGGGATTTTTTGTTACGCCCCCGTACCAGATATCTCCCATCGCCAACGCGCCCATAGTAAACTTACAAATAAGAATAGCCCCGGCATCCTTTAATTTTTTAACGACCGTAGCTGTCTGATCAATTTCCTGATTCTTAAGATAGCCCTCAATGCTGCTTGGTTCCTTCCACAGCAAGCAAGTCTTTTACTCCATATTGAATACCATGCAGTGGTCCGCGGTATTTTCCCTTTGGCAATTTCTTCATCAGCTTTGCGCGCTTCCGCCAGCGCCCGCTCTTCCAAAATAGTAATCACGCATTGCAGCGTATCACGATATTTTTTAATCCTATTGAGATATAGTTGGGTGAGTTCAACGGAAGTCAGTTTCTTCGATTTAATTAGCACGGCCAGTTTATGAACAGGATAAAATGCCAGTTCTTCGCGATTAACCGGAAGAGTTACGTTGGCTGACAGCCCCCAATCAATCGTTTTTTGATTGGTTTCTACCTGAAAGCCAACCGGGAGAGGATCAAAAATCAATGACATAGGCACCGCATTGTTCAGTTTATATTGATGAAGTGCTTCGAATGCTTTCTGATAATCTTTCAGATTATTTAGCAAAGAATCGCGCTCCGGAGCGGTGTAATTCAATCCATAGAGAGGTTCAATCGTTTCCGTGGGATATTTGTTTTCCTGTGCGTGGATTACGCTGGTGTAAAAACTCAGACTAAGTATGAGCAAAACCGCGTACTTTTGGCAACTCTTTTTTAAACGCATAGAAGGAGGATTTGGAATTACAATCTATACAAATGAAACATTACTTTTTAAAATTGTATCAGTATAACTTATGGTGCAATCAACGAGTGCTCACTGCATTGAGAAGACAGAATGTGGTTGATGAAAAAATACTTTCTGTATTGGGACACGTAGTAGCAGCACAATATCTCTGGTTACACCGCATTCAGGGACTTCCTGCTCCGGATGTGAAATTGTGGGGGACGTATTCATTGGAACAATTGGAAAAAATGGCGGCAGAAATCGGAGCGCGCTGGGTGGCTTTTATTGAAAGTACAGAAGATTTTAATCGTGAACTGGTCTATAAAAACTATACCAATGATCCGTACAAGAATAACGTTGAACAAATAATGATTCACCTGGTGAATCACAGCAGCTATCACCGCGGTCAGATTGCGATGCTCCTACGACAAAAAGGTTTTGAACCGGTAAATACGGATTATATTACCTATGATCGCGTAATCACTAATCAATTAACATTGAGAGACTAACCAAACAAACCTAAATATGAAAGCCATCTATTCATTTTTGTTTTTGCTAATGGTGTCCTTGGTAGCTAAGGCCCAAAACAGCACAGATGATATTACAATCTGCCACACTTCGCCTACGGACAAATTTGCTCTGTTTGCTTCTAACAAAGACTTTAACAACGAGCACATGACTCCTAAAGTTTATACGCATGTGAGCGAGGCAGGAGGAAAGATGATTAAATTCAAGACGCCTGACGGACAGGAAGCAAATGGCTACCTGATTGAAAATGCGAAGAAGACAAACAACTGGATTTTTGTCTTTCAGGAATGGTGGGGATTGAATGACAATATCAAACAGCACTCGGAAGAAATCTTCAAATCATTGGGCAATGTGAATGTAATTGCCCTTGATATGTACGATGGTAAACTTGCAACTGATCGCGAGAATGCCGGTAAGTACATGCAGGAGTTTAAACAAGAGCGTGGTAATGCAATCGTGAAGGGAGCAATTGAGTATGCAGGCAAAAATGCAAAGATTGGTACGGTAGGTTGGTGCTTTGGAGGAGGACAGTCACTGCAGGCAACGTTGACTGCCGGAAAACAAGCTGTAGCTACTGTGATGTATTACGGTATGCCGGAAGACAATGTCGAAAGATTGAAGATGCTGAGCAACGATGTACTTTTTGTTTTTGCTTCTAAAGACAAATACATCAACGCGGATGTGGTGAAGAAATTTGAAGGTAACATGAAGGCGGCTGGTAAAAACCTGACTGTGAAAACATATGAAGCGGATCACGGCTTTGCCAATCCAAGCAATCCAATCTTTGATAAAACGGCTGCCGAAGATGCTTATAAAAACACGATCGAGTTTTTTAAAGCACGCTTGAAATAATTGACCCTTATAAAGTGATTAGAACGGCCATTTCGAAAAGAATGGCCGTTTTTTATTTCATTCAGTTCATGTAATATTGGTGTCCCAAAAACTACTGACAGTGAAATTGTTACGGCTTTTTTCTATACTCCTTTTAGGGGGGTGTTCGCTCGTCTGTTATTCAAAGCAGTCCGTTCCTCAGGTAGTAAGCGGAAAGATGGATTTACGTCAGTGGGACTTTGCGAAACAAGGTGAAGTTAAACTCGATGGCTCCTGGAGTTTTCACTGGCAGAAACTGCTATCCCCTTCGCAAGTAAAAGGTGTGCGATCAAAAGACTACATGACTTTTCCTGGCGTATGGAATGGACAGTCGTCACTGCATGAAAAGCTTGAAGGCAAAGGCTTCGCGACTTACACCACAGATATCTTCATTCCTTCATCCATTCCCATGCTTTCGTTGGAGCTTCCTGATTTTTATAGCAGCTATCGCATTTGGGTAAATGGAAAAGAGGTAGCATCAAATGGAATAGTGGGAACAAGTCGTAAGGAATCAGAAGCGCAATGGCGACCACTCACCGTTGTTTTCCCTGTTACTTCAGATACACTTCATGTAGTGATGCAGATCTCAAACTTTCAACATCATAAGGGAGGATGTAACGATCATATTTATTTAGGTGCTGCTGATCAGCTTTTTCAAAAAAGAGAAAAAGCAGTGACTACCAATGTTATTCTTTTTGGAGGATTGGGATTGATCGGCTTCTTCTTCATCATTCTTTATTTCTTTTTCAGACATGAAAAAGCAGCTTTATACTTCGCGGCAATTTGTATTACCTGGGCAATCCGGTCAGTATTCAACAACATGTATTTGTTTATCAATTGGTTTCCTGATTTCGATTGGGAGCTAGGAGCCAAGATTGAATACCTCACTCTTTATCTCACCATGATGTGGAGCATTTTGTTTGTGGCAAAGCTTTTTCCTGAAGATGTTAATTCAAAAATAAAGTCGGTGATGTTGATTTTAAATTCGATTTTCATTTTGCTTACGCTGGCAACTCCTGCTTTTACGTATTCCACTTTAATTCCCGCATACATGGTAGTAGCGTGGGTTATCCTCAGCTATGTGGCTTATATTGTAGTGATGGCTCTGCTCTATGAAAGAAAGGGAGCATGGTTTTCTGCAATAAGTATTTTACTGGGTGTACTAATGTTCAGTTATGATATGCTGACACATTCCGACTTGATTGATTTTAATCCGTTGCTATTCAACGTTGGTTACATCACCATGTTTCTATTGAATGCAACTGCATTTGCTTATCAGCTTAGCCAGACGATGAAGCCGAAGGAGACGAGCTCGTTGGAATGGTCTTTGAAGTAATTACTTTTCAAATTTCATCACTCTTAAGTCGCTATTGCCTGACTCATTATAGATAGCGAAAATCCGTTTGGTA
>JBGATZ010000399.1:0-4464 GCA_044228905.1 Cyclobacteriaceae bacterium | reverse complement strand
ATGAGATCATTTATTAAAATTTGTGGCATCGGTCAATCATTCAGAATTAAAAATAAATTTAAAGGAAGTAATCAAAAATTAAAGAAACGTCAAGCTTAAAACTCACCTAGGCAATATATTAAGTTGCTACACATCAAATATTTTGAGCAGCGAACAAGTCAGAGAAAGTTCAGCTAGAATTTTTAAGCCATCTTCCCACAAAACTCCTGCGGCCAAAACATCAATTATGACCGATGTAATACCCAGAGTTACAGCAAAGAGAAGAAAGACCCGGCTTCTATTTTTCATCTCACCCCACAATATAACTGCAATGAAAGCACCTAGAAATGCACCCAGGATGACGGGGATTTCAGCTATGAGAAAATCTTCACGAGTTAACTTAAATGAAAAAACTATCCATTCCTTTAATTTTTCATGTATCATGAATCGCTCGTCTACTGCAAGCAGAATAAAGAAAGCAGTTATAAAAAGCCATGGCGACCATTTCTTCTGCATTCCTAAGACCAAAGTCAATGTAGCTGATATTATCAACAAAACACCAGACATCCATGTACCAACGGATGATTCTCCACTGACTACAAGAATTGGAAAATGGCGATTTAAGGCAATTGATAGTGAAAAAACTATGATAAAAAATATACAGATTATCAAAATAGCCGCTTTAGAACGTCTCATGTACAATCAAGCTCTTGCCCCCAATCAATAATTTTCCAAACTCCATTTATGTTACAAAACCAGAGTGATTCAGACATCCTATCACTACTCGCTCCTGAAAATATTCCGGAGACACAAGCAAGCTCAGGAATTCCATCATCATTAAAATCACATGTCCACAACAAACTATTGTGACGTGTTATCTGACAGGAAGATGTCGTTTTTGTGTCATAGGGAATATACACTGCAAGAATCTCATCCGCGCTGATTATTGATCGACAAGCAAATGTAATGCTTGGCTGATCTGATATACAACCAAGATTTTCTGGTACGAGCTTTAGATTAACAGAGATCAAGCTCCCTTCTACCAGGCCTAGCTCTGTAATAAAAATAACAGGTATTCTATCTACAAATTCATGAGTAAGCGAACCAATTCCATCCACTTCCTGCGGACCACTATCATAAGAGCTAAGTGGAGGTCCATAAGTGATTTTAACATGAAATTGCTTATGATAATAGATTGAATTCATAAGGAATTTACAATTCTCAGTTACTGTCCCTTGAAAGCGAGTCTCTGGATTCCCAAGAGGATCATAATAAACCGCATTATCTTCAGGAGTAAGTTTCTCGATGAAGGGGGCACCTCCTAGAAAGAAAAAATTTCTGTCAGCGAAAAATTTTGATACTTCCACTTCCGGTAAAATTTTAGAAGTTGAATCCCTAGAACCGGTAGTACGATCCAGCTTAATAAGGCTTGGGAAATCATCTTTGAAAACCGGACCAGTTTTCATCAGGTTGGTGTATGAAAGAATAGCTTGATAAGCACGTACTGCATAAGGTCTGAATATCAGGCTGTCTGTCGGATCCTTCAAATCCTGAGTTTGTCTGATCATTTCAATACTATCTTTAATATGAATTGATTTATACGCAAGATCTTGAACCGATTTGAATGGCAAAAAAGTCTCAAGTTTATCTTTCAACTCATTGTCAGCAAATCCTGTGTACTGAATAATATTCATCCCCTCCAAGACTTCAATTTCGTCAGTCTTAGATTGCGCACTATCAAATGATATTGGTTGCGTGGCTACCGTTTGGGGTTCTTTAGGCCTGCACCTCATTAATAAGAGTACCAGGCCGATTAAAAAACAGTAGGTAAAAAGTCTTAACATCTTAACATAGTTAACTTTTAAAGATAAAGATTTTGGTTTTATCACTAAACGAGCATCAACTTATAGACAAACCCAAATTCCCAAAAATCCGTATATTTGTAAACAATGCGTCTTTTCCGCTCCATATTATCACTTGCTTTAGCCACGCTGGTGCTTCTGGCATCCAGTAGTTTTTATGTGGCTACGCACAGCTGCAGCGGAAGAGTGAACAAGGTGGCTTTCCTGGAAGTAGCTGATGGATGTGGTCATGCAAAAATGCCTCCCTGTCACCAGAAACTGATGAAAGGATGCTGCGAAGATGAAAAAATCGCACATGAAGGTCAGGATCTGAAATACGAATCTAAGCTTTCCTTCCAACCTTCGCTTTTTGTAACGGATCTTACGTTTACCCCAGCATTGATTGCAGAAATCATCCCTTCTGAATCACCTTCATTCCACTACCTCGACTACGATAGTCCGTTGCAATCCACCGACCGAACGGTGACGCTTTGCACTTTCTTAATCTGATCTTTTTTCAATCAGGCCATTCTGCCTTCAAGACTTCTGAGTAGTATCAGATGATCTTCTTTATTTCATTAATTCTTTAAAACTGTAACGATTAATCCGTTACGATCATGATTGAAAAAATAATTTCGTTCTCGTTACGAAACCGTGTACTCGTACTACTTATCGCACTTGGTGTGTTCGCCTGGGGCCTTCACTCCGTGCGCACAAGTAAGATCGATGCCATCCCCGACTTATCCGAAAACCAGGTGATCATATTCACCGAATGGATGGGCAGAAGTCCGCAGGTAATGGAAGATCAGGTCACGTATCCGCTCGTCACCAACATGCAGGGATTGCCGCAAGTGAAATACGTGCGTGGCAGCTCCATGTTTGGTATGAGCTTCGTGTATGTCATCTTCAATGATGATACCGACATCTATTGGGCACGTGAACGTGTGCTGGAAAGATTGAACTATGCTTCGCGTTTGTTGCCTCAAGGTGTAGTGCCCACACTTGGTCCGGATGGAACCGGTGTAGGCCATGTGCTGTGGTACACACTCGATGCACCGGGTATGAACCTCGGTGAGCAACGTGCGTTGCAGGATTGGTACGTGAAGTTTGCCTTACAGAATGTATCGGGCGTGAGTGAGATCGCTTCCTTCGGTGGATTTCAAAAGCAATATCAGATCACCATCAATCCAAACAAGCTGACGTATTACAATCTCTCTGTACCTGAAGTAATCAATGCCGTTCGCAACAACAACAATGAATCAGGTGGAAGAAAGTTTGAACTGAGCGACATCGGGTACATCATCAAGACCACTGGTTATCTGAAGTCTATAGAAGAGATCGAACACATTTCGTTGAAGACAGTGAACACCTCTCCGATCCGGATCAAAGATGTTGCTACTGTACAAATGACTGGCGAACAACGTCTGGGGATCTTCGATCAGAATGGAGAAGGCGAAGCAGTGGGAGGAATTGTGGTAATGCGTTATGGTGAGAATGCCGATGAAGTCATTCAATCGGTAAAGAAAAAGATGACGGAAGTAGCGAAAGGATTTCCTCAGGGAGTCAAATTCAATATTGTGTATGATCGTAGTGAACTGATTGAAGAATCTGTTTCTTCGATCAAAACCACGTTGATTGAAGAAATGATTGTAGTAGCAGTGATCGTACTGTTATTCTTGTTTCATTGGAGAAGTGCGATCAGTATTCTGATTCAGATCCCCATTACCATTGCATCAAGTTTCATTTTACTGAATGCGTTTGGTATTTCTTCCAACATCATGTCATTAACCGGAATTGCACTGGCCATTGGTGTGATTGTCGATAACGGGATCATTATGGCAGAGAATGCGTACAAACATCTCTCTCATCGTTATATCGAAAGCGGACCAATCACCGAACTGGAGAGACTAGACATCATTGAAAAATCTTCTCAACAGGTTTCAAGAGGTGTTTTCTATTCCACCATAATCATCATCGCTTCGTTTCTTCCCGTATTCATGCTCACCGGACAGGAAGGAAAATTATTTCATCCGTTGGCCTGGACGAAGACATTCATTCTGATTGTGGATGCTGTCCTGGTTATCACGCTTGCACCAGTGATTATTTCGTTCTTCATGAAGGGAAAATTCAGTGATGAAACAAAGAATCCAATTAATAGATTCCTGGAGAAAGTTTACGAACCAATCATTCGCGTGTGTATGAACTGGCGCAAGACAACGATTGGGGTGAACATCATTGCATTAGTAGTCAGCATTCCCTTGTTGCTGAGCTTGGGAACCGAATTCATGCCTCCATTGGACGAGCAATCCGTCTTGTTTATGCCGGTAACTTTGCCCGATATCTCCAACGAAGAAGCCAAACGCATTCTTCAGGTTCAGGATAAAATCATCAAGTCTGTGCCGGAAGTAGACAACGTATTAGGTAAAGCGGGAAGAGCGAGCACGGCTACGGACAACTCTCCAATCAGCATGATTGAAACGATCATACTCTTGAAACCAAAATCGGAATGGAGAGCTGGTATTACTAAAAAAGACATCATCAACGAACTGGACGGCAAACTTCAAATTCCTGGCGTCATCAACGGATGGACACAACCGATTATCAACCGTATCAACATGCTGGCCACCGGCATTCGTACCGATGT
>JBGATZ010000398.1:0-4450 GCA_044228905.1 Cyclobacteriaceae bacterium | reverse complement strand
GAAAGCCACAGAACTTTCCAATATTTTTACTGACGGCAACCTGACCGTTAAGCGGGAAGCCTACGATTTGCTCACCCAGTTAGATCCGAAGCGGAACATCTATCAAAAGATTATCGCGAATTGATCATTTCCGGTCCTGATAAATTCCATTTTCTTTCTATTTCGTTCGTCTCAAGTTTGATAAAAAAATCCAATATTGCAGTGATATGCTCACTCACCTCGTCATTAAAAACTACGCGTTAATCAAACATCTGGAGATGAAGCCATCGGCTCAGCTCAATGTGATTACCGGAGAAACAGGTGCAGGTAAATCCATTATGCTGGGAGCAGTTGGACTATTATTAGGATCGCGGGCCGACACAAAGGTGCTTTGGGATGAAAATGAGAAGTGCATCGTAGAAGGTTCGTTTGATATCTCCTCCTATCGTTTGAAGAGCTTGTTCGAATCAGAAGACCTGGACTATGAAACCAACACGGTAATCCGAAGAGAGATTAGTCCGGGTGGAAAAAGCCGGGCATTCATTAATGACACTCCGGTTACCCTGGATGTGATGAAAAGAATCGGCAACCGGTTAATGGATGTTCACTCTCAGCACGAAACACTTGAACTAGGTAGTCGCACTTTTCAGCTTGATCTCATTGACGCCTTCGCAAACAACGAAAAAGTAAAAAGCAGTTATACGCAAAGCTGGAAAGCATATTTAAAAGCCAGGTCAATTTATGATGAATTAGTGGCGGAGTCCTCCACATTAAAGCAGGAAGCTGATTTTGTCCGCTTTCAACTGGAAGAACTGGCGAAACTTGATCTGAAAGAAGACGAACAGGAAAAGCTGGAATCAGAACTAAAGATCAGCGAACATGCTGAAGAGATTAAAAGCAAGTTGAATCTGATCATTGGACAACTTAGTCAGGCGGATTATTCGGTAACTACATTAGTGGCTGACATCCGTTCACAGCTTCAAACCATTGCTTCCTATTCTCCTGCTTATCAGAATTTGTTTCAGCGTGTAGAAAGTCTTCGGATTGAAGCCAACGATATTCTGGATGAAATAGAAAAAGAAGAAGGTGAGATTGAGTTTGATCCTTCACGCAATGAAGAAGTAAAAGAACGATTGAGCCTGATTTATCAACTTCAGCAAAAGCATCGCAAGCAGTCCATTAAAGAATTGTTGGAACTTCAGGAGACATTGCAGGTCAAAGCCGATAAAACAGAAAACCTGGATGAAGCATTGGCTGCTGCCAAAAGTGATTATCAGAAGAGCGAACAGGAAGTCAATCAAAAAGCAAAAGAACTCTCTGCTACCAGAGAAAAGGTATTCGCTTCCATCACCAAACAAATCACACAATTATTAAAAGAGCTGGGCATTCCCGATGCTGCAATCAAAATAGAAAACGAAAAATCAATTCCTTCTTCATCAGGAATTGATGCCATTGATATTTTTTTCAGTGCGAACAAGGGACTTACTCCCCGCCCGTTGGCACAAGTAGCTTCTGGTGGTGAATTCTCCAGATTGATGTTTTGTGTAAAATATGTGATGGCCGAAAAAACTTCCATGCCTACTCTCATACTGGACGAGATTGATACGGGAATCTCAGGAGAAATCGCCATTCGACTCGGTAAACTCATGAAGGAAATGGCGCAACGCCATCAACTTATAGCGATCAGTCATTTACCACAGATTGCTGCCAAAGCGGATGCTCATTATTACGTGTATAAGGACAACTCATTTGCTAAAACTGTAAGTCAGATCAAACAACTGGATCAGAAAGAGCGGATTGAAGAAATTGCCAAAATGATCGGAGGAGCCAAACCATCCGCCAAAGCAATCGAAAACGCGCGTGAGTTGATGGAAAGCTAATCCTGTTACTGACTACCCTCCTTTTTTAATTTTCTGAGATTAATTCACTATTTTGTATTAGGCTACAGCCGAGGCCCGTATTCTGAATTATTTCAAACTAACACTGTTTGTGCCATGAATATCTTTGTCGCGCGTTTAAATTTCAAAACCAAGTCGGAAGAACTGGAAAAAGCATTTGCTCCTTATGGGCAAGTGGTGTCAGCTAAAATCGTGAAGGACCGCGATACTGGTCGGTCGAAAGGTTATGGCTTTGTCGAGATGGCTACAGATGAAGAAGGGAATAAAGCAATCGCTGCATTGAATGATACCGATCTCGATGGAAGAACGATTGTTGTGAAGCCAGCCAACGCCAAAGACGCAAGCAGCAAAACTTCCTGAAAAATTTAACAGAAACAAAAATGGTCTGATGAGTTTCATCAGACCATTTTTACTTTGAAAGTCAGGATATCTTTATTGCGGCTATTTTGATTTTTGTCTTCGCTCTTCAATTACATAAGCAGCCACTAATCCGATACCTCCAAAGACAAAGAGCATTGAAAAATACCCTACTTCATCCAAGTAGAATGCACGGTCCAGCCAGTAACCTACCAACAGGCCGAGGCCAGCTCCGATAAAGAGCAACCCAAAACGAAGAGCACCGGAAGTGTTCCATTCATCTTTAAACAAATTAGGATCTACTCCCTTGTCAATTATAGCCATACGCTCCAGGTTCTTAAATTTTCTTAAGTAACCCACCATAACAAATGCTCCCAGAGAAATAATGATCGGGAGTAAAACTCCAAGTACTGCTACATCCATAACTTTAATTTTTTGTCACTATGACGCAGTCCGTTTAAGGCTGGTTACAGGTGATTTCGAAAAAATCCGCACAGCTGAAAATAACCCTTTTTAAAGAAAGTAAAATAGCCTCCATTTTTGGTCACATTTGGTGTAACTTAAAAATATAAAGTAGCGTCAAAGGGCCGTGATCACTCTTCAGGAAGAAAATGACTTAATAGACCGCATTCTGGCCGGTGAACAGCAGCTTTATGCCGATTTGGTCAATAAGTATAAAAGCTATGCATATACAATTGCCCTGAAGATTGTGGAGAATAAGCCAGAAGCGGAAGAAGCGGCCCAGGATGCGTTCATCAAAGCATTTCACTACCTGAAAAGCTTTAACCGTCAGGCAAAATTCAGTACCTGGCTATATCGGATTGTCTTTAATACGGCCATCAGCTACAAACGAAAGAACAAACACCAGTATCAGGATATTCAGGAAAGCGTAATCGAATATGACGAGCAGGCCGATACACAAATAGAAAAGGATGACAAACAGATTTTTTTATCACGGGCAATGGATAAACTGAATGAAGCAGATCGTCTTTCTATTCAACTTTATTACATTAAAGAACTGTCTTTGGAAGAAGTAGCGGAAACAATGGGCCAGAATCTGAACACCATTAAAGTAAGAGTACACCGGGCAAGACAGCGGCTGGCCGATGAACTGAAGAGGATATTAAAACAAGAAGCATTAACTTTATAGGAGCATGGAAAAGATAACTATACAACAAGACGACCGCCTCCTGGATTACCTCGATGGGAAGCTATCAGGTGCAGAAGCGGCCATGCTGAAAAATCAACTGGAACAGTCTATAGCTTTAAAGCAACGGTTAGAAGAACTTCGATTAGTTCACTCCTTGTTAAGTGCCACTTCACTGGCAGAACCTTCAAAGAACTTCACCCAGCGGGTGATGAATAACCTTGATCATGTTCCGGCAAAGTCCAATACATTATCACCGCGTAATGGATTGATACTATTATGCGGAATAATCGTTGCCTCAGCCATTACGGTTCTATTGCTTGTAACGGGATCATTTGATGTAATGAGCAAGCCTATAGCAATTGATGCGATCCGACTTCCAAAGGAAATTGTTAATCAATCTCTTCCCTCCTTCTCCTTCAGTGGAAAAACACTAATGAAGTTATTGATTGTATTGAATTTGGGCATCGCCTTTCTTGTGCTGGATAGAACGGTATTGAAGCCTTATTTTGGAAGAAAACACAGAACAGAAAGTTTTTCGTAACTGATAGATTGAGCGATACAAAAAAGCTCTGACAATACTGTCAGAGCTTTTTTTATTGAGGGGTTGCTAATACTTATTTAACAAGTTTTACTTTAATGGCACTTGGTCCTTTGGGGCTCATCTCCACTTCAAAGCTTACTTTGTTGTTTTCTCTTATTTTATCAATCAATCCGTTCAGGTGAACGAATACACTCTCGCCTGTTTCTGAATCTTTGATAAATCCGTAGCCTTTTGAATCGTTGAAGAAAGCGACTACTCCCGTACGTGCTGCATCCGATTGACGTGCTTCCTGTTTGGGAACACTGATCGATATATCTTCTTCTCTTATTACCTTCTTTTTGAGTGGATCAGGTGGCGTGGAAGACAGGTTACCATTCTCATCCACGTAAGCGATCATATCGTCAAAGCTTTTCCCTTCTTTGTTAGCCTTTCTTTCCTCCTTCCGCTGTTCTTTCTCCTGCTTCTTTTTCTGTTTTTTCTTCTCCAGTTCCTGCTTGTTCCACGATTGATTTGATCCTGCCATAT
>JBGATZ010000397.1:0-4469 GCA_044228905.1 Cyclobacteriaceae bacterium | reverse complement strand
GAAGCCGTATTCTGATCGGGAAATACAATTTGTATCACATAACATCCAACTGGTTGTTTCCTTCCCAGGCAAGGAACGGTTACATTTCTTTTTTCGAAGAACTCATAACCATAGATAATCTGCAGTGGATTATAGCAGTCAACTACCTTCTCAATATAATGCGAAGGCAAGTTGGCTTCCTTTAGCTTTTCCTGTACTATGTCTACCAGGCTATCCGGAGTAAATGAAAATGAACTTCGAAATTCCAGCTGGAAGGTAGAAGCGTCAATCTGCTTCACTGGCAATACGCGTGATGTAAAATCACCCGTTTGTAACATCAATTGATGACCAATTGACCGCAGCGCCAGGTTCGTTCTCGTGTTGTTCAACCCATCTTCTTCAGAAGTTGTCAACAATGTTCCAGCCGAAAGGAAAAGAACACCCACGCTCACCACTAACCCGATCAAAACAACACGCGATTTCATACTATAAAGATATAGCCGAAAACCTTGTTGTAATATCAATTTACAGGGATTTAACACTTTTTTACAATTGCTTTACCCGTTAGCTAGTGGTCTGTTCTACGTTTGATAGTCACTTAAAAAATCAAATTATGCGAACATTAACTATTCTTTTTCTAACAATCCCCCTGTATTGTTTTTCTCAAAATGAAATACGTTTTCAACTCTCTCCAACGGAGAGCAGAGTGACTTGGGAAGGCAAAGACTTTGCCGGGGCAGGAAAGCACGTAGGCACCATTCAACTCACAATGGGGTTTCTACAGGTTAGCGAAAATCAGGTGAAAGGAGATTTTGAAATGGACATGAAAAGCATCCATGACACTGATATCAAAGATGAGCGCGGCCGGAAAGACCTTGAAGAACATTTGCGATCAGAAGATTTCTTCGCTGTAGATCAATTCCCAAAAGCATTTTTCAATATCACCAAAATTGAACCTGTCCCTTTCAATGCATCTTCAAACGCAGAACGATATACTATAACGGGGGTTTCTGGGCATCAAAGGAATTACAAATACGATTTCATTTCCTGCCGTTATTGAATTTTCTGATCAAAATGCACGGGCGCAAGCCGTATTGGTTATTGATCGAACAAAATGGAATGTGAATTATCAGTCGAAAACTATTTTTGCCAGTCTTAAAGATGGCATTCTTTCTGATGACGTTAAAATCGTTTTAGATCTGGTCTTTAAAAAATAGAGGCAATAGGTTTAGAGAGGCAATGTGAAATAGAAGGTAGATCCTTTGCCTTCTTCACTTTGCACGCCAATCGTTCCTCCATTCTTTTCAATAAATTCCTTACAAAGAATCAGACCGAGGCCTGTACCTTTTTCATCGGCTGTACCTTTCGTTGAGTGCTTGGTATCGATACGGAATAGCTTGTCGATGACGGATGCCGGTATACCTACGCCTGTATCAGCTATAGTAATAAGCACCTCATCCTTACCCGATTGTGCATTGATCTTCACTGTTCCGCCTTCAGGAGTAAACTTGATTGCATTTGCAACCAGATTACGAATCACTGTGTTGACAGAATGTTTATGTGCTTTGATTGGCAATGCAGTCTGATTAGCATGTTCAATGGCAATTTTTTTGTTTTGCGCTTGTGCTTTCAATAACTCCTTGTTCTCTTCCAGCAATGCATTCAAATCAAAAGGTTCAGGTTTAAATTCAATTGCTCCGGTTTGAGCGCGAGACCACTCCAGCAGGTTTTCGAGCAATGCAAACAGGTTTTTTAATGACTTATCCAAATCTTTCGCGAGCATTTTAATTTCATCCTTACTTAAGCTATCGGTATGATTGATGAGCAATCCTGAAAATGAAGTAAGCGAGTTGAGTGGTCCCTTCAGATCGTGACCGATAATAGAGAAGAATTTATCTTTTGTCGCATTAAGATCCTGCAATTCTTCATTTTGTTGTTGCACTTTCTCATTCGCCACTTTTAATCTCTTATTCGATCTCCTGTTTAGAATGTAGAAGTAAAAAATCAACACCACGATAATTGCACCCAATCCGATAATGAGAAAAAGAAAATTTCGCAACTTTACCTGTGCCTCAATCTGTGCTTCGCGCTGTATTTGAATGGACTGCAACTGATCGATCTCTGATTCCTTTTTACCCAGATCATATCTGTTTTGTGCATCAACCAGTTTTCGCTGGTCCTTCTCCCTTTGAATAAGATCCTGAATTCCTACGTTGGCTTCACGATATTCCAGAGCCTTCTTGTATTCCTTGAGTTCCTTATAAGACTGGCTGAGATAGTCATCGCTGATCAAAACCTGTTCCTGAATCTGCGCTTCACGGCCTGCCTTAAGTGCAAGTTCCAGATTGGCGATTGCACGTTGGAAATTTTTCTGCTGAAAATACAAGGCACCTACATTATTGTACGACTCGGCCAGGCCTTTCGTATCCTTTAAAGCCTGCCTGATCTCGAGTGCCGCTACATGATTGGCTAAAGCACGATCGTAGTTTTTCATTAGCCGGTATAATTCTCCAATGGCGTTCAATGAAAAAGCTTCTCCATTTCTATCCTTTTCTTTTCTTCGTATAGCCAGTGCTTTCTTGTGGATATCCAGCGCTTCGTTGAACTTTTGTTGCTTGCTTAACAATTGTCCCTGATGGAACAACGCGTCTGCTTCCCGATCCGACTGATGCAATTCTTCCGCATACTCGAGTAATAGTCCATAATCATTAAAAGCCTCGTCCATCTTCCCAAGTAGCGCATTGATACGCCCTGATTCATTCAGAATTAAAACCAACAACTGTGAATTGGATTGAGTACTGTTCAGTTCACGAGCTTGCCGAAGAAAGCCCGCACTACGGTTATAGTCACCTACCTGTTCAAATACTTTCGCCATCGCGAGACAGGTAAATATTTTCTCTGTCTTTAGTCCTACGGAATCCTCCAGAGAAAGTGATTTAATCAGCCAGCCCAACGCCTGCTCATAGTCATTGACTTGTGTGAGATTAAACAAACCCAGCCCGATCAATGCTCTTGCTTCCTCCGCATGATCTTTTTTTCGCATTGCGTCCTGCAATCGCGCGTCTACAATGCGTTGTGATTCATCAATGGACTTGTTCTTTTCCTCAAGGAAAAAGCTGTCGTACCAATCTACATCCGGATCATCACTCTGTGCAAAAGAGCTCAGCACACATACAAGCGACAATACCATGAATGCTAAAAATACTTTTCGAAGAAAAGACATCATGGAATATTTCAACAAAAATGCAGAAAATGATTTGCATGCAAAACGGAAGTTGAAATGAAATATTACATGATCAGGCAAAGGGTTTTATGCAGGTTTAATTACCCAATGCACGGATGATTGGTAATAAACTCTCACCCACCAGAGCATCCTGATCTTCATTGCCAAACGTGGATTTTTATTTCCAAGCATTGTCTTCGATGGAGACTCCTTTCGGGTTTTAATGAATTGGGTTTGATACACTATATATAATGCATATACAGAATCTGTTTGGATAAGGTGTTGAGTTAAGGAAAAACCCTCAAAATCGTCAGAATTCTCATATCCGGGAAGGCATTTCAATCGTTTTAACGAGGTTATTTGGCAAGAATTTAAAATCCACTACTTTTAACTACCCCCAAACCGCAGGCTGTTACTACTGCGTAAATTTTGTTGGCTTAAATTCTTAGTGTGTATGATCAAGCAGTTGAAAGAGAACTTTATCACCGCCTCCCTTACGCTTTTGATAGCGCTACTTATTTTCAATACCGGACTTATTTTCTACAACAGGTATGTTATGGTAGAAAATAACATCCTTCAAAAACAAACAGAAGAAGTAAGAAGAAACTGGACTAACATTTTTGAAAGTGACCTTCGTCTGATTGATCTTGGCCTTCGCGGATATGCGCTCACGCGTAATCCTCAGTTACTGGACCCTTATAATTCCGGATTCATCAAGTTAAGGCAAACCATTAAAAATATTGACAGCTTGCTGGTGGTACAAAAACTCGATACACTCCGCACCCGGTTTACTCCCTTCTCCGCGAAGCTGAATGACTACCTGAAATATAGCGAGGAAATGAGGGCTTATGCGGAAAAAGACAGTCTTAAGGATTTTGTGCGGTTGCTTAATGAAGATCATGGATTCTTCCTTTGGAAAGAATTCGCTCCGATGTATAATGGAATATTAAGGTATCAGGATAATTTACTCTCACAGGCACAGTTAAGGTATCACAGTGCCATGAATCGAAATGTGTTTTTCCAGGTTATACTTCTATTGGTAGCTGTACCTACCATCATCTCCGTAATTTATCGCATTCGGAGAGATACCAAAGCACGCAAGAAATTATTGCTTGGTTTTGAAGAGAGCAACCGCAAGTACATGTTCCATCCAGGCACAGAGTTGCAGGATGAAAATGCAGAAGTAATCATTGGAAGCTCAGTGAAAAATTTGCAAAAAGCTTCATCGTTTATAAAATCAATTGCGAGTGGTGATTACTCTGCTTCA
>JBGATZ010000396.1:0-4469 GCA_044228905.1 Cyclobacteriaceae bacterium | reverse complement strand
AACGCTCTCCGATTACAGGGTGGCTTCGATTCTTAACGAAATATCCAGTCCTTCAGTAAATATGGATGTGGTTCGTATGGAAAAAGCACCGAGGATTGCAGTCTATTCTCCGAAAAATGATTTGATTGCAGATGAAACTGATGCGGTTATTGTAGTACTTGATTATGCTGAAATTCCATATCAGATTATCTATGATGAAGAGATACTGAAAGATGATCTGGTAAATTATGACTGGCTTCATTTACATCATGAAGACTTTACCGGACAGCACGGACGATTTATGAGACGTGAGTCCGCGTTTATCGAATCAAAACTACAGGAGAATCTGGCCTTTCAATTGGGCTATACCAAGGTGTCACAAATGAAGCTCGATGTCGCTAAGAGAATAAAAGGATTTTGTGCAGGTGGTGGCTACCTGTTTGCCATGTGTTCAGGAGCTGAAACATTTGATATTGCATTGGCGGCAGAAGGAATAGACATCAATGACTCGGTGTATGACGGAGATGAACCGGACCCTATGGCACAATCCAAGCTTGATTTTAAAAAGACATTGGCATTCGAGAATTTCACGCTCGAGCCCGGTGATAGCAGGAAGTTTTCGGATATCAATACAGGCCACTCCAATTTCTTTGACCAAAAAACAGGGTTCTTTAATCTATTTGATTTTTCTGCCAAATGGGATATGATTCCATCACTCCTTACACAAAATCATGAACACGTAATCAAGGAATTCATGGGCCAGACAATGGCATTCAACAAATATCTGGTGAAACCAGATGTATTAGTGCTTGGGGAGAATAATCATGCCAATAATGTACGCTATATTTATGCCGAATTGGGTCGAGGACACTGGACATTTTATAGCGGTCATGATCCGGAAGGAGTGCCTGGTCGTTGGAGAGAGCCTACCGACCTGAATCTCTATCCTCACTCGCCTGGTTATCGTTTAATACTTAATAATGTTTTATTTCCTTCTGCAAAAAAGAAAAAGCAGAAAACATAATCTTAATTCTCATGTCTTACACGGAACGTTTCAAAAAAAATCCAAGTCTTTACATTTTTCTTCCACTTCTTTACACCGTATGGGAAGACTCTGTATTAACTCCCAGCGAAGTTAAAAGCCTGAATCAACTCATATCTGACTTAAGCTGGTTATCTGCTCAAGATAAGGAGCTTCTTCGTGAACAAATTGATCCCTCTTCCCCTCCCTCACCCGAAGAATTTAAAAACTGGTTGAGCGAAATACGAAATATTGCCAGTCAATCTACTGAAAGAAAGGACAGCCTTACCGATCTTGGAATCAAACTGGCCAATGCCCACGGAAGTAACATTAATGTCGAAGAAGTAAAAGCTTCTTTAGGAAAGTTTGAATCGTCATTGGGAATCATCAGTCGCGAATCTGCCTTTCATTTCACTTCTGATCGCGATACACAAACTGAAAAACATAATACACAGCAGTCATTCGATATTAATAAACTGGCAGATATCCTGGATGGTGATCAAAAAGATGTCATTCAAAAAGTGAAGATCCTGCTCTCCGATTCTGAGTTCAAGTATTTGAATACTGATAACCTTGGTGAGTACCGTGAGAAGGTTTTACAATGGTGTAAACACCTGGCAAAGCACGGATATGGTTCAATGGCTTACCCTAAAGAATATGGAGGTCAGGCAGATATGGCCGCCTACTTCGCTATCATGGAGGCATTGAGTTATCATGATCTCAGCCTTGTAATCAAATTCGGAGTTCAATTTGGATTATGGGGAATGAGTGTGTATTTCCTTGGAACTGAAAAACATCATAAAAAATATCTTAAAGATATTGGAACATTAGAGCTACCAGGCTGTTTCGCTATGACAGAAACCGGTCACGGATCAAATGTAAGAGGAATTGAAACTACCGCTACCTATAACCATCAGACCAAAACCTTTATAATCAATACACCAGATGAGATTGCCAAAAAGGAATACATTGGTAACGCGGCTCTGCATGGACAGAAGGCAACTGTATTTGCCAAACTAATTATAGAAGGTAAAGATTATGGGGTAAGCGCGTTTGTCGTATCGTTGAGAGACAAATCCGGAAAAACCCTTCCTGGAATTACCATTGAAGATTGTGGAAGAAAGATGGGATTAAATGGTGTTGACAACGGGAAGATCCACTTTAACAACGTAGTTATTCCTGTAGATGACATGCTTGACCGATTTGCCAGCGTGACTTCCGATGGAAAATTCAGCAGCCCGATCTCCAGCGACAATCGAAGATTCTTTACCATGCTTGGAACGCTAGTTGGTGGACGAATTGGTATCCCTCGCTCTGGACTAAGTGCATCCAAATCCGGATTGGCTATTGCCATTCGCTATAGCGATCAGCGAAAGCAATTTGGCCCCGAAGGTGGAGCTGAAGTTCCTATCTTGAATTACAGAACTCATCAACGAAGATTGATGCCTTTGTTGGCAAATGCATATGCGTTACATTTTTCATTAAACTATCTTACCGACCGCTTTCTGAAAAGAACAGAGGAAGATATGCAGGAGATTGAAGCGCTGGCGGCAGGATTGAAGTCATTTGCCACCTGGAATACTACAGCAACTCTTCAGGAGTGTCGTGAGGCGATTGGCGGAAAAGGCTATCTGTTTGAAAACCGGATTGGCACATTAAAAAATGATACAGAAATCTATACCACCTTTGAAGGCGACAATACTGTGTTGATGCAACTGGTTGCCAAAAGCAGGCTAACTGAATTCAAACAGGAATTCAGCCGAATGAATCTGTTTGGCATTTTGAACTATGTAGCCGATCAGGCCAAGACCTCAATTACCGAAAAAAATCCGGTAGTTATACGAAGTACGGATGAGGCCCATTTGCTCGATTTCGAATTCCATATCCATGCCTTTAAATATCGCGAACGAGATATCTTAACATCTGCGGCAAAACGTTTGAAGCGTCTTATTGATGAGGGAATGGATTCTTTTGATGCGTTTAATGTAAGCCAACATCACCTGATTCAGGTTGGATTTGCCTATATCGAGAGGATAATTCTTGAGCAGTTCGTCAGCGCTATTGATAAAGTCAATGATGCGGGATCAAAGGCAGTACTCACCAGGTTGTGTCAGCTTTTTGCTCTTTCTCAAATAGATAAAAACAAGGGCTGGTACCTCGAGCAAGGATACCTTGAGGGTGTGAAAACCAAAGCTATTCGTAAAATGGTGAACCAATTATGCTGGGACATCCGTCAGGAAGCTGTTCCCCTGGTAGATGCTTTCCGTATTCCGGATTCATTGCTGGCTGCACCAATAGCCATAGCAAAATAGCCATGACGTAAAGCAATTTGCACCATTTTAACGTCTTCAGAATTGCTCCAGAATCGCTTTGTTATTTTCTGCCATGTTATTGTTGGCAGGAAAAACACGTAACCAGCGGTTAGGGATAATCGGCTGGCTTTGCATTTACCTTATCCTCATTTCAACACTATTGCGGATTGGTCTCCTGATCAAATCACAATCTGAAGTAGGATCATCATTACTTACCCTAATTGGCATATTTCAATTTGGATTATTCTATGATATAGCCAACGCCATTTATTTCAGTATGCCAATGGTTCTTTATCTGTGGCTTGTGCCTGAACGGATATATCAAAAGAGATTTCATCAATACGTACTGTCCGGATTATTCTTTCTGCTTTCATTTATCTTACTGTTCACTGCTGTGGCGGAGTGGTTTTTTTGGGATGAATTCAGCTCCCGGTTCAATTTCATTGCTGTGGATTATCTTGTTTATACAACAGAAGTGATCGGTAATATTCAGCAATCTTATCCGCTGACAACAATCATTCCCATTACCATAATTATTTCAGGAATGGTTACAGTGCTCTTTTCGACTTGGATGTCACGATCAACATACCAGCCAATTGTATTCAGGCAACGGACTAAACTGGCTGCCGTTTACACGGGTATCGTTATTATTCTATTCTTGAGTGTTAACAGTTCTTATCACCGATTCTGTAAAAATGAATTCGCAAATGAACTGGCGGGAAATGGGTTATATGAATTGTTTGCTGCTTATCGTAATAATGAATTGGACTATGAACGGTTCTATACCGGAATAAATGAAAAAGAAGCTTTTCGTCTGGTTCGTAAACTAATAAAAACGCCCGAAGCAACATACATTAACAACGAACCCGAATCCCTCGAACGAAAGATTGTAAACACAGGTCCTGAAAAAAAATTAAACGTGGTATTGATTAGTGTGGAAAGCTTCAGCGCTGACTTCATGAAACAATTTGGGAATACGGAAAATATCACACCATTTCTCGATTCGCTAAGCCAACACAGTTTGAATTTCACCAATCTATATGCAACAGGAACCCGTACTGTAAGGGGACTGGAAGCATTATCGCTATGCGTTCCTCCTACTCCAGGTCAATCCATTGTAAGAAGACCTAATAACGAAGAGTTATTCTCCCTTGGAA
>JBGATZ010000395.1:0-4474 GCA_044228905.1 Cyclobacteriaceae bacterium | reverse complement strand
CAGAGCCAATTTTGAAGCAGGCCATCTCTATCTGGAAACAATCAATAAGAATAATGCAGTAAAGTACTTCTTACGAATTTTCCGTCAGGATGCCGACTACAGGTTCGATCTGGAATTCTGGATAGGCAAAAGCTACCAGTTTGGATTAGACTTTGATAATGCAATCCGATACTATACTCTTTATAAAGACAAATTAACAAAGAAACCGGGCTACCAGGGAAAAGATAAAGTCGATATGAAAGAAGTGGATCGTAAGATCCAGGAATGTAAAAACGGAAAAGAGTTTGTCGCTAACCCAAAGAATTTTTCAATTGTAAATATCGGACGTGAAATCAATTCAGAGTTTGAAGATTATGGCCCCGTATTGAATGAGGACGAAACAGAACTGATCTTCACTACGCGTAGAAGAGATGGCAACTTAAATGAAAACGTAGCGGACGATAACAAACCCTTTGAAGATATTTTTACCAGCTCAAAGAAAGGCGGAGCATGGTCCAGAGCTCAAAACATCGGCAATGTGGTAAACATCAAATTCTCCGATTCGGGTCTTGCATTGTCTGCAGATGGTAATACTCTCTTCATTTATAAGGATGAAGGAAATGGAGATATCTATTTCAGCGAACGTAAGAACGGAGTATGGACTGCTCCGGAAGCATTACCCGGAATCATCAACTCCTCTTTCCGTGAAGCTTCCATCTCAATCACGAAAGATGAAAATGTATTGTATTTCTCCAGCGAGCGCCCGGGTGGTTTTGGTGGATCAGATATTTACTCTTGCACGAAAGACAGCCGAGGAGAATGGAGTAAAGTAAAAAATCTTGGACCGACCATTAATACTGAATTGGATGAAGATGGTCCGTTTATCGATCATGAAGGAAAAACACTTTACTTCAGTTCTACCGGCCGCAAGGGCATGGGTGGGTATGATATCTATAAATCTACGCTTAAGAATTTTGATAAAAACGAATGGACTGAACCGGAGAACCTGGGTTTCCCGATCAATACACCAGACGATGATATCTACTATGTAAGTACAAAAGACGGAAAACGTGGTTACTATGCTTCTGTACGTGAAGATGGAATGGGTTATACCGACATCTACATGATCACCGTTCCGGAAGAAAAGAAAGAAGAGCCAAAGAAAGAACCAGTTAAGGAAGAACCTGTAAAAGAAGAGCCGGTTAAGGAAGAACCTAAGAAAGAAGAACCTGTAAAAGAAGAACCTAAGAAGGCAGAGCTACAACCTCTGAAATACATAGTGAAGGTGATTGATGCAGATTCAAAAACAGGTCTTGAAGCGAAAGTTCGCCTGCAGGGATTAAAAGACAATGTCGTTGTTGGAGTTGCACCTCAGGGTGGAGGAGTGTATGAATTCAATATTACTTCTGCAGAAGCCAAAGAATACCGTCTGTCTGTGGAAAGAGAAGGATACGTATTCCAGAATCAGACTACCCGCATTGAAGGTGCACAACCACAGGCAAAAACAGTAAATAAAACCGTAGAGATGCGTAAACTCACAGTGGGTGTTTCTTCGATCCTTAGAAATATCTACTTCGATTTCTCTAAGGCATCATTCAAGAGCGAATCATATAATGAATTGAATAAACTCTTAACGATGATGCAGCAGAATTCAGGCATGAACGTGGAGATCTCCGGTCACACCGATGCAGTAGGATCCAAAGAGATGAATAAAAAATTATCTCAGGCTCGTGCTAATGCGGTGAAAAACTTCCTGGTGTCGAAAGGAATTGATACCCGCAGAGTGACAGCAGTTGGTTATGGCGAAGAGCGACCATTGGCAAGTAATGATGATGAGGAAGAAGGCCGTGAATTCAACCGCAGGGTAGAATTTAAGGTATTGGGCAATTGAGATTAACCCAAATGACCTTTTGTTACTAAGTTCTTTTTAATGAATTTTGACCCGCCAGCGATCTGTATCGCTGGCGTATTTTTTTATGACGGTAGTACCTTACAAAGCAGAGAATTCGGGTAAAAAGGAGCAGGTCGCTAAGATGTTTAACAGCATTAGCGGCAATTACGACTTCCTTAATCATTTCCTCAGTCTGGGAATCGATATTACCTGGAGAAAGAAAGCAATCAGGATGCTTGAGGAGAGTCAGCCAAAGCTGATTCTTGATGTGGCTACCGGTACAGGTGATTTTGCCCTGGAGGCCCTGAATTTGAATCCGGAGAAAGTGATCGGCATTGATATTTCTGAAGGCATGCTGGAAGTAGGTCGTAAGAAAATGATTGAAAAGAATCTTGGCAATAAGATCGAATTGCTCCTTGGGGATTCTGAAAACCTTCCGTTCGAGGAAAATAAATTCGATGCATTGATCGTTGGTTTTGGAGTGAGAAACTTCGAGAACTTGGAGAAGGGCTTGTCTGAAATGCTGAGGGTGGTGAGGCCAGGTGGTAAAATAATTATTCTTGAGTTTTCGCGCCCGCGACAATTTCCATTTAAACAGTTTTACAATTTCTACTTCAGATTCATCCTGCCCGTAATTGGCAGATTGGTTTCAAAGGATAAATCAGCCTATACGTATTTGCCCGAGTCTGTTCAGGCATTTCCGGATGGCGATCAATTTGTTCAGTTACTTTCCCGTTTAGGATATAAAAATACTGCATGCAAGCCGCTCACTTTTGGAATAAGCTCGCTTTACTCAGGCACAAAATAATCCTTGCGATTGTCTTCGTACTGATCACGCTTTCAGCGCAGGCTCAAAGTTATAAGTGGGCACGCCAGAATAATCCCAACTACGATGAGCGTAGAAAAATCAGCTATGGATTTTTGATTGGCCTGCATTCTTCCGGGTATCAGGTAAAATATTCTGACCAGTTTGTTACACATGATTTTGATACGGTACACTCTGTGATGACACCAATGGCTGCGGGATTTTCTTTAGGTTTCCTGGTGAACTATCATGTCAATGATGTATTTGATTTGCGGATAACGCCTAAAGCTGGTTTTTACGATCATAAAATAGAATACACGTATACTGATCGGACTAAGAAAGAACAGTTCATTGAAACGGTATTACTGGAGTTTCCTATGCTGGCAAAGTATAAATCAACGCGAAGAGGAAATGTGAGAATGTATGTAGTGGGGGGAATGACACCAGGGTTTGAATTATCTGGCAAAAATGACGTCCAATCCTCCACAGCCAATATTGACATTAAGAACAGCAACTTTAGTCTTGATGCCGGACTGGGGTTTGATTTCTACTTTCCATTATTCAAATTTTCTCAGGAGATCCGTTTTTCCAAAGGCGTGGCTAATATGCTTGGCCCCGATCCAAGTGTTTACAAAGATCCTTTAAAGCGATTGAATACAAATACGATCTCTGTTTATTTCATTTTTCAATAACATGACTCAAAAAAAAATTGCGCTGATCACTGGCGCTACTTCCGGTATTGGTGAAGCCACTGCACGTTTATTGGCTAAAAATAATTTTGATCTGATTTTATGTGGCAGAAGGGTTGATCGTTTGAAAGAACTTCAAAAAGAGCTATCGGTTTCAACTGAGATCACCACACTTTCATTTGATGTAAAAGACAGGAAAGCAGTGAATGCTGCTATTCAATCTTTGCCTGTACAATGGAAGAACATTGATGTGTTAATCAACAATGCAGGTAATGCACATGGGCTTGATCCGATTCAAACAGGTAATGTAGATGATTGGGATGCGATGATGGACATCAATGTAAAAGGTTTACTTTACGTATCACACGAAGTATTACCCGTGATGACTGAACGTAAGTCAGGTCACATCATTAACATCGGCTCCATAGCAGGAAAAGAAATCTATGCCAATGGTAATGTGTATTGTGCCAGCAAAGCTGCTGTTGATGTGATTACCAAAGGAATGCGAATCGATCTGAACTCATTTGGTATTAAAGTGACGGCCATTCATCCAGGTCTTGTAGAGACAGAGTTTTCCGTTGTGAGATTTAAGGGAGACAGCGAACGGGCATCAAATGTATATAAAGGATTTGATCCGTTGGCCGGAAATGACATCGCAGATCTGATTCTATTCACGCTTACACGACCTGCTCACGTAGTGATTGCAGACCTGGTAGTATTACCTACCGCTCAGGCAAGTGCGACAGTGGTAAAGAAGAATTTAAACTAACTGCAAAAGAACGGATTCATTCATCTCATGCTTTCCCTCAAAGGTGAAAACAACCGGTTTGATGTTTAATTTCTCGTTTAGAACAGACACCTCTGTCAATCGTTGTGAGTTGATGAATGGATCACTGGTGCCATAAACCTGAATTACTTCCTTCGATTTCAAGATCTCTTTCCCCTCATCAAAATTCATATCTACAGGAAAAGCCCCCGCCCAGAGTATTAGCCGGCTAAAATCAATTTTATTATCCAGAACCCATCGTGAAGCGGTAGCTGCACCTTGCGAGAAACCCAGCACCGTCACGGATTTAAAACCAACAGGTATTTCTTTCTGGTAAATTTCAT
>JBGATZ010000394.1:0-4478 GCA_044228905.1 Cyclobacteriaceae bacterium | reverse complement strand
AGATATCAATCCCCTGTTTTGCTCTTCTTTCAATCGCCTTTGATGAAAGAAACTGGTCTGGTTGTGAAATAGAGAAAGAGCTTCCTGTTTTATCCTTAAAAAAAACCATATAGCGATCGGTTTGCTGTGCATATAACCCCTGCAACAGCATGAAGAGAAAAAGGGTAACAATACTATTTCTCCAGACCACTTTCCTTTAAGGTTTGTTTATAAATGCTTCCGGTGTTGACAAACTGAGTTCCATAGCACGAAGGAGGCGTAGTACAATAATTCAGCACCGTGCTCTCAGCGTAAATCAAACCAAATGTTTTTGCATATACTCTTTTACGAACGTCATTTTTAACAAGTATATCCGGATCGTTTTCCTCAGTTACGGTCAATGTATTTTCATAAGAGATACTTCCTGCTACAAACGACTCACCAATTGCGGTTATTTCAAACTGGTCACAATTAAATACCCCGCCCGAACCGCAAGGATCATCACCACTTAGCGTATTCATCTCATTACCATTCCACTTCTGTCCTTTTACCAGAGGAGTAATCAATCGCACAAAAGGAACATTGGCTTCATTAATAACTACTGCACGGCTGGTCATCCTTGACGTCCACGTATCCACCGGAGTCCAGGATTGTGAACCGTTTGCTCTTTTGTATCTGCTGATCACATAGGAATAGCCTTCTTCTTCATTGCGAAACGAATCCGTGGCCATCACCTTCAGCTCATAAAGAGACTTAGTTTGTATATTTTGCTGAATCTGAATGTCTTCCACATCATAAATCTGAAAGGCACCAACCTGCAATTTGTAATATCCTGAAAAAAGATCTTCTTGTATTTGCGTATCCGGTTCATCGCCACACGACAACAGGACCAATACAATCAAAGGCACTACCAATCTTCTCATTACCAAGCTATTTCCTGTTTATACACAATCTACTGTAAAGGTATTTCTTCTTTTCCAAAAATACTTGTACCAAACATCACATATCCTGCTAAATCAGCTGCCATACAACCTATATTTGCAGCATGTCGCTAAAAACAAAAGTAAAGGTAGGTAACATTACCAACCTGAGTGATGCCCGATACTGTGCAGGAATGGGTGTAGATATGCTGGGATTTCCTGTAACTGGCCCAAATGCAGTTTCTCTGGAAAAATTTAAAGAAATCAATGGCTGGGTAACTGGCCCTGAACTGGTTCTCGAAATTGATTGCGCAGAAAATGCAACGGAATTAATTAAGCAGTTTTATGGAAATCATATTGAGATCGATGCAACTCTTCTCCCCGCGCTCGAGGATATAAAAGATCTTTCGCTGCTGGTACGTGTTGATCTTGGTGACTGGAAAAAAACTTCCTCTCTGTTACACCCATACAAACAGTATATCAAATATCTGATCGTTAAAGACTACCTCGATGCTTCCATTAAAGTTCTTAAAGAGGTAGCACTGGATTATTCGGTACTTGCTGAGTATAGCTCAGAGGATGGTTCCCTTGATGAGTTGCTCGATTTACCCGTTGAAGGAGTGGCTCTGAAGGGTGGTCAAGAACTTAAGCCAGGTCTTAAAGATTACGAAGAATTATCAGCAATACTGGAAAAACTGGAAGCGGAATAATATCACATCATACTGATCATTAGTCTTTCGATCCATACTTTTCCATCATTCGCTCAACAGCATCTGCCGTGATGTCTGGGAATTCAATATTTAATTTTTTCCCTCCTTCGACCCATTTCTCAATCTTCTTCAGATTTTTCTTCTTTACTTTTTTCAGTACCTGAACTCCGAGATTTTTCAGAGATGCGGCATTGCAATGCTGCTCGTACTGACTCTTCATAGGAACAACGAGCAGTTTTTTGTTCAAATGAAGTACTTCTGCCGGAGTTTCAAAGCCAGCGCCACACAAAACTCCGGTACTCGATACTACGCTCTCCACAAAGTCCTGCCCGCTTACGGGATACACGGAAATTCTACCAATGTGATATGGGCTTTTTGCATGTTTAGAGAAAATGTGCCAGCGAACTTTGGGCATCTTCATAAACAACGCCACCAGTTTCTTGTCGTCATAAGCTGGCAGGTAAACGGTGTAATGACCTTCATCTCTTACTTTCGCTTCACGGATGGCATTGCGAATAACGGGAGTAAAAATATTCTTATCGTATTCTTCAAAATGAAAACCTACATACTTCTTTACAGGAGCATAGTTCTTCAACAACCATTCGCCAAAAGGATCAATGATTTTCGGCCGTGGCGATTTCTTCGAGAGCAACGCTGATTGATGACTCAATCCCACCAATCGCACTTCTTTTTTCCGTGCTGCCCAGGCGGAGATGGGCTCAAAGTCATTCACTACCAGATCATATTTCTCAACCGGAAAACTATTAATCTCCTTCACAACTTCCCGTGAACTGTTTTGCTGAAATGTTTTATAGAAATTGATTCCCCCACTCTTACCAAAGTAGAAGCTCAGTCCTTTCGATTTGTATTTTACCGGATAAGGAAGCACAATCTCGGCCTGTGCCCCGCTCACAAACAAATCCAGATCTCCGTATTTCTTAAGTTCAGGAATAATATCTACCGCCCTACTTAAATGGCCATTGCCTGTGCCCTGGATGGCGTACAAAATTTTCATTGTTTAATCTGAATTGATTTTGGATTGCGAATTCACTTCTTAATAGTAAGAAATTCACTGACAAGATCCTTAAATATCTCATCATTATCCAGATTGTTGCGGAATCTCTTAGGAATTTTCACGGATTGCGCCACCAGATCATCATTATAACGATAGACCCGCCACTCACCTTTATGATATTCGAGAGCCGTCAGGTTCTCAATCCAGTCTCCGGAATTCAAATACATCACTTCTCCTTCTTCGTTTTTTATCATCTTTATCTCCGGATGGTGAATGTGCCCGCAAACCACATAATCATAGCCATTTGAAATAGCTATATCTGAAGCCGTCTTCTCAAAATCGTTAATAAATTTTACTGCCTGCTTTACACTGTCCTTTACTTTTTTGGATAGCGAGATCTTTCCTCTTCCAAAAAGCTTAAGCACAAAATTGACAAACGTATTAAGAAGAATAAGAGAGTCATAACCCACAGCACCTAGTTTGGCTATCCACTTGGAGTGTTGCATGGTTACATCAAACACATCACCATGAAAGATCCAGGCGCGTTTACCATTCAGATTTATAATTTTCTTATTAGCAATATTAAACGAACCAAGCTTGAATCCGGCAAACTTGCGCAGCATCTCATCATGGTTGCCAGTGAGGTAGGTAATCTTTGTTCCCTTCGCCAGCAAGCCGGTAATGTGCTTCACAATCTGCATGTGCGACTTTGGCCAATAGCGTTTACTAAATTGCCACATGTCGATGATATCGCCATTAAGAATAAGACGGGAAGGTTTGATTGTTTTGAGATAGCGAAGAAGTTCTTCTGCGTGACACCCGTAGGTTCCGAGATGAATATCGGAAAGAACTACAACATCTACTTCTCGTTTCCTTCGTTTTGCCATAGAACAGAACTTCTGTTAGACTCCAGAAATTCATGCGGGTTTAGCGTTTTACAAATATAGGTATGCGCTGTTATCGAATGATCACAGGTAAATTACCAAAATGTTATCGCCCGAATGACCTAGTGCCTGAATTTAAAACGAAGATATTTAATGATCTCTCCTTTTGCTGTAAACATCTCTTCGAAACGGGTTTTAATATCAAAGCATTCGTGTCTCAGATCAGAGTTATACAGATCATGCGTTACGGTAAGATCCACAATGTCATTTCGTGATTGCAGCTCCTCCAAAGTATATTCGAACAAAGGTGTGTTGTCGGTCTTGAAGCGGAAATACCCCTCTGGTTTCAGGATCATTCTGTACATATCAAGAAACCGTGAGTTGGTCAATCTCCTTTTGATATCGCGCTTACGCGGACGCGGGTCAGGAAACGTCAGCCAGATTTCATCCAGTTCTCCTTCATCAAAAAAGTTATCGATTAAAGTCATATTAGCCCGGAGAAAGCCAACATTGCTGATTTTATTCTCTACAGCAAGCGTGCTCCCCTTCCAAAGACGATCGCCCTTCACATCCACCCCGATATAATTGCGTTGAGGAAAAAGGGTGGCCAAACCGATAGAGTATTCTCCCCTGCCGCATGCGAATTCTGCTGTGATTGGATTGCTATTCTTAAAAAACTCAGAATTCCATTTGCCCTTGATCTGAGTAAACATCTCTTTGCCTGGCTCCAGCACATTGTCTCTGCCCGCAATGATCTCAAATCGTTTTAGTTTACTTTTCAATGTACGTTCGTTTATTCTTTAAAGCTCATCTATTTCCGCCACCACAAAAGTGCTTCCGCCTATAAAAATCAGGTCATCATTATTTGCTGCCGCCTTCGCTTCCTTTATTGCTTCATTCACATCGCCAATCACTCTTCCATTCAGTCCTGCAGCCTTTGCTTTTTCATATAGTTCAGTTGCATCCATGG